>DATITS010000112.1:0-10429 GCA_035467535.1 Desulfobacterales bacterium
TCCTCGGGACGGTAGGACAAGCGGTGAACCGTATTTATGTAGTAAATGACAAAGCGGTTGGTCTGTCAAGCAAAAAATTGAGAGAAATACTGGAAGGTTGGGTGTGCGAGGCGGTTCAAGAGCTCAGGTGGGGGGGTTGGATTTTTTCTCGATCTCCTCTTTGAGTTTTTTCTCCATCTCCGCGAACAGGTTTTTTTTCTTTCCCGCCTGCTCGGCGTGAAAGGATTCGACCCGGCGGGTGATCGTCTTTTGCATGTCCTGAAACTTTTTCACTTCCTCCTCGAGCCGGCGGCCGAGCTCGCCGCGGGGGATTTCCTCCAGCTTGCGGTGGTCGCGGATGAAAAAGCGCGTGCCGAAGGAGCTTGCGACCGCCTCCACGATGCCGAGCTCCTCCAGGCGGCGGGACACAAACCCCGCCTGTTCCGCTGAAAAGGAGAGCATTCGGGCGATGTCGTCGAGGGTCGGGGGGGCGGCATGGCTGTGCTCGTGCACGCGGATGGCGGCCACAAACAGATGGGCCTCGGAGTAGAAATCTCTGCTTTTTGCTTCCATGAGCCCCCCGGCGGAGACGGATTCGGACGGCGGTTGCTCACTTGACTTCGCCGATCGATCAGAGTAACATTTCCCTCTAATTTGTCAATAAAAAGCCCTTCTGCAACCACGCTGCTGCAGCTGAGAGCCCCGGAGGAACCCATGACCGAAATCGTTGAAGTGAAGGCCAGAGAGATCATCGACTCACGCGGAAACCCGACCGTCGAGGTGGACGTGCACCTGGCCTGCGGCGCCATGGGCCGCGCCGCGGTACCGTCCGGGGCGTCAACCGGCACGCGGGAAGCCCTGGAACTGCGCGACAAGCGCTCCAAGCGCTACGGCGGCAAAGGGGTCGTCACGGCGGTCGGCAACGTCATGACCCGTATCGCTCCGCAGGTGCTGGGCCTGGACGCTGCGGACCAGTGCGCCCTGGACCAGCGGATGATCGACCTCGACGGCACCCCCACCAAGGCCAAGTTCGGCGCCAACGCGATCCTAGGGGTTTCCATGGCCGCGGCACGGGCGGCGGCCGACGCCTACGGGCTGCCGCTCTACCGGTATCTTGGGGGGCTTGCCGCCCGCACCCTTCCCATTCCCATGATGAACATCATCAACGGTGGGGCCCATGCATCCAACAGCCTGGATTTCCAGGAATTCATGATCATCCCCTTCGGGGCGGCCTCTTTCTCCCAGGCGGTTCAAATGGGGGCCGAGACCTTCCACTGCCTCAAGTCGATTCTCAAGCAGCGCCATTTGAACACGGGCGTGGGGGACGAGGGCGGGTTCGCCCCGGACCTGGACTCCAACGAATCCGCCTTGCAGTTGATCATGGAGGCCATCCAGGCGGCCGGCTACCGCCCCGGCAAAGAGATCGGGCTCGGCATGGATGTCGCCTCCAGCGAGTTTTACCGCAACGGGAAATACGCCCTGAAATCCGAGGGGAAAACCCTCTCCTCCGACCAGATGATCGATATGCTGGACTCCATGGTGGAGCGCTACCCCATCCTGTCCATTGAAGACGGGCTGGCCGAGGGCGACTGGAACGGCTGGAAACGGATGACGGACCGCCTGGGCGGCACCGTTCAGTTGGTCGGCGACGACATCTTCGTGACCAACCCCACGATCTTCCAGAAGGGGATCGAGAAGGGGATCGGCAACTCAATCCTGATCAAGCTCAACCAGATCGGAACGGTGACCGAAACCCTGGAGGCCATTGACCTGGCCAACCAGGCCGGCTACACCACGGTTATCTCTCACCGCTCGGGGGAGACCGAAGACACCTTCATTGCCGACCTGGCCGTGGGGGTCAACAGCGGCCAGATCAAGACCGGCTCCATGTCCCGCAGCGACCGGATCGCCAAGTACAACCAGCTGATCCGGATCGAAGAGCAGCTTGGCGGGGCCGGGCGGTTCTGTACGAGCATTTTCTGACCGGCGGGATAGGGCGCTGCAGAACAGCGATCGAGGTGCATGCATGCCGTTCAACACCAAATTCATTTTTGTGACCGGCGGGGTTCTCTCTTCCCTCGGCAAGGGGCTCGCCTCCGCGTCGATCGGTGCGCTCCTGGAAAGCCGCGGTCTTACCGTCACGCTCCAGAAGCTCGACCCTTACATCAACGTGGACCCCGGCACGATGAACCCGTTCCAGCACGGCGAGGTGTTCGTCACCGACGACGGTGCCGAGACAGACCTGGACCTGGGCCACTACGAGCGCTTCACCCGCGCCACCATGGGCAAGAGCAATAATTTCACCACGGGCAAGATCTACCACTCGGTCATCACCAAGGAGCGGCGGGGGGACTACCTGGGCGGCACGGTGCAGGTCATCCCCCACATCACCGACGAGATCAAGCACTGCATCAAGCAGGTGGCCAACGGGGTCGACATCGTCATTGTTGAAATCGGCGGCACGGTCGGCGACATCGAGAGCCTGCCCTTTTTGGAGGCCATCCGCCAGTTCCGGACGGACGTGGGCAAGGAAAACGTGCTCTACATCCACCTGACCCTTGTGCCCTACATCAGCACCTCCGGCGAGGTAAAGACCAAGCCCACCCAACACAGCGTCAAGGAGTTGCGCAGCATCGGCATCCAGCCGGACGTCCTGCTGTGCCGCACCGACCGCTTCCTGTCCAAGGAGCTCAAGTCCAAGATCGCCCTGTTCTGCAACGTCGGGGAGGATGCCGTCATTACGGCCAAGGACGTCGGCTGCATCTACGAAGTCCCGCTCGTCTTCCACCATGAAGGGCTGGACGGTAAGATTATCGAGCTTCTCAACATCTGGACCCGGGCGCCCAAACTGGAAGCCTGGGAGGAACTGGTGCAGCATTTTAAGGAGCCGCAGCACGAGGTCACGATCGCCATCGTCGGCAAATACGTGAACCTGACCGAGTCCTACAAGAGCCTGAACGAAGCCCTGCACCACGGAGGGGTGGCCAACCGCAGCAAGGTCCGCCTGTACTTCGTGGACTCCGAAAAGCTGACCGAAGGCAACTGCGGGGAATTGCTGGCCGGGGCGGACGGGATTCTGGTGCCCGGAGGGTTCGGCAGCCGCGGCGTTGAAGGCAAGGTCTGTGCTGCCCGGTATGCCCGGGAAAACAAAGTGCCTTACTTCGGGATCTGCCTGGGGATGCAGATCGCCGTCATCGAGTTCGCGCGCCACGTCGCGGGATTGAAGAACGCCAACAGCGCCGAGTTCAACGAACTCACCCCGGATCCGGTGATTTACCTGATGACGGAATGGTTCGACGAACGCAGCCGCACGGTTCAGCGCCGGGACGCCTCCTCTGAAAAGGGCGCCACCATGCGGCTGGGGGCTTACCCTTGCCGGCTCACGGCCGGCAGCCTGGCCCGGCAGGCGTACGGGTCTGATGAGATCGCGGAGCGCCACCGCCACCGCTACGAGTTCAACAATGATTACATGGCTCGGCTGGCGGACAAGGGGCTGCTCTTCAGCGGGATGTCGCCCACCGGGGACCTGGTGGAAATCGTCGAGCTCCGGGAGCACCCCTGGTTTTTAGGCTGCCAGTTCCATCCCGAATTCAAGTCCAAGCCGATGGCGCCGCACCCATTGTTCCGCGACTTCATCCGCGCCGCGCTCGCGTACTCCCAACGAAAACCTTGATGCTCTATTTTTTAGCGGGTTTTTTTTTGAGTTCCTTTTCGACGGCCGCGGCCAGGGAATCGAAGCTGCGGTCCCGCAGACGCTTGCCGTTGACGAACACGGTCGGCACGCTGTTGACGCCGAGGCGATAGGCTTCGTCCAAGTCCTTCTGCACGTGGTCCACCACGCGCTGGCTGTTGCGGTCCCTTTCCAGCTGCTCCTCGTTGAGCCCTGCCGCGCGCACGATTTCCTGGATCTTCTCGTCGTTCAACTGGTCCGGGATCTTTAAAAATTCGTCGTGCACGACCCAGAACTTGCCCTGCAGGTGGGCGGCATAGGCCGTCAACGCCGCTTTGCCGGAGAACTTGTGGATTTTCACCAGAGGATAGTTCTTGAAAACGATCCGAACCTTGTCGGGGAAGGTCTCGAGCACCTGCTCGAGGACGGGCGCAAGGCCCGCGCAATACGCTCACTGGAAATCGCTGAACACCGCGATCGTCACCGGTGCCTTCTCACGGCCCTTGGATGGGGCCCCGACGGTGTTGATGTCGCGCACGAAATCGAGCTGGACCACGTCGACCCGTTTGGCCTGCCGGTGGGTCACATAAAGCCGCTCACCGTCCGGCGCCACGGCAATTTGTTCCGCCTGGGTTCCCAGGTTTATTTTCTCGGTAAGGGCGCCGTCGCTGGTGTAGATGGAGAGAACACCGTCGTCGCTCAGCACGAACACCGATCTCCCGTCGGCGGAAACGGCTACGTCCAAAGGCCGGGCACCGGTGTTCAGGCCCGTGATGATCTCCCACTCGATGGTTGCAGATGATGCGGCGGTCGCAAACATGAACAGCGCCCATGCGAGCAGGGCCGCCACGGGTCGGATCGTCTTTCGACGCATCGTGAGCACCTCCATAAGGTAGCTACCCAGGGATCGGGGTTCAGGGTTCAGGCAATCAACGCGGCAAGTCGTTATTTTTTTATGAGCTGCTGCAGGGTTCGCTGGGCACATTCCGGGCAATAGCTCGAGGTGATGTCCAGCTGGGCCTGCTCGTGGATGAACTGCTCCACGGGTACCCATGGCCCGCGGCCGGGCTCCCGGCCCGTGTCGTCACGGATTTTCTTGCAGACGCAGCACATGGGCAGGATTTTCTGGTAGAGGGTGATGCGGCGCGCCAGCTCGTACTTTTCCAGGCAGCGCTCCACGCGGAAGAACACCTCGGCGGACTCGCAGGGCTTGAGCATGTAGTCATCCGCCTGGTTCCGCAGCGCCTCGATGGCCGACAGCATGTTGCCGAAGCCGGTCAGGACGATCACCATGACGGTGGCGTTGGTTTCCTTCGAGTGCCTCAGCACCTGGATTCCGTCGGTTTTCTCCATGACCAGGTCCGTGATGATCAGGTCGAAATTGGAGTGGTGCAGCAGCTCTATCGCCCGTTCGCCGCTGCCGGCGCGCGTCACGAGGTAGCCGTGGTTTTCGAGGTCTTCTCCGAGGCCTTCCAGGATGATAGGGTCGTCATCGACCAGAAGCAGGTTGTACTTTTTCATAGCCCTATCTCTTCACCTTGGCCACGATGAATTCGCCCACTTTTTCCGCCGAGCGCCCGAAGAGCTCGTCGATCTCGACAAGCTCCAGCAGACCGTCGCTCCAGCCGATGCTGTTTTCCTGGACGATGTTGCGGATGTGCTCGTATTTGCCGCCGAGGGCACGCATCTTCACGTTCAGCGGCACGGTCTCCTTGAAGGTGATGTGCAGCAGCAGCAGATGCTCGATGCTGTTCGGCCGGGCCGGCGCCGAGGAGAGCAGCGGGACCACCAGGATGCTGCGGTCGTCCTTGCGGCCCTTGCCGACGTAGACGTTGCCCTGGCGCACGATGGTGCGTTTGGAGCCTTTCAGGGTCTTGTCGGTCTCGACCCGGGAGGGGATCACGCTGGTCGTGCCGCGCTTGTTCAGGACCTCGATGGCGCTGGTCTCGTCCGGTTCGCCCAGCAGGTTCAGACCGGAAATCCGGTAGAGGACCGATCCCTCGATGTCGCGGATGACCCCTTGCAGGTTTTTGAGGACCATGGCGTTGGACGGGGTGAGTTGGGTCTCCGAGAAGTTCTCCGCGGCCAGCGCCGCGAAGAGGATGCCGCCCGGCTGCGGTTCGCTGAGGCGGCTGGTGCCCACCGTGACGGTCTTGGCCTGGTGTTTGATGGCATCCACCGGACGGGCGAGGAAGCCGATGGCGTCCCCCAGCCGGTGGAGCAGCACCTGGACCATGTTGGCGGCGGTGCCCTTCAGACCGAAGTCGAGTTCGAAATCGGACGCCGGCAGCCGGCTTGCCAGATATTTGAGCAGCAGCGTGAGATCGGAGCTGGCGTCGTAGCCCACGGTAACGGGGAACTGCTTCAGGCTGCGCTTGCGGCGGAATTCGGCATAGAACTCGGCGATCTGCTCCCGGAACCCCTTTTCCAGGACCAGTTCGAACATGTCCACCCCGCGCGCGGAGGCGTCACTGACGGCGCGCTGGACGCCCTCGTGGAGACCGAAGAGGAAGCGTGAACCCTCGTGGATGGACAGGGCGGCGTAATACCCCCAGAGGTGGCCGACCAGCGTGTTCAGAATGGGCGCCAGGTGTTCGTCGACCTTCGGGACCTGGAAGACGTCCTCCGCATACGGCACGAACCGCTCCTCGCCTTCGTCGCAGATCACCACCGGGGTGGCCTTGTGCGCCTTGAAGATGGCGGTGTCCTTGACGATGTCGCCGATGACGGTGGGGCGCGCCCCGGCGGCGCAGACGATGATCAGGGGCTCCGAAGACAGGTCGATGTGCTTCTTGTCCTCCACGAAGTCCGAGGAGATGGTCTTGTAGCAGAGCTCGCTCAGCTTGATGCGGATTTCGTCGGCGGAGGCCTTGTTGGGCCCGCTGCCGACGGTGGCCCAGTACGTCTTCGTGACGGCCAGCCGCTCGGCCGAGGCCCGAATGCGCTCGGCCATCGCCAGGACCCGGCGCATGTGGTCCGGCATTTCGAGCAGCCGCTGGATCTGGCCGGAAACGAACGCCTCGTCCCGGCGGCCTTTCAGCCGGGCGATGTGCAGCGCGAGCAGCGCGCCGGCGGTGATCTGGGCGTAGAAGGCCTTGGTGGACGCGACCGACATCTCGATGTCGCGGCCGCTGCTCGTGTAGATCACGCCGTCCACCTTGAAGGTAAGGTCGGAGTCCCGGCGGTTGACGATGGCCAGCGTGCGGGCCCCGCGTTCCCGCACCATGTCGACGGAGCGGTTGGTGTCGGTGGTCGTCCCGGACTGGCTGATGGCGACGACCAGCGCGTCCGCCATCGACCCGTCCTCGGCGGCCTCGCTCATCGTAAAGCCGCTGAACTCCGAGGCCTTGAGCGCTTGGACCTGTACGCCGGGGGTGTTCAGGTAGTGCTGCAGGATGTTGGCGCAGGCCAGCGCCGCTACACCGGCCGTGCCCTGGCCGATGAAGAAGATGCGCTGGATGCTCCCGTCGGCGATGGCGCGGTTGACCGCCGCCGGCACCGCCTTTTCATCGAGGGCCGTAACAAGGCGTTTTTGCCCGTTGTCCTGAATTTTCCAGCGGTTCTGGAGGGTCTTCTCCACCGAGGCGGGGGACTCGGAGACCTCTTTCAGAAAATAGTGCGTATAGTGCTGGCGATCGATATCGCGCGAGGTGAGCGCCGTGGTCTTGAGGTCCTGATCCGTGAGCGCCACGGGGCTCCCGTCGTAGCGCATGGCGGTGATCCCCTGCAGGCCGCCGGCTGCCTGTTGGTCCAGGACGAAGAGCTGGCCCTGGGTCTTGCCGGCGTTGCCGTCCACAACGGATTCGCCGTCGAGCCGGACGTAGGCGGAGGTCTCCTCGATGAACCCGTAGACCTCCGAGGTGGCCATGTAATGGTCCGGGGCGATGCCGACGAAGATGGCTTGTCCGCTGCCGCGCTGGGCGAGAAAGAGCTGGCCCGGCGCGAGGCTCGTGTGCATGGCGATGGCGTGGGAGCCCTTGAAATCGCCCACCGCGCGCCGGAAGGACTCGGCGACCCCGAACCCCTGCCGCAGGTAGTGCTCGATTTGCAGCGGAATGATCTTGGTGTCGGTGGTGATATCGGCGTGGATGCGGCCACCGCTGCGTTCGAAGGCCTCTTTGAGTTCATGGAAGTTGTCGATGTCGCCGTTCAGACAGGCGTGGATGATGCCTGTTTCGCCGGCGGCACCCGCCGCGGCCCGGTTGTCGACCGGGTGGCAGTTGGCTTCGGTGATGGCCCCGACCGACGCCCAGCGGGTGTGGGCGTTGACCGTGTGGAACTCGGCCGGGAAGGCGGCGATGGCGTGCAGCAGGGGATCGTCCGTGATGGCGCGGCGCAGGAACCGGATGTTGTCACCCAGGCTGCCGATTTCAACCGCAACCTTGTAGGTGAACGTGACGGCGACGGTATCTTCGTGGCGATGGGCGGCGATTCCCTGGTTCAGAAGGGGTTGCAGGGACAAACGGCGGGCGAATTCCTCCTGCAGTCGGCGCTCGCCCAGCACGGCGCTGAAGTGCTCGTAGTCGGCAGCACCGAGCGCGAACAGGAGCGAGATCCCGGCGGAGTCCCGGCCCCGCACCTCCATGCGGTCGATGCTGTTCAGGACCGCGTTGATGTCGCGAAAGACTTTGACGGCGGCGGCAGCGTTGTCGGAGCCGGCCAGGAGGTCGCGCACCTTGGTGATGTTGCCCAGGACTTCGGATCGCAGGCACCAGACGGCGTCCTTGAGGTGCTCGATGCGCTGGGAGACGAGGTCGGCCTCCGCAGCGGGAAGCCGCCCGATCTGCTCGTCGAAGCGGCGGACGTCGCCGGCCAGACACTCGGCCAGTGAGACCGCGATACCGTCGACGCGCGCCTGGAGGGTTGCGTCGCCGAAGAGCGTGCAGAAGGGATCCGGGCGTCGGCACTCACGCGCCAATCGCAGCACCTCCGCAATGCACTCCCCGCCGCCCAGGTAGGTGTCGGCCTGGAAAATCCCGCTTTTTTGGCAGGCGTCGAAATTGTGGGCCCGAACGCGCTCCGCCAGCGCCGAGAGGGGCGCCACGGGCAGGGTTTGCAAGGCCGGGGCCTGGCGTTTGAAGGCCACGATCCCGGAGATGCCACAGCCGAGAAGGGTGGCCCGGAGCGGGAACACCACCAGCGACCCGGCCGGGACGTTCGCCAGGCTGCGGCCGAAATACACGGCTGCGTGCAGCCGGCACCCGAGCCGGAGGGCCGAGCCGATGAGGGTCTGCAGTGCCCCCATCCGGGCACCCCGCAGGCAAAAGATCCAAGTTCGAGTCATGAGGATTTCCCCTTCGTGAAGCAATTATTCCGTTTGCATTTGATTTCGAATTTCGTGCTTCGAATTTCGAATTTGGGGTCCGGCGTGTCCTAATTGGGAACTGGAATAAACAAGCAAAAATCGTGCCTGGAACCGCGCATGCCGCCGCGCACCCCTTGACGTTTCGATCGCGCCCGGTGCTGCTATCGCAGCGCGGTTCCCGGCGGGACGGGTTGGTCCGGCATGATCAGCACTGGCCCGGCGTCCTGCCCGGCGGCGAGCAGCATGCCCTGGGAGATCACCCCCATGAGCTTGGCCGGCCGGAGGTTGGCGACAATGATCACCTGCCGGCCGATCAGGGCCTCGGGCGTGTAGTGTTCGGCGATGCCGGCGACGATGGTCCGGCGTTCGCCGAGATCGATTTCCAGTTTGAGCAGCTTTTTCGCCTTCGGCACCGGTTCCGCGTTCAGCACGGTGGCCACCCGCAGATCGATCCGGCGCAGGTCATCGAGGGTGATCTCCGGTTTGATTTCCGGGGCCGGCGCGGGCTGAGCGCTATCGGCCGCGGGTGCGGCGGGCGGTGCGGCGGTCTCGATGCGGGGAAAGAGCATGACGGTTTTCGGCAGCGGTGTACCGGCCGGTAGGGCTTTCCACTTTTCAAGGTCTTTCAGGAAATAGAAGGGGGCGTCCGGGTCCAGGCCCAGGTGTTTCTGCATGCGTGCCGCCGTCTCCGGCATGATCGGGTAAATCAGGCCCGCGATCAGGCGCAGCCCCTTGAGCAGGGCGCAGATCACGGCCTCCAGTTGCTTGCGGGTCGTTTTCTTCTTGGCCAGTTCCCAGGGTGCGGAGACGTCGATGGCCTTGTTCATCTGGCCGATGAATTCCCAGACGGCGGCGACCGCTCGCTGGAGTTCGAATGCCGTCATGGCGCGTTCATACGCGGCGATGGTCCGCTGGGCGTCGGCGCCGAGGCCCAAGCTGTACTGGCGTGCGACGTCGGGGTCGGCCTCCGGCGCGATCCCGTCGAAATACTTGTGGGTCATGGAGACCACCCGGGAAAAGAGATTGCCCAGGTCGTTGGCCAGGTCGGCGTTGATGCGCTGCACCATCGCGGTTTCGCTGAAGCTCGAATCCAGACCGAACGTCATTTCGCGGATCAGAAAGTAGCGAAAGGCATCCAGGCCGTAGGTGGTCTTCAGCTGGAGCGGCTCGACCACGTTGCCGAGGCTCTTGGACATTTTGCTCTGCTCGATGTTCCAGTAGCCGTGCACGTTGAGATGCTGGTAGACGGGAATTCCGGCCGCTTTCAGCATGGTGGGCCAGTAGATGCCGTGGGGCTTGAGGATGTCCTTGGCGACGATGTGCTGGGCCGCCGGCCAGAACGTGCGGAAGCGTTCGCCGTCCGGGTAGCCGAGGCCGGAGACGTAGTTCAACAGGGCGTCGAACCACACGTAGGTGACGTAGTTCGGGTCGAAGGGCAGGGTGATGCCCCAGTTCAGCCGGGTTTTGGGCCGCGA
>DATITS010000113.1:0-13315 GCA_035467535.1 Desulfobacterales bacterium
CGCTGTCTTCCGGGGCTTTCCGGCACTATCTGAGCGGCCCTGCTGCCGTTGCGACGGCCGGCGAAGAGATTGCGGCGGCCCGTGCGGACGGCAGACCCCAGCGGGACTCGATGTGAATCGACGCAATCGCTCGATTTAGGAGGAATTTTTAACTCAAACCCAAGAGAGGAGAAAAAGGATGACAGCGAAACTCATCATGGGAACGGAAATCCGCGAGACCATCCTGGAGGAGATTGCGGCCGAGGTCAAGGCCATTAAGGAGAAGCACGGGGTCGTGCCCGGCCTGGTCACCATTCTGGTCGGCGCAAACCCGGCCTCGATTTCCTACGTCACCCTCAAGATCAAGACCGCCCACCGCCTCGGGTATAAAGAAATCCAGGACGACCAGCCCGCCACGGTCTCCGAGAAGGACCTGCTGGCACTCATCGACCGGTACAATAAGGACGACTCGATCCACGGCATCCTGGTCCAGTTGCCCCTGCCGAAGCACATCGACGAGAAAAAAGTGCTGAACGCCATCGATCCGGACAAGGACGTGGACGGTTTCCACCCCATCAACGTCGGCCGCCTCATGATCGGCGGCTCCGAAGTGAAGTTTCCGCCCTGCACGCCGGCCGGCATTCAGGAGCTCATTGTGCGCGCCGGAGTGAAGACCGACGGGGCCGAGGTCGTGGTGGTGGGCCGCTCCAACATCGTCGGCAAGCCGATTGCCAACATGATGCTGCAGAAAGGCAAGGGGGCGAACGCGACCGTGACCGTGGTCCACACGGCCACCCGGGACCTCGCCTTCCACTGCAAGCGGGCCGACATCCTGATTGTGGCGGCCGGTGTCCCGGGCCTGGTGAAACCGGAATGGATCAAGCCGGGGGCCTGTGTGATCGACGTGGGCGTCAACCGGGTCGGTGAGAAGGTCAGCGAGAAGACCGGCCAAAAAATTGCGATCCTTAAAGGCGACGTCGATTTTGATGCCGCCAAACAGGTCGCCGGGTGGATTACACCGGTTCCCGGCGGCGTCGGTCCGATGACGATTACCATGCTGATGAAAAACACCCTGAAGTCGCTGAAGTTCAAACTCGGGATTTGATGATTTCAAGCGGTAGCTGCTTTTTCGATTGTGGAGACCGAGGGGGCGCCCATTTTGGCCCCCCCCCAAAAATTTATTTTTATATAAATAATCAAAATGTTATGTATTGATAGGCTTTATGTTCGACTAAAGCCTTGACAAGGTTGTGACGATATCCCTATAAAGTGTTCCCAGTTGCGAATCGAAAGGGCAATGTCACCGAAAGATGGCTGCGCAAAACCTCGGGTCTAACGCCTTTGAATCAAGGACAGGACAGCCGGGTTGCCGATGACGCACAGTAGGCCTCTGGGTGTGATGCATCCCAGAGGTTTTTTTTGCAGATTCCGGGAAGGAGGGCGGCTGCATTATGCGGAAAAAAATATCGTTTCTCGTTTTGAGCAATAGCGGCTCTCCGGCGAAACAGTTCTGCGCATCCAGATCGACGTTGCGCTGGGCGGCTGTTTTGGCCGCTGCGTTCATGGGGGTGACCGGCTTTGTCGGGTACGACTATGTCCAGCTGAAACGGGCCTCCCTGCAGTTGCAGCAACGGGAGGCGGAGTTGTCCGGCATACTGGCGGTCCAGCGCGACGAGGTCGACCTGCAGCGCAAGCAGATCGGCGATTTTGCCGGCGAGATCAATTCGCTCAAGGAGAAACTGCTGGCCCTGAACCAGTTCGAAAAAAAGATCCGGGTCATGGCGGACGTCGAAAAACGCCCGGACGCGGGCAACCTATTCGGGGTCGGCGGTTCGATCCCCAAGGCCATGGACCCCAAAGCGGCCTTCAGCGAGCAGCGCAACGGCCTGATCCGCGAAATGCGCAGCCAGATGGGGCAGCTCAACCTGGCCACGGTGAACCAGGACAACGGCTTCGCGTCGCTCGTCACCCATTTAGAGAAGCAGCAACGCCTGCTCGCCTCGACGCCCACGATCCGGCCGATCGACCCGGATTCGGAATGCTGGGTATCATCGAAATTCGACTGGCGTACCTCACCGTTCACCAACCAGCGCGAGTTCCACAAGGGCTTTGACATCGCGGTCCGCGAGGGCACCCCGATCTACGTCACCGCCGCCGGTGTCGTCACCTTCGCCGGCAACAACGGCCTGCTCGGCAAGACCGTCGTTGTGGATCATGGCCACGGAATCACCACGACCTATGGGCACTGCAGCCGGGTTTTGAAACTTAAAGGGGAAAAGGTGAACCGGTGGGAGACGATCGCCCTAGTGGGCAACACCGGCAACAGCACCGGGCCCCACGTTCACTACGAAATTGCCATCTACGGGGTGCAGGTCAATCCTGAAAAATATTTCCTCAACTGAGGAAGGCGTCGTCGGAACCAGGTTATGGCGCACGGTGCCATCCTCGTGCTGCGACGAAATCCCCCTTCGTCCATCCTAGCCGATGGCTTCGTAAAAAGCCCAAGTTCAAGGCGCGCGAATCCCGTGGAGTGAGGCGTACGTGCAGTACGCCGCAGCGACAGCGGGATGAGGCGCAACGCCGAAATCGGGTTTTTTAAGAAGCCATCGAGCGTCCAAACGAAATTCTTGAGACCCGCCGTAGATCTGATATAATTGAGGTGGTTGTGCTACTTCGAGAGAGAGGAACTACTTTTCCATGGCCATGAGTTTTCTCACCAAGATGTTCGGCAGCAAGAACGAGCGGGAGCTGAGAAAAATGCAGCCCGCCGTCGATCGGATCAACGCGCTCGAGCCGGCCATGCAGGCGATGAGCGATGAGCAGTTGCGGACCCTGACCGGCCGATTCAAAGAACGGAGCGAACGGGGGGAGCCCCTCGACGACCTCCTGCCGGAGGCCTTCGCGGCCGTGCGCGAAGCCTCGGTGCGCAGCCTCAAGATGCGGCATTTCGACATGCAGCTGATCGGCGGCATCGTGCTGCACCAGGGCAAGATCGCCGAAATGAAAACCGGCGAGGGCAAGACGCTGGTGGCCACCCTGCCGGCCTACCTGAACGCCCTGAGCGGCCGCGGAATGCACATCGTGACGGTCAACGACTACCTGGCCCGGCGCGACACCGAGTGGATGGGGCACATCTACCGCTTCCTCGGGCTGCAGATGGGCACGATCGTCCACGGGATGTCGGACGCCGAGCGTCAGGTTGCCTACGGCGCCGACATCACTTACGGCACCAACAACGAGTTCGGCTTCGACTACCTGCGGGACAACATGAAGTTCGACCGGCAGAGCCTGGTGCAGCGCGAGCTCAACTACGCCATCGTGGACGAGGTCGACAGCATCCTGGTCGATGAGGCCCGCACCCCGCTCATCATCTCCGGGCCGGCGGAGAAGTCCACCGACCTGTATTACCAGGTGAACGGACTGATCCCCCGGCTCACGCGGGATAAGGACTTCGTGATCGACGAAAAGGCGCGCGCGGCGACCCTGAGCGAGGAGGGGGTCTCGCGGTGCGAGAAACTCATGCAGGTGGAAAACCTCTATGACCCCAGCTGCATCGAGCTGCTGCATCACATCACCCAGGCCCTCAAGGCCCACGCGCTTTTCAAGCTGGACGTCGATTACATCGTAAAAGACGGCGAGGTCATTATCGTCGACGAGTTCACCGGCCGGCTGATGCCCGGGCGGCGCTACAGCGAGGGGCTGCACCAGGCCCTGGAGGCCAAGGAAGGGGTCAAGATCGAAAACGAGAACCAGACGCTGGCCACCATCACGTTCCAGAACTACTTCCGCATGTACAAGAAGCTGGCCGGCATGACCGGCACGGCCGACACGGAGGCGGCGGAGTTCAAGAAAATCTACAACCTGGACGTCGTGGTGGTCCCCACGAACAAGCCCATGGTGCGCACTGACTTCCCGGACATGATCTACAAGACCAAGCGCGAGAAATTCGAGGCCGTCATCGACGAGATCGAAGCGCTGCACGCCAAGGGCCAGCCCGTGCTGGTGGGCACCATCTCCATCGACATTTCCGAGCAGCTGAGCAAAAAATTGAAGGTCCGGGGGATCCCGCACACGGTGCTGAACGCCAAGCAGCACGACAAGGAGGCGCAGATCGTGGCCATGGCGGGTCAGAAGGCCGGGGTGACCATCTCCACCAACATGGCCGGCCGCGGCACGGACATCGTGCTGGGCGAAGGGGTGGTCGAACGCGGCGGCCTGCACATCCTCGGCACCGAGCGCCACGAGTCCCGTCGTATCGACAACCAGCTGCGGGGCCGCTCCGGCCGGCAGGGGGACCCGGGCTCGTCCCGCTTTTACCTGGCCTTGGAGGACGACCTGTTGCGCATTTTCGGCGGCGAACGCATTACCGGCATCATGGAGAAGCTCGGCATGCGGGACGGGGAACCCATCGAGCACAACCTGATCAGCCGCGCCATCGAAAACGCCCAGACCAAGGTGGAGGGTCACAACTTCGACATCCGCAAGCACCTGATCGAATACGACGACGTCATGAACCAGCAGCGCGAGGTCATTTACGGCCAGCGGCGCGAGATCCTGATGGGCAAGGACCTCAGGCCCGTGATCATGGAGATGATCCGGGGTGCGGCGGAGGTTGTCGCCGACACTTTCGCCGACGAGAAGACCCATCCCGAATACTGGGACCTCAAGGCCATCAGCGACGCCGTCTACAAGCAGTTCAATCTCCGCCTGGCTGGCCTCACCCCCACGGCTGTCCAGGAGATGAACCACGACGCGTTGGCCGACATGATCGCCGCCGAGGCGGTCCGGGTGTACGAAGGGCGCGAGGCCCGGGTCGGGGCCGAGAACTTTCGGCAGCTGGAACGCATCGTGATGCTGCAGACCGTCGACAACCTCTGGAAGGACCACCTGCTCTCCATGGACCACCTGAAGGAGGGCATCGGGCTGCGGGGCTATGCCCAGCAGAACCCGCTCCTGGTTTACAAGAAGGAGGGGTTTGAGATGTTCCAGAACCTGATGGGACGCGTCGAGGAGGAGACCCTGGGGATCCTCTTCCGGGTGCAGATCGGCGAGCCTGAAAAGCTGGAGACCCTCCAGAAACCGCGGGAGCAAAAACTCATGTTCTCCGGCGGCGGCGAGCCGCAGCGGCCGGCGCCCGCCAAGCGCAGCCTCGACAAAGTCGGGCGCAATTCCGCCTGCCCGTGCGGCAGCGGCAAAAAATACAAGAAATGCTGCGGACGCTGAGCCGGCCCGGAAAAGGGGCGGCCCTTTACAAGAACTTGCGGCAGTGATTATTATGGACTGCAACCGGGTCGGCGGAGGATCCGTCGATGGCTGCTGCCGGAGGGTGCCGGCCGCAGCGCGGCGGGCAGCCGGTTAGGCCCCCACGGTCCGGATCCCCGGGTGAGCCAAGGAAACCCATGAGCGCACATCAGCCCCAACACGGTGAACGCGTCGAATCCGAGAGCGACATCCAGCTCGACGAGCCGCCGCTCTACCGGGTGCTGCTCCTCAACGACGATTACACCACCATGGAGTTCGTGGTGGAGGTGCTCAAGCACGTGTTTCGCAAATCCGAGGAGGAGGCCACCCACATCATGCTCAACGTTCATCACACCGGAGTGGGGGTGTGCGGTTTGTATCCGTTCGAGATCGCCGAAACCAAAGTCGACATGGTGCACAGCATCGCACGGGAAAAGGGATTTCCCCTCAAGTGCACCCTGGAAAGAGAATAGGCCATGATCAGCAAAGCGCTTTCTGCAACCCTCGGCTTCGCGGTGAGAGAGGCCAAGAAAAGACGGCACGAGTATGTGAGTGTCGAGCACATCCTCTTCGCCATCCTCTATGACCCGAGCGGCATCGAGATCATCGAGAACTGCGGCGGCAGCGTCGAGAACCTGCTCTCCAACATCGAGGGGTTCTTCGAGGAAAAAATCGACAAGATCCCCGAGGGCGGCGAATATGTCCTGCAGCAGACGATCGGTTTCCAGCGCGTGATCCAGCGGGCCGTCAGCCATGCCCGGTCGGCCGACAAGCCCGAGGTTCTGGTCAGCGACATCCTGGCCTCCATTTTCCTCGAAAAGGATTCGCACGCCGAGTATTTCCTCAGCTCCGAGGGTGTCGCGCGCCTGGACGTCCTGAACTACATCGCCCACAAGATCCCCAAGGCCTCCTACGAGGAACGCGAGGATGCGCCTGACCAGCCCGCGCGGCCCGGCACGGAAGAGCGGCGGCGCAAGGGCGACCCGCTCGAGATGTTCACGACGGATCTCGTCAAGACGGCGCGCCAGGGCAAGCTCGACCCCCTCATCGGGCGCGAGATCGAGATCGAGCGCACCATGCAGGTGCTCTGCCGGCGCCGCAAGAACAACCCCGTGTTCGTCGGCGATCCGGGCGTGGGCAAAACAGCCCTGGCCGAGGGCTTGGCGCAGAAGATCGCCCGGGGGGACGTGCCCGAGCCCCTGAAGGACGTTCACATTTACGCCCTGGACCTGGTGGGGATGCTCGCCGGCACCAAGTTCCGGGGCGATTTCGAGCAGCGTCTGAAGGGGGTGATCGCCGAACTCAAGCGGCGGCCCAACTCGGTCCTCTTCATCGACGAGATTCACACCATCGTGGGGGCCGGGGCCACCAGCAGCGGTTCCATGGATGCCTCCAACATCCTGAAGCCGGTGCTCACCAGCGGCGAGATCCGCTGCATCGGCTCCTCCACCTACGAGGAATACAAGAACCACTTCGAAAAAGACCGGGCGCTTTCGCGGCGCTTCGAAAAGATCGAGATCCCCGAGCCGCCGGTGGCCGAGAGCATCCTGATCCTGAAGGGGCTGCGCTCGCGCTACGAGGCACACCACGGGATCGGGTACACCGATGCAGCGCTCAAGGCCGCGGTCGAGCTTTCGGCCAAATTTTTAAACGACCGCTACCTGCCGGACAAAGCGATTGACGTCATGGACGAAGCCGGTGCCCGCGTGCGGCTGTCCGGTTCCACTCAGCGCAAAAAGATCAATCCCGCCGACATGGAGAAGATCGTGGCCAAGATGGCCCGCATCCCGACGCAGAGTGTCTCCACCTCCGACCGCAGCAAGCTGGAAAACCTGGAGGCCCGGCTGCAAGAGGTGGTGTTCGGGCAGGAAGGTGCCATCGGCTCGCTTGTCACCTCCATCAAGCGTTCGCGCGCGGGCTTGGGAATCCCCGGCAAACCCATCGGCTGCTTCCTGTTCACCGGGCCGACCGGCGTCGGCAAGACCGAGGTGGCCCGGCAGGTGGCGCTCACCCTGGGGGTGGAGTTCATCCGTTTCGATATGAGCGAGTACATGGAGAAACACGCGGTCGCCCGCCTGATCGGAGCCCCCCCCGGCTACATCGGCTTCGACCAGGGCGGGTTGCTGACGGATTCCATCCGCAAGCACCCCCACTCCGTATTGCTCCTGGACGAGATCGAAAAGGCCCACCCCGACCTTTTCAACATCCTGCTGCAGGTGATGGACCATGCCACTCTGACCGACAACAGCGGCAAGAAGGCCGATTTCCGCAATGTCATCCTCATGATGACCTCCAACGCCGGGACCCGGGAGATGAGCGCGCAATCCATCGGTTTCGGCGACACGCATCGCGACACACCCGGCAAGGGCAAGAAGGCCGTCGAGCAGATGTTCAGCCCCGAGTTCCGCAACCGTCTGGACGATGTCATCGGGTTCAACGCCCTGAGCCCGGCGATCATGGAGATGGTGGTGGACAAGTTCATGAAGGAGCTGAACAGCCAGCTGTCGGTCAAGAAGGTGCGGCTCGCCTACACGGCCGCGGTGCGCGGCTGGCTGGCGAAAAAGGGGCACGACCCGCGCTACGGGGCGCGGCCGCTGGCGCGCGTCATCCAGACCGAGATCAAGAACGGCCTGTCCGATGCCATTCTGTTCGGACGCCTCCAGAAAGGCGGCGAGGTGGCGCTCGACCTGGCCGACGACAAGATAACCTTCCGCTTCGATTGAAGTCCATGCCCGTTTTTGCGCTCTCGGAGGAACTTGCCTTTCCTCCGCCCCGGCTCGCCGCCGCCGACGGATTGCTGGCGGTGGGCGGCGACCTGAGCAGGGAGCGGCTCCTGCTCGCTTACCGCACGGGCATTTTTCCCTGGTATTCCGAGGGCGAGCCCATCCTGTGGTGGTCCCCGGACCCGCGGCTGGTGCTCTATCCGCCGGAGTTCCGCATCCAGCGCTCGCTGGCGAAGGTGATCCGGCGGGCCGACTTCACCCTCAGCATGGACAACGCCTTCCCGGATGTCGTCGGCGAATGCGCCCGGGTGCGCCGCGAAAGCGGCGAGGGCACCTGGATCGTGCCTGAGATGCTCGAGGCCTACTGCGGGCTCTACCGGGCCGGTTTCGCCCACTCGGTGGAAGTGTGGCGGGGGGGGCGGCTTGCCGGCGGGCTATATGGGATTGCGCTCGGGAAGAGTTTTTTCGGGGAGTCCATGTTCACGCGCGTCACCGATGCCTCCAAGGTGGCTCTCGCCGCACTGGTGCGTCACGTGCAGGCCCTCTCCTTCGACCTGATCGACTGCCAGGTGACGACCGGCCACCTGATGCGCCTCGGGGCGCGCGAAGTCCCGCGGGAGCGATACCTGGAGGAACTGGCGCGCTCCCTTAGGGGGCACTTTCGGCCGGGCCGTTGGGCGTTTGACGAGGATGCTTTTTTCGGTGCCTTTTCCGACACGTCGGACAAGGCCAAAAGACCCAAGCGATCAAGAGGTCTCGGGCGCGAGTGACGGCAAGGACATAGGGAAGATTCAGCGGACATGGAAACGCCGTGCCTTTTCTGCCAGATCGTTCGCGGGCAGACATCCACCGAGATGCTGCACTCGAGCGAACACCTGGTGGTGTTCCGGGACATCCGCCCCCAGGCGCCGGTGCACCTGCTGATCGTGCCGAAGAAGCACATCCGCAGCGTCAACGACCTCGCGCCCGAAGATCAAGCCGTTTTCGGTGAAATGCTGATCACCGCCAAGGCCATGGCGGCCCGCTGCGACATTGCAACCTCCGGCTACCGGCTCTTTGTGAACGTCGAACGGGGCGGCGGGCAGGTGATCTTCCACCTGCACATGCACCTGATCGGGGGCTGGGCACGCTGAGTGCGGATGCTTGATCCCGTTCTGGAAAAAGAAATGATCGTTAAAGTCTTGCGGATGTGGACCCACTATGAATAAACCGCTCGTCCCTCCGTCCGGCGGCATTTACGTCCATGTCCCCTTCTGTTTGCGGAAATGTGCCTATTGTGACTTTTTTTCAATCGCCGACCTGAGTCTCAAACCGGCATTTCTGGAAGCTCTGTTCTCCGAAATTTCCTCAGCGGATCCGGGGCCGCTGGTCTTCGACACCATCTACATCGGCGGTGGCACCCCTTCGATCCTTGAGCCGGCGGAAGTCAAGGGAATCATCGACTCCCTATTTTCGAAATTCCGGTTCAAGGGGTCGGTTGAAGTGACCCTCGAAGCCAACCCGGGCACGGTGGATTTCAAAAAGCTAAAGGGCTTCCGGTCGGCCGGCGTCAATCGTCTCAACATCGGCGCCCAGTCCTTTCAGGAAAAGAATCTGGCGATGCTCGGGAGAATGCATTCGGCCCAACAGGCACATGCAGCCCTTTCGAACGCACGCCGAGCCGGCTTCGAGGCCGTCGGATTGGATTTGATGTACGGTCTTCCCGGTCAGGCTCTCCAAGACTGGACGGCGGACGTGGAGAGCGCGCTGGCGCACCGGCCGGAGCACATCGCCTGCTACATGCTCACCGTCGAACCCGCCACACCGCTGGCCGAGGAACAGCGCCTGGGCCGTTTCCAACCTGCGCCGGAGGGGGCTGCGGCCGAGCTTTTTATGGCGACCTCGGAACTCCTTGCGGCTCGCGGCTTTCTGCATTACGAAATTTCCAACTTTGCCCGCTGCGGGGCCGACAGCTGCGATAATGCCCGTGTCTCACGGCACAATTCCAAGTACTGGACGCATGCACCTTATCAGGGTTTCGGCCCCGCGGCGCACTCCTTCCTGCCGCCGAAGCGGTTTTGGAACCACCGGGATGTGCAGCACTATGTAAATGAGGTGAGGTCGGGCCGCCGGCCGGTTGCCGGCGAGGAGGTGCTCACAGCGGACCAGGAGGTGATGGAGGTGATCATGCTGGGGCTCAGAACGGCGGCCGGAATCGACCTGCCGGATTTCAAGAAAAGGTTCGGAGTGGATTTCATGCAGGTGCACGGCGATGCGGTGGCCGGGCTCCAATCACAGGGGTTGCTGCGCGTTGAAGCCGGCCGCTGCGCCCCGACCCTGCGGGGAATGCTCTTTCTCAACACCGTCACAGCCGCCTTGGTGGCTTCGTAAAACACTCGTGTCCTTTTAACAGGGAATGCGGTCTTTTTTATAATTCGCTCGCTTTCACGGTTCAACTCCCTGCTACCCTCTGCGAAGCTTTCGGATGTCTCCCACCCTGAGGGTGACGTTCTTCGAATCAAAATACTCGAACAGGGGGATGAGAAATTTGCGGGAGGCGCCGGTCATTTCCTTGAATTGGGAAGGGTTGATCTCGCCGTTTTGCTCCAGAAATTTCACCAGCCGCTTTTTAAGGTCGTCGATGGCCTCGGCGTGGAAATAGAGGTCGTCCTTGGTGCGGATGATCAACCCCTGCTCGATCAGCAGATGCAGGACATCCTTGGCCTGAGCCGGATCGGCCATCAGGGTCTCGGTGACATCCCGGAAAAAGGGCGGCTGCAGGCTGCCGTCTTTGAAAATCTGGAGCATTTTCAGGCGCAGGCTCGCCTCGTCGCCAGCCAGCGACACCTTGTGGGTCTTCAGGCGGACGCTTTTCTCCTCCTGCACGAGGGTGTTGTCTTTGATCATCTGGTTGAGAACCAGGTTGAACAGCTTCGCGTCCGTGCCGGGCGGAAACTTGCTCTTCAGCTCCTCCTTGGACATGCCGGACTTGAGGGGGAAGGCCTTGTGGTAGCCCCGCAGGTGCGCGGCCGTCTCCCGCACGAGCTCCTCGAAGCCGTGCTTGTGCACGAAGGTCCGGCTCTCCTTGTCCACCTGGAGGATGGTGCGTGTGCTCATCAGGTTCTGGAGCGTCGCGTCGAGCTGCTTGTCCGTCAGGTTCGTCATCAGCCGCAGGTCCGCAAAGGAGGCCCCCATCGGGCCGGAGGCGGCGATGTGAAAACCGACGAGCTGCTCCGGCCCGCCCGAGAGGACCCCCCTCAACCCCTGAACCACTTCCGCCTTGAGGCGCTTGTGTTTGGGCGGGATGGGGTTCAGGACCTGCCCGCCGCCGATCGTGCGCACCGGCGAGTAGCTGCGCAAGACGAAGTGGTCGTCCCTGACCACGGCCACCGGCGCGTCGAGCCGCAGCTGGGCGACGGTTTCCTGCCCGGGCGCCAGCTCGTCCTGTTCGAGCAGGATCAGGTTGCCGAGGATTTCGGAGGTGCCGGTGTGGAGACGGACGCGGGTGCGGTTCTTGATGGGCCGTCCGTTGCTCGCCAGATAGCGGAAATGGATATCCACCATGTAGCTCGACCGGAGCGCCTGGGGGATTGCGAGCACGTCCCCGCGCTGCACCGCTTCCTTGTCCAGCCCCTGGAAGTTGATCGCGGTGCGCATGCCGCTTTCGGCCGCCGGAACGCTCTGGTTTTCGACCTGGATGCCACGGACCTTGGAGGTGATGCCGGAGGGGTAGACCATGACGGCCTCCCCCACCTGGATTCTTCCGGAGACGAGGGTGCCGGTGATGACGGTGCCGAAGCCTTTCATGGTGAAGACGCGGTCCACGGGCAGGCGGAAAAGGCTTGAAGGCGGCCGATCCGGGATCTGCCGGGCGAGCGCGTCGAGGGCCTGGGTGAACTCGGGCAGCCCCTGGCCGGTGACCGCCGAGACCGGGATGACGGGCGCGTTTTCGAGAAAGGTATCCCGGGTGAACTCCTTGACGTCCTCGGTCGCAAGCTCCAGCATCTCCTCGTCGACGAGGTCGAGCTTGGTCAAGACCACCAGCCCGTGGCGCACGCCGAGAAGCGTGCAGATCTCCATGTGCTCCCGGGTTTGGGGCATGACCCCCTCGTCGGCTGCGATCACCATGGCGACGATGTCGATCCCCGTGGCGCCGGCCACCATGTTTTTCACGAACTTTTCATGGCCGGGAACATCCACGACCCCCAGGTGCTGGCCGCTCGGCAGGTCGAGATGGGCGAAGCCCAGTTCGATCGTGATCCCCCGCAGCTTTTCCTCCTTCAGGCGGTCGGTGTCGATACCGGTGACCGCCCGCACCAGGGACGTCTTGCCGTGGTCAATGTGGCCGGCGGTGCCTAAAATGATCCGTTTCAATTTCTAAAGCTCCTGATGAAAGAGGTGCGCAGTTTCAGCCTATCTACCTGCCTACGATTCGGCATGCAATTTGTGAGGCGCCCATGGGTACCTAACCCGGAGTCGAGGTGGCTGCAGCCGCAAGGCGTCGGCCCATGAAGCTGTACTATGGTACAGCGAATGGCCCGCAACGCAGCGGATGCGGCCAGATCGGCTCGCCCGCAGGGTGAACATTTTCATGAAATGTTCGGGTTAAGATGCTCACGGCCGCTTGCGCTTGCGATAGTGCTCCAGCGCATAGGCCAGCCCCACCATGATGACCGCCAGGCCGGCGACGTATAGGGCGCTCGCCTCCCCCCGGAACATGCGCGTGATGACAACGGCGATGGCAACTCCCAGTATGGCCCGAATGAAAAATAGGATGAACGGGTTCATGATGATGATTCCCGGATGCGCAGATGCGCTCAAGGTTGTGGCAGCCAAACTGCCGGCAGCCTCCTTTCTATTCAACTTTGCGCGGGGTTTCAATACCCGATTGCGCATCCGCCTGAACCCCGCCGTTTCGCCGGTCGTCTTCCGCCGCCGCCCATCTATCTGCCTGCCGGCCCGTGCACCCGACACCCGATATGATTTTTTCGTTTTTCCCCTTGATCTCGATTCAAGTCTTTGGTAAAAAAGAATCTTTAAATGCATCAAATCCGCTTGCGGTGGGTGTAGCTCAGTTGGCAGAGCACCGGGTTGTGGCCTCGGTTGTCGTGGGTTCAATTCCCATCACTCACCCCATTTTTTGCGCCCGTAGCTCAGTTGGATAGAGCGCCGGACTTCGAATCCGTAGGTCGGGGGTTCGAGACCCTCCGGGCGCGCCATAGAAATCAGTGGGTTACAGATTTAGGTCTGTAGCCCATTGTTATTTTTTATAACCTAATCTCGGTTCTTTCTTGCCCCCAAGCGGCTTCCTATCGAAATGGAGTTTCATGATCCCATCAGAAACCGTGACGACCTCGTACCAGTGCTTCCGCACGTACATCTCGGGACGGTCA
>DATITS010000114.1:0-5823 GCA_035467535.1 Desulfobacterales bacterium
TACCGGCGTCTGGCTCATCCCCAGGCGCTTGGCCAGGTCCTGATAGGGCAGTTTCTGTCCGCTCACCAACTGGTCGGTGAGGAACATGTTCTTGATCTGCCGGTAGGCTTTATTGGAAAGCGTCGTAGCACCCTTCAATCGTACATCCTAACATCAACATCGGGTTGGACTCGTTGCCGTGAATGGTGAGGATTTCAAACGATCAAAATTTTATATAAAATATTATAAGATTATTTATTAAACTTTAGTTAGTGCGGACCCCCTGCAGTTGTCAACAGAAAAAAAACCCCTGAGCCTCGCCCCTTACGATTACCGCACGCCTTTTCGCATCAAGTCTCCGGTAATGCAGTGTTTTTGGGTCGTGCGGGTACCGTCGAAAAGTTCGGTCATTTTCGCGTCCCGGAAATAGCGCTCGACTTCATACTCCTGGATATAGCCGTAACCGCCCAGCAACTGAATGGCCTCGTCGCAGACTTCGACGGCGCTGCGGCCGGCATAAAGCTTTGCCATCGCGCTCAGTCGCTCGTCGCTCTTGCCCTTTTTCGCATCGAAGCTCCAGGCCGCCTGATAGGTCAGAAGCCGCGCCGCTTCAATTTTAGTAGCCATATCGGCTACTTTCTGACGCGTCACCTGGAAATCGATGATCTTGCGCCCGAATTGTTCGCGCTGCCTGACATAGGCAAAGGACCGGTCAAAGGCCCCCTGGGCCATTCCCACCGATTGCGCGGCGGAGAGGATTCGGCTTTCGTTCAAACAGGCCAGTACCTGCTCCAAGCCGCGGTCTTCCCGACCCACCAGATGATCTATCGGTACGCGAACCTGGTGGAGCCGGACTTCGCTGATCGGCATCAGTCGGCAGCCCAGTTTTTTGCCGATATCGGCGACCTGGATCCCTTCCCGATCCGATTCCACCAGAATGGTACTCAACCCCGGATCCGTTGCCGAAGCGCCCGGACCCGTACGACATAAAACGACGTAGAACCCCGCCCGGGGCCCGGCATTGATGACATGGGTCTTGGTACCGTTGATAATCCAATCATCCCCTTCTTGCGTTGCGCTGGCTTGGGACCTCGCCAGATCATTTCCCAAACCCGGCTCGGTCAGGGCGCTGCACGAAAGCACTTCGGCCTCGGCCACTCTCGGCAGCCACGCCTCTTTCTGGGCGTCGGTGCCGAAACGCATCAGCAATTCCGCTCCATGACCGGCACGGGCCAGACAGGCGCCCACTGAGGAATCGCCCCGGCACAGTTCTTCGGCAACCAGAACATTTTCAACCGCGCCCAACCCTTGGCCCGAATATTTTTCCGGGAAATGGATCCCGATAAACCCCAGTTCAGCCGCCTTTTTCCAGATCTTCTCGGGATAGGTGCCGTGTTCCACCAGCGCTCTGATAACGTCTTTCTTGAATTCTCCCCTGACAAAGTCCCTTGCGGTTCTTTGAATCTGGTTTTGTGATTTGTCGATTTCAAATATCACGCCGCTTCTCCTGCCTCGTTATTGGAGGATTTCATTGAAATTATTTATAAACCACGCCGGCTGGCCATCCGAATCATTTCAAGAGCTCCCTTGAAATGATGATGCGCTGAATTTCGCTGGTCCCTTCATAAATGCGGTACAACCTCACATCCCGCAGAAACATTTCGATCTGGTTTTCCGTCAGGCAACCGTCTTCTTCGAATAGGTCCATCGCCATATCGGCAATCCGGCTCGCCATTTCTGTACAGAACAGCTTGACCATGGAGGCCTGCTGCGAGACGCTTTTCCCCTGATCCCTGAGCCAGGCCGTGTGGTAGAGCATCTGGCGCGCGGCATAGATCTGAGTGGCCATGTCGGCCAGGGCAAAATGATCCGCCTGCAGATCGTCCTTGGGCGTGCCGGCCGCCGTCTTGCGCCGAATGCGTTCGGCACACAGCTGGAGCACTTTTTGGGAAGCCCCGAGCGAGCAGGCCCCCATGGACAAACGGCCCTTGTCGAGCACCTTCATCGCGGTCCGGAACCCCTGGCCGACGCGTTCCATCCCGCCGATCACGTTCTCTGTGGGAACGCGGCAGTCCTTAAAAACCAATTCGTGGGTATGCGAGCCTTTCAACCCCATTTTGAGATCCGCAGCCCCCACCGAGAATCCGGGCGTGCCCTTTTCCACGATAAACGCGGTGACCCCGCCGCTGGCCCGTTTTGTCTCGTCGGTCAACACGATAGTGGTAAAAAGCTGCGCGGCGTCGGCGTTGGTGATGAACACCTTGTTACCGTTCAAGACCCAATGGTCTCCATCGAGAACGGCGGCCGTGCGGATGTTGGCTGCATCGGAGCCGGCATCGGGCTCGGTCAGGGCAAACGCGGTGGTCCACTCGCCGGAAGCGATCCGCGGCAGATATCTTCGTTTCTGCTCCTCGGTTCCGTCATACACGATCCCCATGGACCCGATCCCGTTGCTGGTCCCGATCCGGGAACGGTAACAGGCGTTCGTCTGGGTGAGCTCCTCATACACGAGCATCTCCTCGACGGTCGTCAACCCGAGCCCTCCGTATTCTTTGGGTACCGGCATGCCGAACAGACCCAGTTTTCGGATGTCGGCGACAATTTCCTCCGGTATATTTTCTTCTTTTTCCACCTGAAGGGATAGGGGATCGAGGGTGTTTTTGACAAAGTCCCTGATCCTTGAATGCAATTGCCGGAATTCCTCCGTCACCGCGAAATCCATGGAAACCCTCACTCCAGAATTGTTGAAGGCCTGCTTGCACAGCCTATTTTGTATATAATGTTTTCAAATAGTTAAACTTGTTACCGGCGGCTTCCGTCGGGATTGTATTCATACCACCCCTTGCCTGCTTTTCGCCCCAGGTGCCCGGCCTTGACTTTGCGTCGGAGCAGAAGCGGGGGGAACCACCTCGGATCACCGGTTTCATTGTACATGGCCATCAATCCGCCGTAGGTGACGTCCAAGCCGACCATGTCCCCGATTTCGAAAATGCCCATTTTCCGGCCGGCACCCAGGCGCAGACCCTTATCGATGTCCTCCACGCTCGCCACCCCCTGTTCGACGAGCCGCATGGCTTCGATGCTGGCCGGGTAGTTGATCCGGTTGATGACAAACCCGGCCACATCCCGGTTGACCATGATGGGCTCTTTTTTGATCTGCATGACAAAGGCCTTGCCGCGGTCCATGGTCGCATCCGTCGTTACGGCGCCCCGGACCACCTCGACCACCTGCATTAACGGAACGGGATTGAAGAAATGCAGGCCGATCACTTTTTCGGGTCGCTGGGTCGCAGCCGCCAGCTCTGTGATCGGGATCGCGGAGGTGTTGCTGGCGATCACTGCTTCGGCGTGGCAGAGCCGATCGGCCTGTGAAAAAACGCTTTTCTTGAGGTCCATGTTCTCGAAAACCGCCTCGATAACCAAATCCACGGCGGCGGCCGCCTGCATGTCGCGGCAGGTTTGGATGCGGCCCATGACCACATCCTTGTCCTCTTCCAGCTTGCCTTTCTCCGCCAGTTTGCCCACGGACCATTCGATGTTCTTGAACGCTTTTTCCAGGTTTGCACCATCAACGTCATATAAAAATACTGAAATCCCCGCCTGGGCGCATACTTGTGCTATGCCACTGCCCATGGTGCCTGAACCAATAACTAAAACCATACGGGTTGCCATTCTACCTCCATAGACTTCGTTTTCTTCGGCATCGGGTCAAATTCTCATTCCCATTGCTTCATCAACTTACGCACCTGAAGCAGGCGCAGGTCGCGCTCCTGCAGCAGTTCCTTTTGGTCCCGGCCGCGCCAGTCGAAGAAGCCCTGGCCCGTCTTCACACCGTAATGCCCCGCGTCCACCAGGCGCTTCAGCGCGGGCGAATGGTCATCGCCGGAAGCCAAATGGATGGGCTCTCCCTGGATGTTGTTCCAGGTCGCATCCAATCCGGCGAAATCGTAACGCGCCACGACACCCATCACGGGCAGGCGGATGGCAAGACTCGCCTTGGCCGCCCGGTCGATCTCTATCGGGTCCGCGACCCCGGCATCGATGAGATGGAAAATTTCACGTCCGAGTGCGCGCTGCAAGCGGTTGACGATGAATCCCGGTATGTATTTCTTCATCGTGATACAGGTCAGCTGCAGGCCTTCCAGGTGCTCTTTCACCTTGCCCAGCACGGCGGGCTCGGTCCGCGGCCCGGGAACGATCTCCACCAGGGGGATGATGTAGGGCGGGTTGTAGAAGTGGGCGATCAGCAGACGCTGCTGCAGCTCTTCCGGCGCCAGGGAAAAGACATTCATGTATGAGGTGGTGCTGGCGACGATCGTTTCGGGTCCCGCCCGTCGCCCCAGCTCGTGGAACAGCGCTTGCTTGGCGTCGGCCTTTTCAACAATGGCCTCCACGATGAAATCCGCTTCCGAGATCCGCTCCCCCAGCCCCGGCTCGGGCGCGATCTGCTGGAGGACTTTTTCCATTTCGATGTCGTATTCCCGGTGAAGGTTCAGACCGCTGAGGTGTGATCTGATCAGCGCCATGGCCCGCTCGAGGCGGTCCTGGCTTACGTCCACCAAGCGGACCGCGCTGCCGCCCAGCGCAAAAAGAAGGGCCAAACCATGCCCCATGGTCCCGGCACCGATGACCGCCACCCGTTTGAAGCCGTTCTTCATTTTTCACCGCCTTTCCGATCGCACAAATGTCTTTCTTTTAATTGCATTTTTGGACGGCCACGTCAATTCCAACACTTTCGCCGCCGGCACAGAATCTTTTCGCGCTCCATGATTTCACCCCCGGCCGCTTGTTTCCCATTACCTGCTGGTTATTTTGTTCGTACAATCGCCGCCGGCCATGCCATCCGCCCGGTTTGACTTAGATCAATGCCTCGGGCACAAAGCAGGTGATAAGAAGGTCTTAATGAACACAGCCGCCCCCATCAGAATAACCGCGAAATCATCCTCCACGCACTGGGATCTCATCCAAACCATCCTGGCGCAGTCCGGGACCGATTTCCGCCGCTGTTTCCATTGCCAGAGCTGCGGCGGCGGATGCCCGGTGTCCCATGCGATGACCTATCGGCCGAACGGCATCATCCGCCTCATCCAGCTGGGGCTTGTCCGCGATGCCCTCCACTCCTCGGACATATGGCTGTGCATCGGCTGCAACACCTGCTCGATGGCATGCCCCCAGGCCATCGACATCGCCGCCCTCATGGACGTCATGCGGCATATGGCCCTCGAAGAGGGCGTATCCATCGCCGAGCCCGACATATTGGCCTTCCACAAGGAAGTCGTAAACTCCATCCACAAATACGGACGCACGCACAAGCTCGAAATCATGCTCCGCTACAAGCTCCGCCAGCTCGACATGTTTTCCGACTTCGATGTCGGCCTGAAAATGCTGGCGAAGCGCAAACTGGATCTGCGGCCGTCCAAAATCGGAGACCGCAAGGTCATGAACCGGATTTTTGAGGCGTGCAGGGTGCCCCCCAATGGCAGCGGACGCTAACGCGATGGAGCTGTCCTATTTCCCGGGCTGTTCGCTCGCCACCTCGGCGCGCGAGAACAACCGCTCGCTTTTAAAAGTCTGCGGGAAACTGGGTTACCGGATCATCGAGCTGGAGGACTGGAACTGCTGCGGCAGCTCCTCCACCCACAGCATCCAATCGGATCTGGCATTTCACTTCGCCTGCCGCAACCTCTCCCTGGCGCCGGCGGGCCGGCCGCTGCTGGTCGCCTGCCCCAGCTGCATGCTGAGGCTCAAGCAGGCCCAGCTGCATCTGAAAGAAGACCCGGAAGCCCGCGAAACCTATGAGCGCATGTGGGGCCGACCGGTCGACCCCGATCTGGACATCATGCA
>DATITS010000115.1:0-7950 GCA_035467535.1 Desulfobacterales bacterium
CCTGCCGCCGGATGCCAACTGTCTGCTCTCGGTCATGGACCACTGCCTGCGCAGCCGCCACTACGTCAACGTCGTTATCGCGGGCAAACACCCGGCGCCGCAGTGGCTGACGATGGATGCCGCCGTCAAGCACTGCACCGAAGGCATCGGCATCTGGTCGTGGGCCAGCAACGACCAGGGCACGGCTCCCGACGTGGTCATGGCCTGCTGCGGCGACGTGCCCACGCTGGAGACGCTCGCCGCCGTCTCCATTATGCGCGAGCACCTGCCCGAGCTGAAGATCCGGGTGGTCAACGTCGTCGACCTCATGAAGCTGCAGCCGCAAACCGAGCACCCGCACGGGTTGAGCGACATGGATTTCGACGAACTCTTCACCAAGGACAAGCCGGTCATCTTCGCCTTCCATGCTTACCCGTGGTTGATCCACCGGCTGACCTACCGCCGCACCAACCACGACAACATTCACGTGCGCGGCTACAAGGAAGAGGGCACCATCACCACGCCCTTCGACATGACGGTGCTGAACGATCTGGACCGCTTCCATCTCGTGATGGATACCATCGACCGCCTGCCGCAGACCGGCGACAAGGGTGTCTACCTGAAGCAGCAGCTCAAGGACAAGCTGGTCGAGCACAAGCAATACATCGACAAATACGGCGAGGACATGCCGGAAATCCGGAACTGGAAGTGGGATCTGACACCATGAATAGGTTCAAGCAACTGTCAAGCAATCTGCGGTCGAGCTTTTGGTTTGTGCCTTTTCTGATTGTCGTGTTCAGCATAGGCTTCGCGATTGCATTGATCGAAGCAGACTCCGCCGGGAGCGACCGCTGGGCAGCCCAGTGGCCGCGCCTGTTTGGGGCAGGGGCGGAAGGCGCACGCGGGATGATGTCCACGATTGCCGGTTCGATGATATCCGTGGTGGGTGTCACGTTCTCGATGATCTTGGTGGTGCTGGCGCTGGCTTCGAGCCAATACACCTCGCGCATCCTGCGGAACTTCATGCGCAGCCGCGTCTCGCAGGTCGTGCTTGGGATCTTCGCCGGCATTTTCACTTATTGCATGATCGTTTTGCGCACCATTCGCGGCGGAGACGAGGGCGCATTTGTTCCAAACCTGGCGGTGTTCTTCGGCTTCGTGCTAGCGCTCGGAGGTGTTGGTGCCCTCATGTTCTTCATTCATCACATCGCCTCTTCGATCCAGGCTTCCAGCATCATCGCCACGGTCGCTCAGGAAACAATTGCGGCCATTGACCGGCTGTTTCCGGAAAAACCTGGACAAGGACCGGGCGAAGGCGATGATGACCCGACGATACGGCCTCCAGCCGAGCGGAATTGGCGCGCCGTCCCGGCCAAGGAGAGCGGCTATATCCAGAGCGTGAATAACGCGGCGCTCCTAAGCTTGGCGCGGGATAGGAAAACCATCGTGTGGATGGAGCACGGAATCGGCGAGTTCGTTGTCCAGAACACGGCACTGGCCTCACTCGCCCTGGAAGACCCGCCGGATCAAGAGACGATTGACGCCCTGCAGGCGACTTTCAGCATCAATCGCTACCGCACGGTGGAACAGGACGCAGCCTTCGGCATCAGGCAGATCGTGGATGTGGCCCTGAAAGCACTCTCCCCCGGCATCAACGACGTCACGACGGCCGTGACGTGCGTGGATTATTTGACGGCGATTCTGGCGCGGATAGCGCCTCGGCAAATCCCCTCATCGCACCGCTACGAGGAAGGGGAACTGCGAGTGATCGCCAAAGGCCCGAGCTTTGAACGCATGCTGGCTGAATCGTTCGACCAGATTCGAAACAACGCCAAAGGCAATGTCGCCATCATATTGCTAATGCTCGACGCCTTTCAAACCCTTGCCAGCTTGACGGCCAGCCCACACCGCCGGCGGGCGCTTGGCGAACACGTGCAATGGATCGCCGAACTGGCCGAGCGCACCGTGGAGTCCGTCCATGACCGTGCGAGGATCGATGCGCGGCTGGCGCGCGTGCGCGAAGCGCTCGATGCCGAGCCTGCACAGTGCCAGGGGGAGGAGAAGGACTAGTCATGTCAAATCGAGAACAGGCAGTACTCCGAAAAATACGGCCAGGATAAGACCTTTATGAAAACTGGAATCTACAAGGTGACAACCCTCACTTTGCTTCTGACCTGTGCGTGTGCAACGGTGATGTCCGGCTGCAGGTCCGACCAGGGAACCGATGGGTCAGGTGGGTCATCGGGTGGCGTTTTCGCCGTCCCCCATGGATACATGGCCCGGCTGGAGCAGGTGCATGACGGCCAGATGATCGGGTTCGGACCCTTCGTGGGCTACTATTTTCGGCCGGAGGACCCCGGGGATCTCAGCCGGTTGCGATTCGTCTGTTTCAACGAAAACCGGTTCTACAGTTCGGACATGCCCGATGGCGCCAAACTATACGAAGGAACCGCGGTGCGGGCGACGCTGCCCCGGGCCGATGTCGTCATCCCCACCCAGGAAAGGATCAATCCGGTATTTTTTCAGGAAGCGCCTGAGGCCTGGCGCAACACGCGGCCGGATCCCCAGGACGTCTTTGTCCATTTTCACTCCTGTTACAACGGTGCGGGACCGGTGCATACCGGATACTGGATTCGCCATGTGGCCGTCTCCGATTTCACCTATGACATGGGGGGACGGGTCGGGAAAAAGAGCCCACTGTATCATCGGGTCCACAAAGGACCGGACCGGGACTTTGCCTGGATCGTCGAATTCGACAGGGGGCCGGGAAAGGGCAATTAATTGAACGGTGTCCTCGCGGATCGACGCGAAGGCATTAAAGACGACAGACTAAACGGGAAGGACAAAAAAGACATGAAAAACGGCCAACTGATTCGTTATGTGGTGATCGCCGCGGTTTTGCTGGTCGGCGTCTACTGGTCGGCGGCCTCGGCGACCAGCGACGCAGCCGGCAAAGATTATCCCAACGCCCGTTTCCTGGCTACCGCCGAGTGGCTGAAATCCCAAAAAAGCGATGCGTCCCTTGTGATCGTGGACGTCCGAATAGACAAATACGTTGAGGGGAAGCTGATCCCCGGCGCTATCCGCATGCCCTGGGTGCAATTCCAGTACGACGATACCGCCGGCAACATGCGCGAGGTGTTCGTGGGGATCGCACGGGCACAGCAACTGCTGGGCGAGCACGGCATCGCCCGGAACGACACCGTGGTGCTTTACGATTCGGTGAAACGGGACGGGGGCGCCACCAGTTCCTACATCTTCTGGGTTCTCGACCTGCTGGGCCATAAGAACATGAAGGTGCTGGAGCGCGGCATCGACGGTTGGATTGATGCCGGTGGAGAAACGGTGCCTACACCTCGCAAGCCCGAGGCGGTCCTCTATCAGGCCCCTTCGGGCGAGATCAACCTGCGTAAATGGGTGAAGGCCGAGTACCTGCTGCCGCGGCTCGGTGACCCCTATTATCAGATCCTGGATGTCCGGTCCCGGGCAGAATATCTGGGAGAAAAGCCTAATACCGCGCTGGACGGCACGGTGCTCAGGTTGGGACATGTCCCGACTGCAACCAACAGCGACTACACCCTCAACTGGACAACCCCCGACAGCAAGGCGATCAAGTCTTACAAGGCGTTGCAAAAACTCTATAGCGGCCTCGACCCCGGCCGGGCCGTGATCACCTACTGCCAATCGGGCCGCCGCGGCTCATTCGGATATTTCGTCCTCCGGCTCATGGGTTTCGAGGACGTGATGCTCTATGAGCCCTCCTGGATGGAATGGGGCAATAAACGCTATTACTACCCTGTTGAAACCGCGGAAAACGTCCTCACCGGCGATACCCAGCCGGGAACGACGTCCCCATCCGCCGCCTTCAACCGTCGGGAAACGACGACCCGGAAAAGCGGTGCGGCCTCTGCATCCGGAGGCGGCCGCGGTTCCAAAAGCGGGTACGTCTCCTGCGGAGGATAAGCCACATGGAACACAAGAACAGACAGCGCATCCCCTATTGGAAATGGGTCCCGGCCGCGTTTGCCCTATCGGGCATCATCGTCTTTATTTTCGCCACCTACGGGCCCCCGGCCTCGTCCAGCGGATTCGTGAGCACCCTCAAAGGCTTTTTTGAGTGGGCGGCGCCGGAATACGCGGCCTCCAAGGCCCACTACAAGGCCATTCCCGGCCCCGGATCGTGGCTATTCGCCTTTGTGCTGGGCATGGCCATCGGTGGCTTTATCGCCGGACGGACATCCAAAGAAATCCCGGTGCGCGATATGCCGCCCATCTGGAAGAAGCGGTTTGGCGACAGCCGGGCAAAACGGTACGCAGCCACTTTTTTCGGCGGCTTCCTGATCCTCTTCGGATCACGGCTGGCCGGCGGCTGCACCCTGGGGCTTTTCATCTCCGGGTCGACGCAACTGGCCATCAGCGGCCTTTATTTCGGTGTCGTCATTTTTGCCGTGGCCATGCTCACCGCCCGGCTGATCTTCGGAAAGATCACGGAAAAGGAGGAGATCCAATGACAAATATTTGGCTGGGACTCTTTTCGGGTATTGCCTTCGGATTTGTCATCCAGCGCATCGGCGCCACCGACGCCCATCGAATGGCCCGCTCGCACCTGATGCTGGACGCGGATATCCCCCGGTTCATGGTCCTGACGGTGGCCTTGTCCGCCGTGGGCCTCTTCGGGCTCCAGGCGGTCGGCGTAGGGCGCACACTGCCCCTGCCCACCAGCATCGTGGCCACGGGGCTGGCCGCAGTGATCTTCGGCATCGGATGGGGGCTGACCGGATACTGCCCCGGCACCACCTGGGCGGCCGCTGGCGAGGGGCGCATGGATGCGGTCTTCGCCCTGCTGGGCGGCCTGGCCGGCACGGCCCTTTTCGCTCAGTTGCACGAGACGCTGATCCCCATTTTATACGACCCCACCAACGTGGGGCAGATCACCCTGACGGATCTGTTCGGCAATTATGCCGCAGCCGTCTCGGTATTGTCCGTCGGTTTCGGCCTGTGTGCCTGGGGCATCGGAAAACTGTGGGGGTCCGGCGAACGGGTCGTTGCCTTCGAACGGGGACCCGATTCGGGGACGTCGTCGGGTAACGTCGGAAAAAGCGGCTGACAAAAGGAGCTGTTGTATGGGCGATAATATTAGTCCCTCGAACCTCGGCACAGTGGTCTCTGTGCGCGGCAGTGTCGTAGATATACGGTTCGATAAACATTTGCCGCCCATCTACTCGTTGCTGCACGCGAACGAGGGGGAAATTGCCATAGAGGTTTTAGCCCAACTCGACGCGCATCGCGTGCGTGGCATCGCGTTAACCCCCACCCAAGGCCTCGCCCGCGGCATCGCGGTGGAAGACACGGGTGGGCCATTGAAGGCTCCGGTCGGCAAGCGAATTCTCTCGCGAATGTTCGACGTGTTCGGGAACGCAATCGACCGCCAAGCGGCGCCGACAGATGTCCAATGGCGGACAGTCCATCGAGCCCCGCCGGCGTTAGCACGGCGTTCCACCAAATCCGAAATCTTCGAGACGGGGATCAAGGTCATTGATGTTCTGGTGCCGCTCGAGCGCGGCGGCAAAGCGGGCCTGTTCGGCGGTGCGGGCGTGGGCAAGACAGTTTTGCTTACCGAAATGATTCACAACATGATCGGGCACCAGGAGGGCGTAAGCATTTTTTGCGGGATTGGCGAACGGTGTCGTGAAGGCGAGGAACTTTACCGTGACATGAAGGAGGCGGGCGTACTGCCGAACATGGTGATGGTGTTCGGGCAGATGAACGAGCCGCCGGGCAGCCGGTTCCGCGTGGGCCATGCGGCGCTGACGATGGCCGAGTATTTCCGGGACGACGAGCATCGCGACGTGCTGCTGCTGATCGATAATATTTTCCGCTTTATCCAGGCCGGCATGGAGGTGTCCGGCTTGATGGGGCAGATGCCGTCGCGTTTGGGCTATCAGCCGACCATGGGCACAGAGTTGTCGCGGCTGGAGGAACGCATTGCCAACACCGAGGCCGGGGCCATCACGTCCATTCAGGCGGTGTATGTGCCGGCGGACGATTTGACCGATCCGGCGGCGGTGCACACGTTTTCGCATCTCTCGGCGTCCATCGTGCTTTCGCGCAAGCGGGCGAGTGAGGGACTTTACCCGGCTATCGATCTGCTGCAATCCAACTCCAAAATGGCCACGCCCGGCATTGTCGGCGAACGACATTATCTCCTGGCGCAGGAAATCAGGCGGACGCTCGCGCAGTATGAAGATCTCAAGGACGTCATTGCCATGCTCGGCCTGGAGCAACTGTCCCCGGACGACCGCAAGGTGGTCGCCCGCGCCCGGCGGTTGGAGCGATTCCTCACGCAGCCGTTTTTCGCCACCGAGCAGTTTAGCGGTATCAAGGGAAAACTCGTAAGCCTCAAAGACTCGCTTGAGGGCTGCGAACGCATCCTGTGCGATGAATTCAAAGACTACCCGGAAAGCGCGCTCTATATGATCGGGACGATTGACGAGGCGAAGGAAAAGGCTCCACCCGACAAACCAGCAACCAAGGCCGAACCCGGAACCAAGGCTGCGGCGAAGGCAGACCCGAAGCCTGCCGCCGGTTCCAAGTCCGAAGCCACGTCCGAACCGCAGCCGAAGCCCGAGCCAAAACCTACACCGCAGGTCGAACATGCCGCCGACACTCATGAATCTTAAGGTTCTCCTGCCGTTCCAAATCTTCGCCGAAAAAACAGGCGTTTCGCGTATCGTTGCGGAGACCAACGTGGGCTCGTTTGGACTCTTGCCACGCCGACTTGACTGCGTCGCGGCGCTCGCACCCGGGATTCTGATCTACGAAAACGAAGCGGAGGGCGAGGTTTACGTGGCCGTCGATGAAGGGGTACTGATCAAGTCCGGCTTGGACGTGCTCGTCTCCGTGCGCAACGCAATTGGCGGATCGGATCTCGGCCAACTGCGCGAGGCGGTGGAGCGGGAGTTTCTGAACCTGAGCGAACGAGAGCAGAGCGTGCGTTCGGTGATGGCGAAAATGGAGAGCGGCTTCATCCGCCGCTTAGCGAGGTTTCATCATGAATGAAAAACCGGAAATCAAGGGCGCGAAGGACCGGGCTGCGTTCAGTCGGGAGGTCGGCGCGAAGGCGGCACGCAAGCTCAGAGCGCGTCGTAACGCCAAGCAGGGAGTCTGGTTTGGTTTGGGCATGATGGGGCTTATCGGCTGGTCGGTGGTGGTTCCGACGCTGCTCGGCGCAGCGTTCGGTATGTGGCTGGACAACCATCATCCAGGAAGCCACTCCTGGACGCTGATGCTGCTGCTCATCGGCTTGGTCATCGGCTGTTTGAATGCCTGGCATTGGGTGGGTAAGGAAGACAAGGAAATCCGAGAGGAACAGGAGGATAAGGATGAATGACACTCTGAGGCTGGTGCTGGCCTTGGTGACGGGCGTTTTGCTCGGTGCGATGTTCTTCGGCGGCCTTTGGTATACGGTCCAGAAGGGGGTTTCGTCCAAACGGTCGGCGCTTTGGTTCTTCGGCAGCCTGTTGCTGCGAACGAGCATTACCCTGGCTGGTTTCTATTTTAGTGCGCGTGGGTCTTGGGAGAGGCTGATAGTGTGTCTCGTTGGATTTGTCATTGCACGCCTTGTCGTGACGCGGCTCACCCGAGCGGCGGAAAAGCCAACTTACTTGCCACAGGAGGCCAGCCATGCGGCTCAGTCCCGATGAAATGATCTTCTGGCAGCACGGGTTTATCAAACTCAACGGCACCATTGTGTTCACGTGGGGACTGATGCTCGTGCTGGCCGTCGGTTCAAAGCTCATCACGCGCAGACTTTCCAAGGGTCTGAACCGATCCCGCTGGCAGAACCTTCTGGAAATCGTCGTCACCGGCATCGAGAAACAAATCGAAGAGGTAGGCCTGAGTCAGCCGCAGAAATATCTCGGCTTTCTGGGCACGCTCTTCATGTTCGTCGCTTCAGCCAGTCTCTGCACC
>DATITS010000116.1:0-23463 GCA_035467535.1 Desulfobacterales bacterium
CTGGGTGATCCCCATGCAATACAGGATGCTGGCGCGCTCCGCCGCCGCGTACAGCCGGGCGGCCTCGATCAGGTCCGGCGCCGGGATGCCGGTTATTTTTTCAACCTGTTCGGGGGGGTACGTTTCAACCGCTTTGCGGAGGGCCTCGAAGCCCACGGTGCGGTTTTCCACAAATGCTTTGTCATAAAGGTCCTCGGCGATGATCACGTGCATCAGGCCGTTGATCCACGCCACGTCGGTGCCGAGATGGGGCCGGAGCCACTTGCGGGCGTAACGCGTCATGGTGATGCGCCGCGGGTCCACCACGATCAACTGCTTGCCTTTCAGGTGCACGGCGCGCTTGACGACGCTCGAGATGACCGGGTGGTTTTCGGACGTATTGGAGCCGGTGATCAGGATGACGTCCGCCTGCTCGATGTCGCCGATGGTGTTGGTCATCGCCCCGCTGCCGAAGGCTGCGGCCAGACCGGCCACAGTAGAGGAGTGTCAGAGGCGTGCGCAGTGGTCGATGCTGTTGGTCTTGAGCACCGCCCGGGTGAATTTCTGGGCGATGTAGTTCTCCTCGTTGGTGATGCGCGCCGAGGTCAGGACCCCGATGCTGTCGGGGCCGGAGGCGGCCTTGATCTCGCCCAGGCGGCGGGCCACGAGCGCCAGCGCCTCGTCCCAGGAGGATTCCCGGAAGCTGCCGTTTTCCTTGATGAGCGGCTGGGTCAGGCGCTCGGGGCTGCTGATGAAGTCAAAGCCGAAACGGCCCTTGACGCAGAGGCTGCCGAAGTTGGGCGGCGTGTTTTCAACCCCGGTGACCTGAACCACCCGGTTGTCCTTGACGTGCAGGTCCATCTGGCACCCGACGCCGCAGTAGGAGCAGGTGGTGCGCACCTTGCGGGTTTCCCAGGGCCGCACCGTGTAGCGCACATCCTTTGCCACCAGCGCTCCCGTCGGGCAGGCCTGGATGCACTCGCCGCAGAACACGCAGTCCGAGTCGCGATAGGGCCGGTCGCCAGCGGTGATGATCTTGCTCTTGGCGCCGCGGAAACCGAAGTGGATCGCCTGGTTGACCTGGATTTCGTTGCAGGCCTGCACACAGCGGCCGCACATGATGCAGCGCGAAAAATCGCGCACGATGAAGGGGTTGACGTCTTCGATGGGATAGCGGGCCTGGGTGGGCTCAAACCGTTCACCGCTGACCTGGTAGCGGTAGGCCAGGTCCTGGAGCCGGCAATCCCCCCAGACCGGGCAGAGTTCCTGGCTGCTGTCGGCGCGCTGGACCGTCATCTGGAAATCCGTCCAGTTGCGTCCGTCCGAGCCGCGCACGGCGCAGTTGTGGTTTCCGGATGCGAGCAGCAGTTGAATAACCATGCGCCGGGCGGCGACCACCTTGGGGGATTCCGTTTGAACCACCATCTTGGCAGCCGCCGGCATGGCGCAGGAGGCGACCAGGGAGCGGGCGCCTTGAACCTCCACGACGCAGACGCGGCAGGCGCCGGTGGGCAAGGCCCCTTTGAGATGGCACAGTGTCGGAATGTCGATGGAGTTGCGCCGCGCCACCTCCAGGATGGTTTCACCCGGCTCGAAGGCGAAGCGGTTGCCGTTGATGATGATCGGATCGGTAGTGTCGTTCATAGGCTCTTCACACGTCCTGGCGAAATTGGGCTCGACCCCGGGTTATCTTGTGGTTTTTCTATCCAAACCCGCCGGCTTTGTCAATTGCGCAAAAAACAGCCGCCGCGGGATTTTGGCCAACATGTGAGCATTACCGAACCCCGCGCAACGCCGGTTTCCGGCCTGAGGCGCATTTTTTCACCCCCCCTGCTAATGTTTGAAGGAGCGCTGGCCCGTGAACACCATGGCGACATCGGCCTCGTTGCAGGCCTCGATCACCTGGTAGTCGTTCTCGGAGCCGCCCGGCTGGATCACGGATCGGATACCCTCGCCGATGCCCACGTCCACCCCGTCGCGGAACGGAAAGAAGGCGTCGCTCACCATGGCCGCACCGATCAGCCCGCCCTTCTCTTTGTCCACCCGGGCGTCGATCTCGGCCTTCTTGCCGGCCTCCTTCATGTCGTTGTACGCAATCCCGTAGGCTTCGAAACAGTAACGGTCGGCCAGCTTGCGGTAGGCCTTGTCGCGGGCGATTTCGGCGACCCCCACGCGGTCCTGCTCGCCGGTGCCGATGCCGACCGTCACCTGGTCCTTCACATAGATGATGGAGTTGGACGTCACCCCGGCTTCCACGTACCAGCCGAACAGCAGGTCATCGACCTCTTCGGCCGTCGGCGGCCGGTTGACGCGATAGTGCCGGCCCTTGTAGTCGCACTCGGCGAGCGCCAGGTCCGCCGCGCCGCGGGTGACCGGCACGAACGACCACTGGGCGATGAGCCCGCCGTCGACCAGGCTCTTCAGGTCCACAAAGGTCTTGCCGACGAACCCCTGCAGCCGCTCGATGTTCCCGATGCGCATGACCCGCAGGTTCTTCTTGCGGCCGAAGATGTCCATCACGCCCTCCTCGAACTCGGGCGCCACGACCACCTCCGCATATTGCCGGCAGATGGCTTCGGCCGTAATTTTGTCCACCGGCCGGTTGCAGGCGATGCACCCGCCGAAGGCGGCAACCCGGTCGGCCATGTTGGCCTTGTGGTAGGCCTCCGCCAGGCTGTCGGCCCGCGCCACTCCGCACGGGTTGTTGTGCTTGACGATCACCACGGTCGGCCGGTCGGTGAAATAGCGCAGGATGTTGAGGGAGTTGTCCGCGTCGGTGATGTTGGTCTTGCCCGGGTGCTTGCCGGACTGCAGCAGCTCCACGTCGGATGCGAGGTAGTTCCCGGGCTGGATGTTCTTCACCTGCCCCAGCACCAGGTTGCCGTTGACGAGCTGGTACAGGGCCGCCTCCTGGCCCGGGTTCTCCCCGTAGCGCAGCCCCTTCTCGAGGCCCTCGATCACCCAGGTGACCTTGTCGTACATGAGGGTCTGCCGGTTTTTCCCGTCCACGAAACTGATTTCCATCTGCGGCGGAAAATGATCGTCCATGATGGTGCGGTACATTTTCTTTAGGTCTTGGGGCATGGGGCGCCTCCTTTCTTTACTGATACCGGTAACACCCGTTCACATCGGCGGCCGACTGCCGGCCCAGGTAGTCCGCGATGGCGCGGTCGTAGGCCGCAGTGTGCTCGAAGGCCTTGCCGGCCAGGCGGAAGCGCAGGGCGAGCGTGGTGGCCCCGGCGTGCGCCTGAAGCTCGGATGCGATCGCGCCGTAGTCCGCCGGATCGACCACCGGTGCCACCCGGATAAAGTTCTTGGCCGCGGCCCGGATCATGCAGGGCCCGCCGATGTCGATGTTGCCGCGCGCCTGCTCGAGGCTGACTCCGGCCTTGGCGATGGTCTCCCGGAACGGGTAGAGGTTGACCACCACCAGATCGATGGCGACTCCGCCGGTCCGCTGGAGATCGGCCTGGTGGGCGGCGTTGTAGGTCTCCGTCAGAAGCCCCAGGTAGATTTTGAAATCCAGGGTCTTGACGAGCCCGCCCTGGGTCTCGGGCTGTCCGGTGTAGTCCGCGACCTGGGTCAGGTGCCGGCCGGCGGACGGCCCCAGGATCTTTTCCAGATGCGCAAAGGTCCCGCCGGTGGAAAAAATGCGCAGCTCCGGGTTGAGCCGCACGAGCGTGGGGATGAACTCGTCCAGGCCCCGCTTGTCCGAGACACTCACTAGCAGGTGGCGGACCTTGACCCGATCGTCAATCCGCTCGACGACATTGATCGACATAACATGGACTCCTTCCCGGTTTCAGCTGAAACGCCGTTCATCGCTTGTCATCAACGCCCGTCACCCGAAGCTACTTCAGGCCGTCATATTCCTCCAGGAACCGGCTGAAAAACGCTTCCATGAAGTCGTGGCGCTCGGCCGCTATCCGGCGGCCTTCGGAGGTCAGGATGCGATCCCTGACCTTGCAGAGCTTGACGCAGAACTCGCGGTAGCCGGTGTCGTCCGCGGTGTAGGCCCGGGTGTGCTCGGGCCGGGTCTCCGGGCTGTGCAGCCGGGCGCCCACCTCGCCGGCAAACAGAAACGCCCGCGCGACACCCACCGCGCCGATCCCGTCCAGTTTGTCCGCGTCGAAAAGGACCCGGGCCTCCGATGTCGCCGGTGTCTGACCGCCGCGGAACCGATGGGACCGGATGCAGTGCAGAACGTTGTCCCTCTGGGCGGGGGTCAGGCCGAGCCCGGCCACGACCGGCTGCGCCATCTCGGCGCCTTTTTCGGCGTGGCAGACGGCGCCGCCCGAGGCGTCCTGCTCCAGGCGACCGATGTCGTGCAGCAGGGCTGCGATTCGCAACACCTCCATGTCGGCCCCTTCGGCATGACCGATATGCTCGCAGAGGCGATAAACCCGCAGGGTGTGGTCCCAGGCGTGGCTTCCCCGGGAGCCGGCAAAGTGCGTCGCGGCGAAGCGCCGGACGGACGCCTGAGCCAAACTCTCTTCCGGCGGCCGGCGACCGGCCTCGGAGGGCAACGCGTTGGGGCGCTCAGCGGCCATCGCGACACTCATCGGCTTTCGTGAAAGCCAGCTGCCATCCCGGGCAGCGGGATGGATTCAGTATCCAAGGGTTGAACAGGGTGTTGAACCAGAAGCGATATCAATACGTAGCAGACTTACATCACTTCCAGCGCCGGTTTCAATAGACAATTTGAGATTTGGAAAACCCTCAACTTTTCGTGGGATTATGCCGATGAAGAGATCAGCGGCAGAGCCCCTCCAAGGGTCAAGCGTGGCCGCGCGGGGAATACGATCATTGAACAGTCACTACATACCCGTCCGAAGCTCGCAGCTTCGCTATTACATCCGGGTGCCCCTCTATCACGAGCCGGCGCCGGATGTCTTCAAGCTCTACAAGCCGCCCGGGCTGGGAATCTCCGAGCTCCGGGTCAGCGAAGGCTTGCATCCGCGCCTGCACATTCAGCAAAAGGACCGGATGACCGCCGCCACGGAAGTGCACAAGGGCTTCAACGTCGAGATCGCCCGCAGCATCGACACCGGCGACGTCTCGGCGGTGAAATCGACGTTGTGCGATCTGGTGTCCGAAACGCTGGCGGAGCCGCGAGCCGGCATGCTGCAGGCCCTGCCGGGGACCATGGACATCCTGGTGAGAGGCTACTCCAACCAGCCGGGCATCCTGCGGACCTTTGCCACCATCTCCAGCAAGGACTACACGACCGTCATCCACTCGATCAATGTCATGGCCCTGACCCTGAGCTTCTGTTTTCACTCCGGCCTCACGCTGCGGGAAACCAAGCGTCTCGGCCTGGGTGCGCTGCTGCACGATGTGGGCAAATCCGAGATACCCTCCGATATCCTTCAAGCCCCGCGCAAGCTCTCCGCCGAGGAGTTCGAGATCATGAAATCGCACCCGGCCATCGGGGACCGGCTCATCCGCGATATCAACCGGCTCGGGGACGACGTGGCGCAGGGGGCCCGCGAGCACCACGAAAAGCTCGACGGCAGCGGCTACCCCACGGGCCTGCGGAAGATCTCGTTCAACGGCCGACTGATCGGCATCATCGACTGCTACGAAGCCTTGACCAACGAGGACCGTCCCTACCGCCGCGCCATGGACCCCCTGGAGACGTTGCAGCTTCTCAAGCGCGACGTCGAAGCCGGTAAGTTCGACCGGGACCTGTTTGAAAAATTCTGTTACAGCCTGATCTGATCCGGTCCTCCTTGCGCGGCGCCTGCGCAGCCCTCCCCGTATTGACAGGTGCAGCCCGATTTTCTATACTATCTCATAACCAATAGAAATTTTTTGGGAATCGCCGCCCCCGGCAGCCGTTTCGCTCACCCTTCCCGGAAAGGCGCCGGCCCGTCGGCATTCAGCAGGCGCCCGCTTCAAGGAACACGAAACCATGTACAACACCTATTTCGGATTCAAGGAAAAGCCGTTCAAGCTCGTGCCGAATCCGGAATACCTGTTCCTGAGCCGAAGCCACGAGGAGGCGCTGGCGCACCTGAACTATGCCATTTCGCAGGGAGACGGGTTCGTCGAAATCACGGGAGAGGTGGGAACGGGCAAGACCACGCTCTGCCGCGCCTTCCTGGAAAATCTCGACGAGAACACGGTCGCGGCCTATATTTTCAACCCCAAGCTGGGCCCGAAGCAGCTGATCAAGACCATCAACGACGAGTTCGGCATCCGCTACGACGCCGACAACACCAAGGACCTGATCGACAAACTCAATGCCTTCCTCATCCGGAAAAAGGCGGAGCGCAAACGGGTCATCGTCCTGATCGACGAAGCCCAGAACCTCAGCAAGATCGTGCTGGAACAGCTGCGCCTGCTGTCAAACCTCGAGACGAGCAGGGAAAAACTGCTGCAGATCATCCTGGTCGGCCAGCCCGAATTGGCGGAGATGCTCGACTCCCACGACCTGCGCCAGATCGGGCAGCGCATCTCCCTGCGCTACCAGATCACGCCCCTGAACTTCAAGGACACCCGGGACTACATCCAGTACCGGCTGAACATCGCCTCCCACAAGCGCACCCCGATCTTTGCCAAAGGCGCCTGCCGCCGCATTTACAACTATTCCCGCGGGATCCCCCGCCTGATCAACATTGCCTGCGACCGCGCCCTGCTTGCCGCTTTCAGCCTCAATCGGCCCACGGTCACGGGGCCGCTCGCCCGGCATGCCATCAAGGAGATGACCGGCCGGGGCCGGCCGGGCAGCATCTTCCTCATGGACGGCAAGAAAGCGTTAGCGGTTTTTCTCATCCTCTGCGCCCTGATATTCGGATGGCTCTACCACAACGAGTTGAGCGAGAGGGTGGCGACCCTTTTCCGGAAGCCCGCGGCGGCAACGACCGCTCCCGCTGCCCCGGGCGCCGCTCCTGCGCCATCGTCATCGTCCCCGGCGCCGGCGCCTGAGGCAGCGCCGCTCAAACCCGCCGCCGACACGAAAGCGGCCGACCCTTCACAACGCCGTCGAGGATAACCACCGTTGAGCTCAATATTAAAGGCCCTGAAGAAGATCGAAGAATCCGCTCCGTCGGAGGAGTTCCTGAACCCCGCGCAAGCCCTCAACCCGCGCACGGTTTTCGGGAAACGGCACCGCGGGCGCCGGCTGACCTCCAAAATTATTTACATGGGGTTGGCGGCAGTGTTCGTCCTGGCCGCCGGGATTCTGATCCAGGGCTGGATGTCGGGAGAGGCGGACCCCCGCGGCGGCAAGCCCGTTACAGCGGCGGCTGACAGCGCACCGGCCGACGCGGACGCCTTTCGTGCCAAACTGCCCGACCGGAAGACGGCCGCCCCATCTCCCCCCGTTGCGGCGCAGCCCCCCCCCGGCCAGGCCGCCTCCGTTGCGGCACCCACCCCGGTTCCGGCGGATGCGTCGAAGGCGACCGCGGGCCAAAAACCGGCGTCCCCGGCCCGGGCCGCCAAGGCCGCCGCCCGCGCCTTGCCGAAAGAAGCGCCTGACGCCTCTTCGGCCGAGCGCCCGTCGGCCTCGGCCCAGAGAGCGGCACCCGCCCGGGAAACCCCTCCCCCCAACCGCCCAGCGGCCACCCGGGCTCCGGAGGACACCCTCAGCCGCCTGGATGACTCCAAATTGAAGGTGATGGCGATTGCCTGGCACGGTGTTGCCGCGCGACGCATCGCGGTCATCAACGGCCACATCGTCAAGGAGGGCGAGACCGTTGACGGATACACCATCACGCGGATCCGCAAAGACGACGTGATCGTGAACGACGGGTCCCGATCGTGGAGGGTCGAGTTCGCTCTCAAGGTGCAGCCCTGAGCCATGACCAATCCCAGCCCCTTCGGATGCATCGCCTTGACACCGCAACCCACAACTGAATATACTGGTTTCGAAGATTGACGATTCCTGCCGCAAGCGGCGGGGAATGCGCTCGCTTTTGCAGTTCACGCTCTTTACCCTTCACCGGCCGGCAAGGCCATGTGGGTTCGCTGGGACGCGAACACCTCACCCATACATCAACTCGGACGGGTGCGACCCATGAAGCTGACCGAGATCGCCCGGGCACTGGACGCGACCCTTCTCGTCGGTGAAGACCAGCTCGGCATCGACATCACACGCTGCGGCGCCAGCGACCTCATGAGCGACATCCTGGCAGGCCCGTCCGAGGGCAGCCTGCTGCTGACGGGTCTCACCACGGTTCAGGTGATCCGCACGGCGAGCATCGCCGGGGTCAGCGTCATCGTCTTCGTCCGCGGTAAAACTGCGCCCCCGGAAGTTCTCGAACTGGCCCGCGCCGGCGGAATGCCGCTCATGTCGGCCCCGCATTCCATGTTCGTTTCCTGCGGCAGGCTCCACGCCCATGGGTTGAGCGGGCTGAACGGACACCGATAGTGAGCCGCCCGCCCCCTCCGCATCGGCACATGTTGCTTGGCAACTTTTCTTTTTCGGGGGTCCCCGGTCGGGCGATACCGCCGTCCGCCGCGCAGGCACAAAAACAGCGGCACACCCCAGGGCCCGATCATCATGGCCGGCCTCAGAAAAAGCTTCTTCATCAAGGCGAGGGATTTCGTCCACGCCGGCGAAGCGTCCATCCGCCTCCAGGGCCTGCTCAAAGCCATTCACTTCGACCCCCGGCTCACCCGGCGCGTCGCCGTCTGCAGCTACGAGGGTGAAATGAACGTGGTGATGCACGCAGAGGACGGCTACCTGAGTGTCGACATCGACCCCGACCGGTTGGTCCTCGAAGTGACCGACCCGGGTCCCGGGATCGCAGACGTCGAACGCGCCATGCAGCCGGGTTTCTCGACGGCTTCGGATGAGCTGCACGAGATGGGATTCGGCGCCGGCATGGGCCTGCCGAACATGAAGAATAACGCCGACGAGATCCTCATCGAATCGAAGATCGGCCAAGGGACTCGCGTCCGGATGACGTTTCGCATCCAGGAAGCGGGAAAGAACACGTGACCAGCGAGCCGCAACTCTCGAACTACGTCCGGTTCAACGAAGAGCGCTGCACCGGCTGCGCCGCCTGCCTGCGGGTCTGCCCGACCAAGGCGATCCGTATCCGGCACCACCGCTCGATCCGCATTGTCGCCCAGTGCATCGGTTGCGGGGCCTGCATCCAGGCCTGCCCCGCCGGCGCCGTCAGCGCCGCCACCCGTAGGCCCGAGCATATCGGGGACGACCATGTGGCCGTCGCCCTGGTCTCGCCCGTGCTCTATGCGCAGTACCCTGGCGCAATGCCCGGCGGCGTCCTGACGGGATTGCGGCAAATGGGGTTCCACCACACCATCGACATGTCGTTCTTCCTGGAAATGTTCCAGTGGGCGACCGATGAGTTCATCCGGCGCAACCGCGTTTCCCGTGTGTCCCCCTGGCCGCTCATCTCGCCCATCTGCCCGGTGGTGGTGCGGCTCATCGCCTTCCGGTTTCCCGGCCTGCTCACCCATGTTCTACCCGTACTCCGGCCGGTGGCCCTCATGACGCGGGAAGTACAGGAGCAGATCCTGCCCGCCTACGCTGAAACGGGGCGGAAGGTTACCCTCTATTACATCAACCCCTGCCCGACTCTGGCGGAACAACCCCCGGATCAGCCCGCAGCGCCGCCTTTGGGTTGCCGCGCCGCCATCGGCATCAACGAAATTTACCCGGAGCTCAAGCGGCGGATTGAAACCGTTATCGCCTCCGATCGCATTCCATTCTCAGAGACCCATTTCGAGTTCGAGACCTGTTCCACCGCCAACGCCGCCCTCGGCGCCATCTCCGGCGGCGAGATCGCCAACCTGGATGTGGAAAAATCCCTGGCCGTGCACGGCATGGAGGAAACCATCTCCTATCTGCACAAGATCGAGATGGGACTTCTCAAGGACGTCGAATACATCGAGTTTCGAACCTGCCGCGAGGGCTGCATCGGGGGTGTGCTCACCGCGGTCGACAAGTACGTGGCCAAGCGCACCGTGCAGAAAATGGTCAACGTCTTCGGCCTGGGCAGCCGGCTGCCGCGGGAGTCGATCCGGCACCAGTACGACAAAGGGCGCTTCCAGCCCGACAAGAGCCCCATGGTGCTGACGCATCTGTTCGGCACCCGGATATCGGCCCTTTCATTGGGCGAGCTGGAGCGGATCGAAAGGACCCTGGACGTCATCGAGGGGCGGGATTGCGGGGCCTGCGGGGCTCCGGACTGCCGGACCCTGGCCGAGGACATCATCCGGGGGAAGGCCTCGCTGGACGACTGCATCTGGCTGCAGGCGCGCCGTGCGGAAAAAAAGATTTTATCGCCCGAAACCGGAGATGACTGATTAGGAGAGCGGACATGATCGTCAAGGAACTTGCCGAATACTACGGATTGAAGGTGGCCGCCGGCGCAGAGGGCCTCGACCGCGAGGTCCGCCGGGGCTATTGCGGCGATTTGCTGAGCGACGTCATGGCCAATGCACCCATCGGCTGCGTGTGGCTGACGGTCCAGGGGCACCAGAACATCGTCGCCGTGGCGCTGTTGCGGGAGATGGCCGCCGTGGTCCTGACCGGCGGCCGGGAGCCGGAACCACAGACCGTGGCGCGGGCCGACGCCGAGCACATGCCGATTCTGATCTGGCCGAACTCGGCGTTCGAACTGGCCGGGAAATTGTATGTGGCCGGCGTGGACGGCCGCCCGTCGGAGTAACCCGCCCGCGGTTATGCCGGGAGTCATCGTGCTGAAGAAATTCAGGGCCGACCTCCACATCCACACCTGTCTTTCGCCCTGCGCCGACTGGGAGATGTCCCCCCGCCGGATCATCCGCAGGTCCATAGAGTCCGGCCTGGACCTGATCGCGGTCTGCGACCACAATTCCAGCGAGAACAGTGCCGCCGTGGCCGCAGAGGGACAACGCGCGGGTATCGCCGTGATCCCGGGGCTGGAAATCTGCTCCCGCGAGGAAGTGCACATGCTCGCCCTCTTTGGCGGGATGGACCCGGCGCTGGCCATGCAGGCGCTCATCTATGCCCACCTGCCGGGTGAAAACCGGCCGGAGGTCTTCGGCGACCAGATCGTCGCCAATGACGCCGATGAGGTGGTGGCTGAAAACCCCCGGCTCCTGATCGGCGCGACCGGCTTGAGCGTGGAACAAATCGTGCGCGGCACCCACGAGATGGGCGGCCTGTGCCTGGCCGCCCACATCGACCGCCCGGCCAACGGCATCATCAGCCAGCTCGGTTTCATCCCACCCCGGCTCGCTCTCGACGGGCTGGAAGTCTCGGCCCGAATCCCGCTGGCCCGGGCGCGCGAGATCCTGCCGGAGGTGGGGAGTCGTCCGTGCCTAACCTCCTCCGATGCCCACAGGCTGGCGGACATCGGCCGTGTTCACACCCGGATGCGCATGGCCGAACCGACCTTCGAGGAACTGGGCCGGGCCCTGCGCGGAGAACATGGAAGAGGCATCGTGGGATGAGAGCCCTTTGCTTGGTTTTGCCAATCCCACGGACCGGGTGGAGTGCAACATGCGCGAATTATCGCTTCACATCCTGGACTTGGTCGAAAATGCCCTGACCGCCGGCGCCGACCGCATTGCCGTCCGGGTGGAGGAATCCACGGCGGCCGACCGCCTGTCCATCTGGGTGCGCGACAACGGCAGGGGTATGCCGGAGGAGAAGATCCGGCATCTCGAGGACCCGTTTGTCACGACCCGCAAGACCCGTCGGGTGGGGCTGGGGCTTTCCCTGCTGGCCGCCGCGGCGAAACGCTGCGACGGCGACCTGGCGGTCACGACGCAGCCGGGGAGAGGGACCTCGGTTCGGGCGGACTTCCGGCGCAGCCATATCGATCTCGCCCCCATGGGCGACATCGCCGCCACGATCGGAGTGGTGCTGTCGGCCAATCCAGATGTTGACTTTACCTATACTCACAGGGTAGATGAACAGCATCTTACACTGAACACCCGCGAACTGAATTCGGAGTTGGAGGGGCGGGCCTTGAGCGATCCCACGGTGCTTCACCACCTCACGGTGGCCATCCGGCGGTCGCTGAAAAATCTGACATCCGGCACCACGAACAGGTCATCTCCGAGGGAGGGTAAATATGACAAAACTGACCTATGAAGACCTGGAACGCATCCGGGATAAGGCGGGAAAATCAATCGCCTTGCGCCTGGGCGGGGCCGACACGTTCATCACCGTTCACATGGGCACCTGTGGGATCGCCGCCGGCGCCCGCGAGGTGATGAAGGCCCTCCTGGAAGCGGTATCCGTTTCGGGCCGCGACGGCATTCAGGTCACCGCCGGCGGTTGCATGGGCAAGTGTGCAACCGAACCCAACGTCAGTGTGACGATTGCGGGATCTCAACCCGTCGTCTATCAACAGATGAACGCCGAAAAGATGCAAAAGGTCTTCCAAGCCCACGTTTTGGAAGGCCGGGTCCCGGCGGAGTTCGTCCTGTCTTAGTTCTGAGCGCATGCCATCTGAAACGAAAAAACCACGGCCGATCCGGCAGGATGATCCCGGCGGGCCCGTTAAGGTGATCGACCAGCGGCGCCTGCCCCACGAACGCGTGGAGGCGGAACTCCGAACGGTCGACGATGCCATCTACGCCATCCAAACCCTGATGGTCAGGGGCGCCCCTCTCATCGGTGTCACGGCCGCTTACGGGTTGGTCCTGGCCGCAGCCGCGGCCGCCGAAAACGGAGGGGGCCGGGGCTACATCGAGGCGGAGGCCGCGCGCCTCACGGCGGCCCGGCCGACGGCCGTCAACCTGGCCTGGGCCGTTGACCGGACGCTTGGAGACGTGCTGTCCGAAACGGACCCCGGCCGCCGAGTCGCCCGTGCCCGAGAGAGCGCCTCCGCTCTCGCCGAGGAGGAGGCCGCCAATTGCCGCAGCATCGGCCTTCACGGGCTGCCCATCATCGAAGCGCTCAGCCGCTCCAAGCACGGTCGAACCGTTAACGTACTGACGCATTGCAACGCCGGCTGGCTCGCCTGCGTCGAATACGGCACGGCGACGGCCCCGATCTATGCCGCCTTCGATCGCGGAATCGACCTGCACGTCTGGGTGGATGAAACCCGCCCGCTCAACCAGGGAGCACGTCTCACCGCATGGGAGCTGGCAGAGGTCGGCGTCCCGCACACGGTGATCACCGACAACGCCGGCGGGCACCTGATGCAGCATGGGAGGGTGGACCTCGTCATCGTCGGCAGCGACCGCACCACGGCCACCGGAGATGTCGCCAACAAAATCGGCACCTATCTCAAGGCCCTCGCCGCAAAGGACAACGGTGTGCCGTTTTATGTCGCGCTGCCCTCCAGCACCTTCGACTGGAACCTGCGCGACGGGGTGGCCGACATCCCCATCGAGGAACGCGACCCCGACGAGGTGCGCTGGGTGCAGGGGTGGGACGGCGAACGCCCGGTCCGCGTCCGGATCTGCCTGGAGAAAAGCCCGGCCGCCAACTTCGCCTTCGACGTGACCCCGGCACACCTGGTCACCGGCCTCATCACGGAACGCGGCGTCTGCCGGGCGACCGCGGCGGACATCCGCAGATTGTTTCCGGACAAGAGCAAGTGAAACGTTTATTGGGTTTATGGGGTTTGTTGAGTTTGTTGAGTTAATAACTCCGGTTGGGCTTCAACCCAACAAACCCCATAAACCCAACAAACTCAACAAACCTTATCACGCGTCATGCTGACCGACGTCGAAAAAAAAATCATCGCCTCCATCCAGGAGGACATGCCGGTCACGGAGCGCCCGTACCTCGAGATCGCCCGCAAGCTGGACATCCCGGAGGAGGCCCTTCTGCAAACCCTGCGCGGCCTGTCCGCGCGGGGGGTCATCCGCCGCTTCGGCGCCACCCTGCGCCACCAGCGCACGGGCTACACCGCCAACGCCATGGCCGCCTGGCAGGTGGACGAGGCGCGCATCGACGCGGTGGGACGGACCATGGCCTCCTTCCGGCAGGTCTCCCACTGCTACCGCCGCAACCCCACCCCCTCCTGGCCCTACAACCTCTACACGATGATCCATGCCGAGAGCGAGGAGGCCTGCCGCGAAACCGCACGCCGGATGTCGGCGGCGGCGGGGGCGCCCGACTACCGCCTGCTCTTCAGCCGCGAGGAGCTCAAGAAGACCTCGATGGTCTACTTCGCCACCGACGACGAAGACGGATGACGGCGCCGCCGGTTCACCCGCGGCACAGGAACTGCGGCCGCGCGGCCGTGCCGACCGACACCCCGCACATCCTGCTCGTCAACCCCTGGATCCACGACTTCGCCGCGCACGATTTCTGGGCCGGACCCCTGGGGCTGCTGACCCTGGCGGGCATCCTCCGGCAGCACGGCTGCCGGGTCTCCTACATCGACTGCCTCGACCGCTTTCACCCGCGCGGCCCCCAGGGCGACCCGCGGGCCCGCTTCGGCTGCGGCCCGTTTCGCAAGGCCCGCCTGCCTAAACCCGCCGTGTTCGGCGATGTCCCGCGGCGCTTTTCCCGCTACGGATGGCGGAGTGAAACGCCCGCGGTTTTGCATTTGACACTTCCGCGAAGTCTCCTCTATAGTGCGGCAAGATTGCAGGCCGGAGGCGGGCGCACCGGCCCGAAACGAACTTCACGTGGAACGCAAATGACACTGGGCCCACCGACTTCCTTTCAGAAGTTCGCCGAAACGATGCACCACAAGGATTCGGAGTTCATCCCGCAACAACACCACCAGGAGAACGCGCCATGCTGCACCTGACCACAGTCCACCTGAAACGCGAGAAGATCAAGACCCTGCTTGTTCCCGTCTGCCAGGACAAGCCGATCCACAAGTCCCCGCCCCTCGTTGCGCTGATCGAGCAGGCGCTCAAGCTCAAGGAGTTCAAGGGCAAGAAGGACCAGGAAGTCGTCCTCTACAACCCGCAGGGGATAGCCGCCGAGCGGGTGATGCTGCGTGGGCTCGGCAAGGCGGAGGCACTCGACGCCGAGGCGCTGCGGCAGATGGTGGGCAAGGCCCTCAAGCGCTGCATCCAGATGGACGTGTCCCGGCTGTGGGTCGCCGTGCCGGAGGCCAAGGCCGTCGGGCTCGCGGTGCCGGCGCTGCTCAAGGCGCTGCTCGAGGCCGCGTATCTCGGCAACCACGTGTTCAACCGCTACCGGCAGGAAAAGGAGCTTAAACCACTCGCCCGCATCGAGCTCGTCGTCGACGGCCCCACGCAGCGCGAATTCGCCCGCCTGCCGGCCGAGGTCGAAATGGTCTGCCGGGGGACCGTCCTCGCCCGGGAGTGGGTCAACACGCCATCAAACGAGAAGCCCCCCGCCGAGCTCGCGCGTCTGATCACCGCCGAGGCCAGAAAAGTTGGCCTCTCCGCGAAGGTCTTCAACGAGGCCGAGCTGCGCCGCCGCAAATTCGGCGCGCTGCTCGCCGTCGCCGCCGGCAGCGCGAACCGACCGGCCATGGTGGTACTCGAGCACAAACCCCGCAGCAGGCGGGACACCGTCGTGCTGGTGGGCAAGGGGGTCACGTTCGACTCGGGCGGCCTCAACATCAAGACCGGCCCATCCATAGGCGACATGAAGTGCGATATGGCCGGAGCGGCGGCCGTTGCCGCCACCCTGCTCACCGCCGCCGCACTCAAGCTCAGCCGCCGCGTCGTCGGCGTGATCCCGCTGGTCGAAAACATGCTTTCGGGTCGTTCCACGCGGCCGGGGGACATCGTGACGAGCTTTTCCGGCAAGACCGTCGAGATCGGCAACACCGACGCCGAAGGCCGGCTGATCCTGGCGGACGCCATGGCCTACGCCGTCAAGACCTATAAGCCAAGCGTGATGATCGATGTCGCGACCCTGACCGGCGCCTGCGTCGTGGCGCTGGGGGAGAAGATCGCCGGCGTCTTTGCCAGCGACGAGACGCTCAGGGCGGAGCTTCTCGCCGCCGCCGGCCGCACACAGGAGCGCTGCTGGCCCCTGCCGCTGCCGGAGGACTACAAGGAGCTTCTCAAGAGCAGCTTCGCCGACATCAACAACATGCCGAGCGCCCGCGAGGGCGGTGCGATCTCCGCCGCCCTGTTCCTGTCTGAGTTCGTCGGCAACACCCCCTGGGCCCACATCGATATCGCCGGCCCGGCCTACCAGAAAAAGGAAAGCGCCTACTGCGGCGTCGGCGGGACCGGCTTCGGGGTGAGGCTGCTGACGGATTGGTTGATGCACAAGAATTAGAAGTGGTCACACCCATGCCCAAGAGCGAACGCATCAAAAAAATATCCTGGAAGCCGGGCAACATGCTGGCGCCGGTCCCCACGGTGCTGGTGAGCTGCGGGGCCGCAGAGGGGTCGAAGCCGAACCTGATCACCATCGCCTGGGTCGGCAGCGTGTGCAGCGACCCGCCCATGCTCTCGATCGCCGTCCGGCCCGAGCGGTATTCCTACGACATCCTCCAGTCCACAGGCGAGTTCGTGGTGAACCTGCCCTCCGTTCGGCAGGCCCGGGCGACGGACTGGTGCGGGATGGTTTCCGGCCGCAAGGCGGACAAGTTCGCCGCCACGGGGCTGACACCGGCCCCGGCCTTGAAGGTCAACTGCCCGATTGTCCTGGAGTGCCCGCTCAACATCGAGTGCCGGGTTCAGAAAAGGCTTGATCTGGGCTCACACACCCTGTTCCTGGCGGAGGTCGTCGCCGTGCAGGTGCACGCCGGCCTGCTCGACGCAAAGGGGCGGCTGCGGGTGGAAGACGCCGGCCTGCTGGCGTTCGCCCATGGGGAGTATTTTGCGCTGGGCCGCAGCCTGGGCCGCTTCGGCTTCTCGGTGCGGAAACACCGGCGCAAGACATAGACGGCAAGTCAACGCCGGCCGAGCCGGCGGTACAGGCCGATCAGGCAATAAACCGCACAGGCCCAAATCGCGCTGTTCGCCGCCATGGGGACGTAGACCCAGTTTCCCGGAAACCACTCGCGCGGGAAAAGTGCCAGGGTAACCAGCGGGAAATGGAGCAGCTTCGTCGCACGCACCAGCAGGGTGACAGCCAGCCCTGGGCCATCGGCACTCCCTGCCGCCTGCGATGTCAGGGCCATGGTGAGCGGGAGAATGAGATGGCTCAGGCCGAAATGGGCCCCGGCAATAGCGAGCCACGTCAGCCACCTGTTCCGAAAGGAGTCTGCCATAATCTCTCCCTGGCGTTCTTAAGGCTGCCGGCTAAAAAGTTTGCTCGATTTCGGGAAAGGCTTGGATGTATCCAGCAACCATTCCGGCTTCAGCCATACCAGGGCCGGAGGCTTTTGTCATCACGCTTCCGCCTGCCGGGCTTGAGGAAAAGAGGGAGAAACGCAGCCATCACCCAACAGCAGGAAATTATTCGGCATGGTTAAAACCGACACTACTAAGGAGGAATGGACGTATGAAAAAAAGTTGGCTTCTCTTAGCGGTCCTGATGCTGGCCGCCCCGGCCATGGCCGCCGACTGGTCGTTCTACGGCAGCGGCCGGGTCTCTACATTCTATGTCGACCGTGATTACGGCGACGCGGTCGTCAACGGCCAGGACGATGACCAGGCCACTCAATGGTTTTTTCAAAGTAACTCCCGCCTGGGCGCCAAGGTCAAGGCCGACAAGGTCACCGGCCGAGTCGAGCTTGCACTCGGCAAAGGCGGCGACGGCGGGGACACCGCTGTCACCACCCGGCTCGCTTACGGCCAGTGGCAGTTTTCCGACACGGCGTCCCTTAAGGTCGGCAAGGACTATTCACCGGTCACCGACAATAGCATGAGCAACCAGGTCTTCGACTCGGACAATGATATGGAGGGCACCGGCCACTTCCACGGCAGACGCCCGGCCTACATCGGGCTCTACGTGGGCAACTTCGAGTTTGCCGCCCTGACCCCGATCTACGGCAACGACGTCGGCACCACGGCCACCGGCATCAACGGCGCCACCGGCGGCGATCCCGACGCCTACTTCCCGAAGCTCGAAGCAGCCTACAACTTCAAGTTCAACGCGGGGTACATTCGCCCCTTCGCCGGCTTCCAGTGGTACCAGGTCGAAGAGAACGGCATCGGAAACGTCACCAAAGACCTCGACGTGTATGCGTACGTCCTTGGGGCCAGCGGCCAGTGGAACATCGGCGCTTTCTATGTGAACGCCCAGGCCGCCTGGGGCGCGAACTGGAGCTCACCCAACTGGAAATCAGGCACAAACGCGGCCACCAGCAGCCTGCCCTATCTGAGCACGGACGGCGATGGCGTCCGTGACGTCTACAGCTGGTCCGGTATGCTGGTGGGCGGCTGGAAGTTATCCGACACCCTGAGGTTCGAAACCGGCGGAGGCCCCCGCATGGACAACGCCAAAAACGCTCCCGGGCCTTCCCAGCCGGATGGCTCCTGGATTGCTTACGCCCAGACCGTCATCACCCTGGCCCCGGGCGTCTACCTGGTCCCGGAAGTCGGCTACTACGACTACATGGACGACGTCGCCGGCAATGACCAGGGCTATCAGTGGTATGCCGGCGCCAAGTGGCAGATCGACTTTTAGCCTGCCCCTTTTGAGATTCCGTATAGCTCCGAGGCCTCTCCGCCAGAGGGGCCTCGGAACCATTTCTTCAATCCCCTCAACACCCTGCGGATACCTCCTCGCTCTGCGCTGCCTCCCGCCATTGACGGCCGAATCTCAGTCGGCGCCCATGAAGGCGGTGATCGAAAGACGACGTCCATCCGTGGTGATGCGGATGGCCCCGTTTTGGTCGGTGCGGTAGATCCGCGCCCCGGCGGCGGCATAGCGCTCGAGCGTCTGTGCGTGAGGGATACCCGAACCCGGCCGATCGGCGCAGGAAATGAGCACCGCCTGCGGCGCCACCGCGGCCACGAACTCCTCGGAACTCGATGTCCGACTGCCGTGGTGGGGGGCTACCAGCACCCGGCTCTTCAGACGGTCGCCGGCCGTGGCCACCAGTTCTTTTTCAGCCGGCCGCATGATGTCCCCCGGCAGCAGGATCGAAACCTCCCCGAAGGAAAAACGCGTGACGAGACTGTTGTTGTTTTCGTCGCGACGGAAGCGCTCGGCCTCCCGGCGTGCGAGAAAATCCTCGGGCGGATAGAGCACCTCCAGCCGCACGCCGTTGATGGTGGAGTCCTGCGCAAGCTCGGCCAACCCCGGCCGGGGGATCCCGTGTTCGGCCACCGCCCGCATCAAGGCTTTATAGCCCAAGGTGTGCCACGGTTCGCCGTTCTCCCACAACGCGCCGACGTTGAAGTTCTCGGCAATGAAGATCAGCCCGTTCAGGTGGTCGCTGTTGGGGTGGGTGAGAATGACGGTGTCGATCGTGGCGATCTTGTTGCGCCACAAAAAAGGCGCCACGACGGCCGCCCCGACATCGAAGACCGAGTTGTCGGCCGTCCCGCCGCCGTCGACCAGCACGGTGCGGCCGCCGGGCAGTTCGAGCAGGGCGGCACTCCCCTGCCCGACATCGAGCAGGGTCATTCGCAGGTCGCGGTGCCAGAAGCGCTGATAGAGCCAATAGCCGGCATCCGCACACCCGGCCGCCAGGCAGAAAACGAGCAGGGCGGCAGCCGCCCGGGCGCCCGGGGCGGCCAGCGCCCCGCCTTTCCGAAACGCATGCCGGATCCGCAGCGGCCGAAGTGGTTGCGGCGGCGCACCGGCAGCACCTCCTGGTGCCGGCCGGCCCGCCGGCACCCGCCGGGTTTGGATGAGGCGGATGACAGACCAAGCCGACGCATAGAACAACACCATCTCGAGGATCGAAGGGGACACCGTCTTCACGGCGGCAAACGGCAGGCCGGACATCTGCCGCACGACCGCGATCGATGCCGACAGCGCAACCCCGCCCAGCTCGAAACACAGACTGGAGGCCGCGTCGCTGAACGGCACCAGGCAAGCGCCGATCAGTCCCGCCAGGACCGCGACGTACCCTATGAGCGGGACGACGATACAGTTCGCCAGCAGCCCGATGAAGGAGACCGTGTTGAAATAGTGCAGGACCAGCGGCAAGGTCCCGACGGTGGCGAAAATGGATACGCGAAAAAAAAGCCACGCGCCGCGCTTGAGTCGCGCGGCGGCTCCCGGTGCTACCGGCTGAGCGGCCTCCTCCCGGCGAGGGACCCGGGCGAGGCCGAATAGAATCATGAGCACGGCGGCAAACGAGAGCTGAAAAGAAACCGAGGTGAGCGACGACGGACTCACCACGAGAATCGCAAGGGCCGCCACGGCCAGTGTGTTCATCAGGTCGTGCTCGCGCTCGACCGGGAAGGTGAGCAGAAACACCGCCGCCATGATGAGCGCGCGCTGGGTGGAGGGCGACATCCCGGCCAGCAGGGCATAGAGGCCCACCGGGACCAGGGTCAACAGGGCGGCCCCCTTGCGGGCCCAGCCGGTCAACAGGACCGGGTGGATGAAGGCGAGCAGCCAGCGGAAGAGCACGAAGGCCGCCGAGGCCACGATCCCGAGGTGCAGCCCGGATATGGCCAGGATGTGGGAGGTCCCGGTGCGGCGGAAGGCCTGCTGCACGTCCGGGGGGATCTCCGCCTGATCGCCGATAACGAGCGCTTTGAGCACCGCGGCCTCCGGGAAGCAGACGGCGGCATCGACCCGGCGGGCCACGGCCGTGCGGGCGGCATCGACGAAACGGCGCAGGCCGCCTGCCGACGGCGCCAGCCGCACCAGCTGCCCGGCGTCCGTAAACGCGCTGCCCCACACGCCCTGCAGGTGCATGTGGCGGGAGTTGTCGAACCCGCCCGGGTTGTTGAAATTGCGGATGGTTCGGATCCGGCTGCGGAAGACGATGCGGTCGCCGTGGGCAACCCCGGCACCCGGGCCGGCCACCGTCACCCGCAGCAGGCCGGAGACCCGGTGGGATTCAGGGCCGCTCGCCAGGCGCTCCGTCGCCACGGCAAACCGGGTGCGGCTTTCGTATTCCGTGGGGCGGCCGTCCACGACCCCGGTGATCTCCCAGGGCCCGGTGTCGAGAAACCGGCTCACATGGTCGGAGGGGAAGCGTGGGACGGCGTAGGGCTGCAGAGAGAGGTAGCCCAGGGCGGCGAAAAGGATCAGCGGGGAAAACGCGGCCGGCCGGCGGCACGCGAGGCAGCGTGCGATCACAGCACCGCTGCCGCCGATGACGGCGAGTGCTGCGGCCGCTCCCTCGGGCCATTCCAACCCGATGACAATTCCGGCGATCAAGGAGAGGGTCAGCGGGATCACCGGCCGGGCATAGGCCGATGCGGCAAGGAATCGGGCTTTCAGCGTTGCCGTCATTTCACGCGTTTAATAGCCGCCCCCAGCGCTGCGAACTTCCGCTCCAGGGCCTCATAGCCCCGATCCAGGTGGTAGACCCGCTGGACCTCCGTCGTGTTGTCCGCCACCAGGCCCGCCAGGATGAGGCAGGCGCTCGCCCCCAGATCGGTGGCCATCACCGGTGCCCCGGAAAGACGCGGCCTGCCCTTGATGGTGGCGATGTTGCCGGAGACCTGGATATCGGCCCCCAGGCGCCGGAGTTCGCTGACGTGAATGAAGCGGTTCTCGAAGATGGTCTCGGAGATCACGCTCAGGCCGTCGGCGACACTCATCAGCACCATGAACTGCGCCTGCATGTCGGTGGCAAATCCCGGGTAGGGTTGGGTCTTGATGTCGACGCTGGTGATGTTGTCCCGTCCGGTGACGGTGATGGTGGAGCCGCTCACCGCGACCTCGGCCCCGGCCTGACGCAGCTTGTCGATGGTTGCACCCACATGGTTCGGCTCGCAGTCGGTGATGATCACGTGCCCGCCCGTGAGGGCGGCGGCCACCATGAAGGTGCCGGTCTCGATGCGGTCCGGTATGATGGTGGCCGCAACCGGTTTGAGCGCCCCCACGCCACGGATGGTGATCTCGGGGGTACCGGCCCCGACGATGTCCGCACCCATGCGGATCAGAACATCGGCCAGGGCAACCACCTCCGGCTCCCGGGCCGCGTTGCGCAGCAGGGTGGTGCCCTCGGCGAGAACGGCCGCCATCATGAGGTTCTCCGTCCCGGTGACGGTAACGATGTCAAAATAGATTTCGGCCCCTTTCAGCCGTTCCGCGGATGCCGTGACGTAGCCGTGCTCGAGTGCGATCTCGGCCCCGAGGCTCGCCAAGCCTTTCAAGTGCAGGTTGATCGGCCGGGCGCCGATGGCGCAGCCGCCCGGAAGTGAGACCCGGGCGCGTTTGAGCCGTGCGATCAGCGGTCCCAGCACCAGCACCGAGGCCCGCATCTTGCGCACCAGGTCGTAGGGGGCTTCGTGGCAGTTGAGGCCGCTCGCGTCGATTCGGACCGAGCCGCCGCCGGACTCGACCCGAGCGCCGAGCCGGGAGAGCAGCAGCAGCGTGCTGTCGATATCCCTCAGGTTCGGGACATTGTCGTAACGGTTGACACCGTCTGCCAGCAGTGCGGAGAAGAGAATCGGCAGCGCAGCGTTCTTGGATCCGCTGACCCGGACCTGTCCCGCAAGCTTCCGTCCGCCTTCGATGATGATTTTGTCCATTGGGGTATCGGGGTGTTTGGGTGTTTGGAACCCTGTCCTGTTACCGGTACCTATACATCGAAACAGCCGAATAAAAAAGCGCTCTTTCCGCCCCCTGAGGGCGGAAAGAGCGCTTGGGGGGTCTTTTTCTCAGCGCGGATCAGTGGTCGTGGCCGTGGTCCCCGCCCTTGCCTTTGGCCGTGTCGTAGGCCGCCTTGATGATGCAGTAGGTCAGGCCCATTCCCAGAATGCTGAGCGCGTACCACAAGCCGCCCATGAACACCATGCGCCCCATATCCCAAACCCATTCAAAGCTGAACGGAAACATCACTTGCCTCCTTCGATCGGATTCAGTTCCTGCTCCTGCGGAAAGATCGGCAGGTAACGGTACGAGATCGATATCAGGATGACGCCGTAGGCGATGGGCAGGATGGTCGTCGCGATCTCCTGCCAGCTCGGCATGTAGGTAAACCAGCCCTCAAACGGCAGCACCGGTGCGGCTTGCATCTGCAACACCATGACCCAGCGGTTCAGACAGACGCCGATCGCCGCGAGCGTCACCGCGATGAAACGCATGCTAGGGTTGCTCCGGATGCCGGGGGCGACCAGCATGACGGCCGGCAGCACGCCGCAGACCCCGACCTCGGCGATCAGGATCCACAGGCCGTAGACCGACCCCGGGTTGTTCGAGTAGAAATCCATCAGTGTGAGGCCCATGGCCGGGGCCGTCACCGCCGCCCAATAGGCGGTGTCGATGATCTTGGCAACGATGTAGGTCATCAGCATCCAGCCGGCGATCTTGGCGAGCAACTCGACCACATTGTCCTTCACGAGCTTTTTGCCGGTGGCCATCTCCGTGATGCGCGTGATGAAGAGGGTGAAGCAGGGGCCGGCGGCCGCCGCCGACCACGTGTACAGAAAGAAGGTCCACGGCCATACCAGCAGGCCCGTGCGAAAGCCGAAGGGCCGGCCGTAGAGCACACCCGACACCCCACCCAACGAGCCTTGGTGGAAGAATGACAGAAACGCACCTGTGGCGGCAAACAGCGCCATGATCCCGTGCATGTTGTGGGTGAGATT
>DATITS010000117.1:0-2461 GCA_035467535.1 Desulfobacterales bacterium
GACGCCGATGTTCTGCGCCGCCGCCCCGCGACACATGAGCCGCAGGATGATCTCGTATTCGTCCAGCCGGGCGACGATCCGCTCCATGCCCATGAAGGCCACGTGCACCCGCGGCATGGTCGTCGCCATGCGGATGTTGCCTTCATTCGACACGGTGGTGATGTGCCCGGTCTCGGCGCAGGCCTGATTGCAGCCCGAGGTCCCCATGTCGGCCGTCAAAAATTTCTCCCGCAGCGCCTGGCGGGCGGCCTGGGTCAGCTCGGGCGGGTGGGTGGTACGGCGGATGCCGAGTTTCCGGACAAAGAGGTCGGCAATCTCATGGCGGGTCTTGTGGATGGCCGGGGCGATGATGTGCGAGGGTGTTTCGCCGGCGAGCTGGATGATGTATTCCCCGAGGTCGGTCTCGACCACCTCGATTCCCGCCGCCTCGAGGGCCGGGTTCAGGCCGATCTCCTCGGTCACCATGGACTTGCCCTTGACGACCCGGCGCACGTGGTTGCGGCGGGCCACCGCCAGGCAATAGTCCACGGCCTCCTGGGCGGTCTCGGCAAAGTACACCTGGCCGCCGTTGCCCCGGATCTTGGCGGCGAGCGTCTCCAGGAGGACATCCAGGTTCTCGATGGCTTTCTCCCGGATGGCGTGGGCCGTGAGGCGCAGCTCCGGCCCCTCGGGCAGCCGTCGATAGGCCTCGGCGGCCCCGCGGCCATACCGGTCCTGCAGGAAAACCAGGGCTTTCTGGAGCACCGGGTCGGCGATGCCTTTTTGGGCTTCAGCAACGTAGCGTTCGGTCGTGATGTCGGACATGATGCACGGTTAAGGGGTCAAGGGTTCAAGAGGTTTAGAAGTGGTTTGGAAAACCCGTTGCGCATCACTCCCGCTGCGCCAGAATCTGCGCGATGTGCATGGTCTTGATCGGCAAACCGCGTCGGCTGACCGCACCGGCGATGTTGAGCAGGCAGCCCATGTCGCAGCCGACCACGGTATCCGCGCCGGCGGTGACGATGTGGTCCACCTTGTCGTTCACCATGGCAGCCGAGATGTCCGGGTACTTCACCGCAAAGGCCCCGCCGAACCCGCAGCAGTAGTCGGAGTTCTTCATCTCCACGAACTCGGCGCCAACCACCCGGCGCAAGAGCTTCCGGGGTTGCTCCTGCACGCGGATGCCGCGCAGCAGGTGGCAGGAGTCGTGGTAGGTGATCCGGCCGCGGTAGCGGGCCCCCACGTCCTCCACCTTCAGGACATCGACCAGGAATTCGGTGAACTCGTAGGTCCGGCCGGCGACGGCTTCCGCCCGCTCGCGCCAGCCCGGCTCGTCGCGAAAAAGTTCGGCATAGTGGTTGCGCACCATGTTCACGCATGAACCGGACGGCGAGACGATGGTTTCGGCATGCTCGAAGATTTCGATGAAACGCCGGGCGGCCACACGCGCCTCGCGCCGGTAGCCCGAGTTGAAGGCCGGCTGCCCGCAGCAGGTCTGGTTCGTCGGGCAGTCGAGCGCAAGCCCGAGCCGGCGCAGGACGCCGACCATGGCCTCGCCCACTTCGGGCACAACGGCATCGACCAGGCACTGGATGAAGAGGGTGACGGTTCGTCGGGGCATTCGGTTTCCGATCCAATCGTTATGTGATCACGCGCATCAGACCGCAACAGGGTGTTCAAAAACAAGCATCCGGCCGTCAGCCAATGCGCGCGGCGTTCTGGTCAAGCGCGCGGTGATCATGTAACCCGATTCGCTGGAAAAATCCAGGCACAATCGAACACGGCACCGCCAGGCTTTCGTGGCGGCATCCGCTGTGATATGATCGATTCCGTCAAAACCGTTCTTCGAACGATCATCCTTTTGCTTGGACGGGCCACCATGAACGAAAACCAGTCCGCGCTCATTCAGCTGGTCGACAAGATCGAGCAGTTGGGACAGTTCCAGGACAAGATCGAATTTCCGGCCAGCAGCAGACAAATCTGGGAGGTTTTCCTGGAAGACGTCCGGGCCTTGATCGAACTCGACGGCTGCGCCCTGTTCATGGTGGATGACACCCATGAGTTCAGCCTCGCGTATGCCATGCCGGAGAGCCTGGGCCCCGTGTGTCAAAAGGAGATCGAGTCGCAGATCGAGTATGGCATCTTCCCCTGGATCGTACGGCGCCGGCAGCCGGCCCTGATTCCGGCCTTCGCCTTCGATCGCGGTCAATCCGTCGTCATGCTGCCGTTGACCACGACGAAGCGCACGCTGGGGATGGTCATGGTGCTCACCCCCCTCCAGGAAAGCCTGGTGACCCAGGAGAACCTGCGACTGCTATCGGTCCTCACCCGACAGTGCTCGCTCGTCATGGAAAACTCGCTGCTCTACGACCGGCTGCGACGCAAAAACGATTCCCTGGAAAAAGCCAACAAGCAGATCCGCTACCTGTCCCAGCGGGACGCGCTGACCGGGTGCTACAACCGCGGGCACATGAACGAAAAC
>DATITS010000118.1:0-6778 GCA_035467535.1 Desulfobacterales bacterium
GGTCACGTTGGCGGTGATGAACTGGGAGTTGGGCACGATGATGTCGGCCCCCTGGTAGGTGCGCACCGTGCTGGCGCGGATGCCGATTTTCCGCACTTCGCCCTGCAGGTCGCCCACCTCGACGATGTCGCCCACGTGCACCGGCCGTTCGAAGAGCAGGATCAAGCCGCAGACGAAATTGTTCACCACCTCCTGCAGCCCGAAGCCGATGCCCACCCCGAAAGCCCCGGCGAGCACACTCACCTTGGTCAGGTCCATCCCCAGCACCCCCAGCCCCACCAGGAATCCAACGGCCAGGATAACGTAGTTGATCAGGCGCGAATAGGCGTAGGACAGGCCGGGTGCGACCCCTCTGCGGGTGTACACCTCTTCCCGGAGGATGAAGCGGATGAAGGCGGACAGCAGGGACGCGGCCCACAGCGTGAGCACAAAGGCAAGGATGTCTTCGATGGAGATGCTGATGGAGCCGCGTTCGAGCTTTATGGCAAGAATGGCGCTGCCCAGGGACTGCAGCTGGTCCAGGAGCCCGATATGGCTGAGTGAGCGGAATGCCCAGCCAGCGACCGCCAACCAGACGAACGTGCGGTGAATCCAGCTTTCGATACGATCGCAGTGGTTGCGAACCATCTGCAGCCGCAGCAAAGGCCACACCCGGAGTGCGATGGCCACCGTGCCGCTCGCCACCCGGAGCAAGGCATACAGCATCAACGCCAGAGCGCCCGCGGACAGGGTGCCGGGCGTAATCAGGCGCGCCAGCCGCATGTAGCCCGCAGCCCCGGCCACCAACCCGACCGCCAGGCAGATCATGACGAATTTGACGAAAACCCGGAGCGCGCGCGTCCGACCGGTGGCTGCCGCAGATGCCGGGGGGTGCCGGAGGGGCTCGGAGTAAAGCAGCCACCCCGATAGCGCCATCGCCGACAGGCTTTCCAGGCAGAGGAGCACCTGCTCGATCAGGGGCGCGCCGCCTAAGGCCTGCCGGACGATATCGAGGGCATAGAGAGCTGCCGTGGCGATGAGGCCGGAGATCAGTCGCGGGTCGACCACCGGTCGGACCAGCCGGATCATCGGCACGAGGGCCAGGGTCGCGAACAACTCTTTTACCTGGGCGGGGGCTGACGAGTTGACCGCTGAGGCCGAAAAGAGAGCGACGATCAGCGCTGCCGCATAGGGGCGTTCGAACACCTTGAGCATGGCGGAAACGCCCTCGCCGGTTGCCACCCATCCGCGCCTTTTGCGGCGCGCCGCACAGAACGTCAGCACCAGCACGAGGTAAAACGCCGCATGCAGCGGCATCCCCATAGAGGGGTCGCTGGCGTACTGCCGGATGTCGGAGCCGAAGCCGCTGGCGATCGCATGCAACCGGTCGTACAGGTTGGTCCGGGCGCGGATACCCGCATCGGCGCTCCAGATCGGCGGGCGCTCGCGCGTCAAAATGCCTGTCACTGCTATCTGCTGGGCCTGGGTGACCTGTGACAGCACCTCATCGCAGCGGGCCAGTTCTGTGGCGATGGCGCCCTGCAGGTCGAGCACATTTTCCTGCTGCGCTGCAAGGGGTGTCTTTTCCGCCTCAATGGCGGCCAGCACCGATTCGATCTGCTGAAGGATTTGTGCCGGCGATTGACTCGCCAGGGCGGCGTCGCGGGTGCGGGTCCACGTCTCCTTTATATACGCCAGGCGGTCCAGCGTTCCCCTTAGATCGACAGCCCGCTTGGTCAGCAGGGTCAGCCAGACGGTCACTTGCAGCCGTCTCCGCTGCCAACGCGCCTGCTGCGCCTGGAGAGTCGCGAGCGTGGGCTCCTGTAAAAGAATCTCTGAAGTGTCTGCGAATTCCTCGTCGACCTGCCGGCTGACCTCGGCCAGCGCTTGTTGGATCTTATCGATTTCGTGGCTGGGTGCGAATTTGGCGGAGAGGGCGGTCAGAAAATTGGTCGCCTCCGAAGCCCTCGTCGCGACCTCCGCCATCGGGATCGCCGCCGGGGGTGGCGGTACAGCGGCCGACTTGGGTTCCGCGGTCGTCTGCCCGGCCGAATCGCCGGGGCCGACTGCGAGGAAAAGGGTGACGGCCAGGGCGACGGCTATCAGGCTCGGGGCACCATACAGATGTCTGTCACGGACGAGTCTCATCTCTTATCCGGGGCGCTTCAGAATTGAACCGAACAGCGAGAGTATTCCCCGCAGCTTACGGCGGGGTTAGCGAGCGAATCAGAAAATAACCGCATTCATTACGGTCGAAGAACCCTGCAGCAAGCTGCAGGGTTCTTCAATTGACATGGGTCTGGGTAACGTATCTTCTCCTGCGCCCAATCGCAAGCATTTCGTCTTCGGCGGACGAGACTCAGCAAACCAAAGGCCACTGGGCCAGCGACAGCAGCGAATCGTCCAGCGTCAATACGTAGATCATGATGAAGCTACTCGCTCACCTTATTGTTCCGCTGGGCCGCTTCGAGTTTCTTGATGTCCTCCGGTGAAAGCTGCGGCCGGTCCACTTTGATGGTCAGCTTGTTGAGCTTGCCGGTGAAGGTAAACGGCGGCTGGTAGTCCGCGTCGTTAACACCGGTCAAGGTGTCCGATCCGATATCGAAGCTTTCGTCCCATTGCAGGATCATCGGCAGCGTGTGTTCCATCCTGATGGTCTGGACTTCCTTGCCATCCACCTTGAGCGTGCCGGTGCCGGGACGGCCGAGTCCGCTCATATTGTTGAACGCGAGCGTGCCCAGCCCCAAGCCCTCATACGTGAAGTCGAACTCCAGCGTATGCTTGCCGGGCGCGAGCGCCTCCGGGCCTTCCCACTTGATACGCTTCAGGTCAATGAGGTTCCAGAGGAACACCGGCTTGCCCTTGAGCAGGTAGAAGCCGTAGCCGGCAAACCGGCCGCCCGAGGTCAGGATCATGCCCTCGGCACCGCCCTGCGGCACTTCGATGTCGGCGGTGATGGTGTAGGAGCTGTTGAGCAAGAACGGCGAGTCGCCCTGCGGCAGACCGACCATGGGCCGGGTGTAAACAAACTCGGTGCGACCGCCCGTGATGTTCGGGCGCGGCGCGACGATGCGCGCCGCCACCGACGCGTCCATTGGGAAGACCTGGTACTTCCTGGCCTCGGCGATGAACTTGTCCTTCAAATCCTTGACCTTCTGCGGGTTCTGGGCCGCGACATTCTCGCTCTGGCTGAAATCCTTGTTCAGATTGAAGAGCTCGAGCACCTGGTTGTTCAACGGATCGGGGTTGGCCGGGCCGAAGGCTTCCCACGGCGCGCGGTTGACCTTGGTGCTGAGGAACCAGCCGTCGTGGTGCAGCGCCCACTGGCCCATCATCTCGAAGTACTGCGTGCGGTGGCGCGACGGCGCCTTGGCGTTCTTGGCGTCGAAGGTATACGCGAAGCTTGTGCCTTCGATTGGCGCCTGCTTGATGCCGTCCACCTTTTCCGGCGCGCGGATGCCGGCCGCCTCGAGAATCGTCGGCACGACGTCGACGACGTGCACGAACTGCTCGCGCAGGCCGCCCTTGTCCTTGATGCGCGCCGGCCACGACACGACCATGTTCTGGTTGACGCCGCCGAGCTGAGAGGCGTTCTGCTTGAACCAGGAGAACGGCGTGTCGAACATCCACGACCAGCCGGCCGACATGTGGTTGTAGGTCTGCTCGGTGCCCCAGACGTCGTACCACTTCATCTGCGCGTCGACAGGCATTTCATTGATGCCGTTGAACCAGGCGACCTCGTTCGGGGTACCCATCGGTCCGCCCTCGGCGCTGGTGCCGTTGTCGCCGTTGATGTAGATGACGAGCGTGTTGTCGAGCTTGCCCAGGTCCTCGAAGGCTTGGATCACGCGTCCGATCTCGTGGTCGTTGTAGGCGGCGAAGGCGGCGAAGACATCGACCTGGCGAAGGAAGAGCTTCTTCTCGTCGGCGGTCAGCTGATCCCATTCCTTGAGCAAGTTCTTCGGCCAGGGCGGCAGCTTGGTGTCCTTCGGGATCACGCCGAGCCGCTTCTGGTTCTCGAAGATGCGCTCGCGCACCTTGTTCCAGCCCTCGTCGAACAGGTGCATCGCGCTGATCTTGTCGACCCACTCCTTGGTCGGGTGGTGCGGCGCGTGCGTGGCGCCGGGCGCGTACTTGATGAAGATCGGCTTGCTGGGGTCGGTCTGGTGGATGCGCGTCATGTAGTCGATGGCGTCGTCGGCCATCGCGGTGACCAGGTTCCAGGTGCCGGGCGGCTTGCCCAGGAACGGATAGATCTGCGTCGTGTTGCGGAACAGGTTGGGCTGCCACTGGTTGGCGTCGCCGCCGACGAAGCCGTAAAAATACTCGAAGCCCATGCCGGTGGGCCACTGGTCGAACGGACCGGCCTGGCTGGCGGCGAAGGACGGCGTGTTGTGGTCCTTGCCGAACCACGACGTCGAATAGCCGTTGTCGAGCAGGATCCGGCCGATGGTTGCCTTGTCCTTGGCGATGATGCTGTTGTAGCCGGGGAAGCCGGTCGACTGCTCGGAGACCACGCCGAAGCCGGCCGAGTGGTGGTTGCGGCCGGTGATCAGCGCGGCGCGCGTGGGCGAGCAAAGCGCGGTGGAGAACATGCGGTTGTAGCGCAGGCCCTCCTTCGCGATGCGGTCCATGGTCGGCGTCGGAATGACGCCGCCGAAAGTGCTGGGCACGCCGAAGCCGGCGTCGTCGGTGATGATCAGCAGCACGTTGGGCGCGCCCTTCGGCGGCACCACGCGCGGCGCCCACCAGGGTTTGGACTGCAGCGCGCCGTTCTTGATCACCCCGCCGAACTTCGGGTCGGGCGCCGGCAGTTGCTTGCCGCTGATGGTGGTCGTCGCGCTGGGCGAACCGGGCGTGCCGGTGATCTGCTGGGCCATGGCCGGCAGCGCCGCAAAGGCGACAACGATCATGATGACGGCGATCGCCAATTCCAGTGATCGGTTTTCGTGCTTCATGTCATGCTCCTTTCCCTATCCCTATGGTATGGCCGTTTTACCGCGTGGTTCAACCCGGCATATGAGGTATCGCCGTCACCGCCGGCGGCTTCCATGTGCCGTCGATGATGGCATCCTTGGGCCAGTAGAACCTCAGCATCAGGATGAAGTCGCCGGCCGGCGCCGGCAGCCAGTTCGATTCCCTGCCCTTGCCCGGCGGCTTGTGGTGGATGAAAAGGTCCACGGAGCCGTCCTTGTTGGTCTTGAACTTGTTGCGTGAGCTCAGGGTGTACCGGTTCAGCGGGTTTTGCACGAAGAAATAATCCGCATTGTACATCGTCAGGGACCAGAAACCGTTGACCGGCGGCAGCTGGCCTTTGGCGAAGTGGATCACGTACTTGTTGGTGCCGTCATAGGGCTTTCCGGTCACCGCCATCTCGGATGTCGGGTAAATCGCATCCTGCGGCCGGTTGGCGCCGAGACCGATGGCCGTGATGAAGGCTCGCTGCAGGTAGTCGGTGCCGTAATTACCGGTCTTCGTCGAGAATGCCCAGCCATTGACGTCGCTGCCGGCATTCTTGAAGTGGGCCATGATCTTTTCGACCCCTGCTTCTGGAACGCTCTGCAGGGCCTGGGCCACGGCCGGGTCAAGCCTGGCGATGTCGAAGTCCTGCCCCGGCACGATCCCGATCTGCGCCATCTTGGCCAGCATCGGCGCATCGTCCTTGGCGGGCGGGTTGTCCCGCATGAGCTGGGCCAGCAGCCTGAAGTAGGCCCCAGCATCCATGCGGTTCACCTGCTCGCGCACGGGCGTCTGCATGTCGACGGCCGGGTCCACCTTGCCCGGGGGCGGCGTGTAGGGTTTCCGGTAGGCGCTCAGGGGGACCACCGAAAACTTGTCCTGCAGCGCGTGCACGGCCTTGTAGTCACCGGGGGTGCCGGTGCAGTAGATCCGGCCGAGAATCCAGACCAGCCCGGTCGGCGACTTGTACTCCCGGACGCCGGAGGGCAGTTTGCCTTGCCAGTTCGGGCCGGTGATGGCGTAGGTTTTGGCCTTGGTACCGGTCGTGCGTTTGCCCGGGGCCTGGAACACCTCGGTCCAGCCGTCCAGCATCGGCATCAGAAAATAGCGCTCCTTCATGTCCGGAATGCTGAACACCCATGGCTCCTTGCTCACATCCAGCCAGGAGATGGTGTAGAGCGTGTCGGCGTTGGGCGCAGTGACGTCCCGGAAGGCGGCGGTCGGGTATTCCCGCATCCGGACAAACTGCCCCATCGGCGCCCGCGTGCCTTCGGGCTTCTCGACGTTGGTCATCACCTTGCGGGTCATTTCCATGGTGACCAGCGGGTAGCCGTAGATGTAGGCCTCGACCCCGATGGCCGTTGCTTCTTCCTGAGTGATGGCCGCCGCCGGGGCGGCCGACAGCGCAATTAACAGCAGCATTGCCGCCAGACCGGCCGCAGCCGACTTGAAGTCATACCGGCTCCTAATAATTTTCGTCAGCATTTTCATTTGCCTCTCCATTCGTTGGGTTGCTCCGGTTGGGAGAACGCCTTACTTCATTTGCGGCACCCAAGTCGGTTTATCGAACCACTTCACCGCCAGGTCTTTCATGTACCCGGCCTTCTCGATGCTGTTGAGAAAATTTTCCAGCCAGTTGACCAGCAGGGGGTCCCCCTTGGGCACCGCGATCCCGATGGGCTCATAGGTCAGGGGGGCTACCACCGGGACCAGGCCGGATCCCTGGTTGCGGTAGGCCGCCACGACGCAGATGGGATAGTCGGCGATCATGCCGTCGGCTTGCCCGTTGATCACCATCTGCACCCCCTCGTTCTCGGTTGCGACGGTCAACAATTTTGCC
>DATITS010000119.1:0-13126 GCA_035467535.1 Desulfobacterales bacterium
GAACCCCGACCACTTCAGGAAAGTCGTCTGGATACCCGCTCTTGAGAAGGTCGGTTTCAAATACCGGCCACCCATTCAGACCCGGCACACCTTTGCTACGATGAGGATTTCAAGTGGCGAGGACATTGGCTGGGTGCAGAATATGCTGGGGCATTCGTCGCTTCAGATGATTTTCACGCGCTACTATGCCTGGATTCCGAGGTCGACGCGCAAGGACGGTTTGGCCTTCATGAATTCGGTGCGTGAAAATGGGGAGGGCAGCCAGCCGGAAAAGCCCATTGGCGGTGGAAAGGTCATTCGGCTGTTTGAAAAATGTGACACAAAAACGACACAGTCAACAAAAAGGGCTCACGGTGATTTGCCGTAAGCCCTTGATTTTGTTGGTAGCGGGGACAGGATTTGAACCTGTGACCTTCGGGTTATGAGCCCGACGAGCTACCAGACTGCTCCACCCCGCAGCAATTGAACCGCTAAAATAAACAATGCATGCTGATAAGTCAAGGTGTTTCTCAAAAAAATCTTCTTCCGGCCGGTGAAAAAAACATTAAGCTCAAAATCAAACCAGTTAGCTGGATTCATCCGCGGCAAGGCCTGCGATGCATTGTCGCAGGCGCGGCTTGCCGGCGGGATCGCAGCGGATGAGAATCTGCTTGGTGCGGCCGGTCTGGCCCGCGCGGATTTCGACCGCGGACCGGGAGACGCCCAGGCACCGGGCCAAAAAGTCGATCAACATCGCGTTGGCAGCTCCTTCGACCGGCGGTGCGGTGAGCTTCACCTTGAGGGCGTCGCCGAGCAGGCCGACGACCATGTTCCGGGAGGACCGCGGCTGGACGCGGATTTTAAACGTCAGGCCCAGCGGGTGGTCTTGGATGGGAAGCATAAAAAAGGTGCACGGCCCACGGCTCAAGAAGAAAAACGCTTCATTCGATCAACTCAATAGACGCAACAAACTCAACGAACTCAATAAACTCGATCGACTCAATCCCCTGTCTCAGACTTTTTTGATCGTGTCGATAATGCGGCTGGCGGAGATGCTCTCGGTCACGGGGATCAGTGCGACCCGGCCGCCGCAGCGTTCGACCACCTCGCGGCCCAGTACTTCATCCGTCTCATAGTTGCTGCCCTTGGTCAGTACGTCGGGGCGGACGTCCTCGATCACCCGGTCGAGTTCCTCTGTGGGAAACACGACGACGTAGTCGACACTGTCCATGGCGCTCAGGATGCGTACGCGCTCGGCGGCATGGATCAAGGGGCGGCCCGGTCCCTTGAGCTTTCGCACGGATTCGTCGTCGTCCACGGCGACGATCAGCACATCCCCCATTGTCTTGGAAACCGTGAAGAGCCGGATGTGCCCCACATGCAGGAGGTCGAAACAGCCGTTGGTGAGAACGATGCGCCGGCCCGTCCGGCGGATTTCCCTTGCGATGTCGGCCAGTTCGGCCAGACTGCGGTGCTTGATCACGGAGGGGTCGGCCGACGGCTGCAGGGCTTCGGCCAGCTCGGCGCGCGAGGCACCTGCGGTGCCGACCTTGCCCACGACGACGCCGGCGGCGGCGTTGGCCATGGTGATCGCATCCGGGTAGGAGCAGCCCGCGGCAAGCCCCAGGCCCAGCACCGCCACCACCGTGTCTCCGGCGCCTGAGACGTCGTAGACCTGGCGTGCCCGGGTGCCGATCTTGAGCGGGGTCGCACCGCGCTCGAAGAACACCATGCCCTCCTTGCCGCAGGTGATAAGAATCTTGTCGATGGCCACTGTTTCGAGCAGGCGCTTGCCTGCCGCCAGCAGGCCGGGTTCGTCCCTAACCTCGATACCGGCCGCGAGCGCGGCCTCTTTCTTGTTGGGGGTGATCAGCGTGAGTCCCGCGTACTTCGAGAAATCCATGCCCTTGGGGTCGGCGATGGTGAGCTTGCCATTGGAGCGCGCTTTCGCGGCCAGGCCCTCGATGAGGGTGCGGGTGATCGCTCCTTTGCCGTAGTCGGAGATCAGCACCACGTCCACGTCAGGCACCCGTTCCAGCACCCGGGCCATGAGGGTCTGCTCGGAAGCCCCGGAAATTTCACGCGTGGTTTCGCGGTCGATGCGCAGCACCTGCTGGTGCTCGGCGATGATGCGGGTCTTGCGGGTGGTCGGCCGCCCGGCTTCTGCGACCACGGCGCCCACATCCGCCCCCAGCCTGGCCAACTCGGACAGAAGGAGGCTGCCGTGGGGGTCTGTGCCGACCACGCCGGCCACCGCCACGCGGGCGCCCAGCAGGCAGAGGTTTCTAACAACGTTGGCGGCCCCGCCGAGGGTAAACTCCTCGTTCAGCACCGAAACCACGGGCACCGGCGCCTCGGGCGAAATCCGCTCCACGTGTCCCCAGACATACTCATCCAGCATCAGGTCGCCGACGACAAGTAGGTGGCATCTTTCGAATGCTGAAAAATCAGGCTTCATAGGCGCAGCCTTAAAGTTAAACATTAACTAATCGGGTGCTTTTACGACCAGGTCCTTGATAAAGGCCGGCGGCCGCACCACCCGGCCTTCGCGATCGACACAGGCATGCTTCGTGTACCCCTCAGCCAGGAGTGCACCGCCATCCTCGCGGTAAATCCGGTAATCGAACTTGACGCCCCCCTTGACGGCAGCGTCCACCGTGGTCTCGATCACGATGCGGTCGTCGTACTGGGCCGGGGTCGTGAACTTGGCGTGGCATTCGGATACCGGCAGGAAGATGCCGCGCTCCTCGATGGCCTTGTAGGCCAAACCCAAGCTGCGGAACATCTCGGTGCGGCCGATTTCGAACCAGCGGAAGTAATTGCCGTTGTAAGCGTAGCCCATGCGGTCCGTGTCGCCGTAGATCACCCGGCAGGTCGTCCGGTGTTTCACGGCTGCCCTCCGTCGCCGCCGATGATGGATTGAATCATGCCTTTGAGCTCATCGAAACCGGAGGCCACCGGAAAGTCCGGGTACTGCCGGCGCACGTTTTCCGGCGGCCGGTAGAGAATGCCGTGGTCGGCGGTCTGCAGCATGGCGATGTCGTTGTAGGAGTCGCCGACGCCGATCACCGTGTAATTGAGGGATTGCATGGCGCGGGCGACCCTTTTCTTGCCGTCCTTCTGGCGCATGGCGTAGTTGTCGATCGTGCCGTCGGCTGCCACCACCAGGCTGTTGCAGAGCAGGGTCGGGAAGCCGAGTTTTCGCATGAGGGGTCCGGCAAACTGCACGAAGGTGTCGGAGACGACCAGAACCTGAGTGGCCGAGCGCAGCCAGTCGAGAAACCCCAGGGCCCCGTCCAGCGGTTCCATGGTGGCGATGACCGCCTGGATGTCGGCCAGCTTCAACCCGCGCTCTTTAAGAATGTTCAACCGGTGCAGCATCAGGACGTCGTAGTCGGAGATGTCCCGGGTGGTCAGCCTGAGTTCGGGGATGCCGGTCTTATCTGCGAACTGGATCCAGATCTCGGGCAGGAAAATACCTTCCAAATCGGAGCATACAAGATGCATGTGTCTTTTCACCTCCAAAACTCCGCATCCCCGCAACACCGCCATGCGGCGCGGCGCGATCGGAGAAATGTCAATCCATCAAATTATCGTCCTCAATCCGGATCAGGGCCGGTGGCGCGGCGACGACGTCCAACGCGCCGATCTCGGCCAGGGCCAGCCTTACGTCGGCTTCCCGGGCCTGATGGGAGAGCATCACCACCGGAACGGCGCCGTTGGTCTTGCGCCCCTTCTGCTGCACGGACCGAATGCTGATGCCGTGCCGACCCAGAATGCCCGATACGGTCGACAAGACCCCGGGCCGGTCCTGCGCCAGGAAGCGGAAGTAGTAGTGGGTGGAGATCTCGTCGATGGGCAAAACCGGTATCCGACGGATGTTCGACATCTGGTAAGCGAGGCCGGGCAGTCGGCCGGGCCCACCCCCGGCAATCAGGTTGCGCGCCAGGTCGACCAAGTCGCCCACCACCGCGCTCGCCGTGGGCATCATGCCGGCGCCGCGGCCGTAGAGCAGGATGTCACCGGCCGCATCCCCGGTCACCGTCACAGCGTTGAGGGCGCCGTTCACATTGGAGAGGATGTTGTCGAAGGGGATCATGGTGGGGTGGACGCGTGCTTCCACCGCGTCCGCGTGCGCCTTGCTGATGGCCAGCAGCTTGATGCGGTAGCCGAACTGGCCGGCGAATTCGATGTCCAGGGGCGTGATGCGCGAGATGCCCTCGATGTAGATATCCTTCAGGTTGATCTCCATGCCGAAGGCGAGCGCGCTCAGGATGGCGATCTTGTGCGCCGTGTCGTGCCCGTCCACGTCCAGGCCCGGGTCGGCCTCGGCGTAGCCCTCCTGCTGGGCCTTTGCCAGGGCATCTTCGAAGCTGCTGCCCTCGTCCGTGATCTTGGACAGGATGTAGTTGCAGGTGCCGTTGAGGATCCCGGTCATGGCGGAGATGCGGTTGCCGACGAGCGATTCGCGCAGGGTCTTGATGATGGGCATGCACCCGCCGACGCTGGCCTCGAAGTAGAGGTCCACCCCTTTGGCCGCGGCGGCCCGGAAGAGCTCGTTGCCGTGGGCGGCGAGCAGGGCCTTGTTGGCGGTGACCACGTGCCGGCCGTTGGCGATGGCCGACAGGATCAGCTGCTTGGCGATGCCGTCGCCACCGATCATTTCGACGAGGATATCGATGCCGGGCTCCGCTACGAGCGTGCGGGCGTCGTGGACCAGGACTCCCTCGGGGAAGACTACACCGCGGTCGCGGGTGATGTCGATGTCCGCGACGCGCTTGAGGTTCAGCACCGCGCCGAGGCGGGCGGCGATCAGGTCGCGGTTGTTCAGCAGCAGCCGGGCCACCCCGGTGCCCACCGTTCCGCAACCGAGCAGGCCGACATTGATTTCACGCATGATGATATTCCCTTTAACAATTTGATGTGCTTATTAATAAAGCTAAAGTACCTTTCGGATTCCCCGCACAGCCTGGTTGATGCGCATGGGGTTTTCGATCAAAGCGAAGCGCACGAACTCGTCTCCGTACTCCCCGAACCCGAGGCCGGGTGAGACCGCCACCTGGGCCTCCCGAATCAGGAACTTCGAGAATTCCACCGAGCCCATCTTACGGTATTTTTCCGGGATCCGGCCCCATACGAACATGGTGCCCTTTGGCTTGGGGATCTTCCACCCGGCGCTGCTCAGGCCCCGGATCAAGGCGTCGCGGCGCGCTTTGTACGTCTTACGGATCTCCGTTACGCATTCATCCGGGCCGTTCAGGGCGATGATGGATGCGATCTGGATGGGTTGAAAGACCCCGTAGTCGAGATAGCTCTTGATGCGCTTCAGGGCGGCCACGGTCTCCGGGTTGCCGCAGCAGAAGCCCATGCGCCAGCCGGCCATGTTGTAGCTCTTGGACAGCGAGAAAAACTCCACCCCCACCTCCTTGGCGCCCTTGGCCTGCAGGAAACTCGGGGCCGTGTACCCGTCGAAGGTGATGTCCGCGTAAGCGAAATCGTGAATCACGAGGATGTCGTTTTCCTTGGCGTAATCCACCACCTTCTGGAAGAAGTCCAGGGTCACGACCTCGGTCGTCGGGTTGTGGGGGTAGCTGATGATGAGCATCTTCGGCCGCGGCCAGGTCTGCTTGGTGGCAGCCATCAGATTTTCGAAAAAGTCCTGCCCCGGACCGACGGGTATGCCGCGGACGTCGCCGCCGGCGATGATCGCTGAAAAGGGGTGGATGGGGTAGGTGGGGTTAGGTGTGAACACCACATCGCCCGGCCTCGTGGTCACCAGCACCAGGTGCGACAGGCCTTCCTTGACCCCGATGGTCACGATGGCCTCGGTCTCCGGGTCGATGTCCACCCCGTAATTGCGGCCGTACCAGTTGGCGATGGCCAGGCGCAGCCGGGTGATGCCCATCGAGGCCGAATAACGGTGGTTGTGGGGCTTGCGCGCGGCCTCGACCATCTTGTCGACGATGTGCTCGGGGGTGCCCATGTCCGGGTTGCCCATGCCGAGGTCGATGATGTCTAGGCCCTCGCGCCGGGACTGCATCTTGATCTGGTTGACCGTGGCAAACACGTAGGGCGGCAGACGATCAAGTCTATCGAATTTGCTCATGGCGGCGACAGCACGCTCCTTTCACGCCCGCAGGCGGCACCGGTTTTTCAGTGCTGCGCGGGTGCACGCTCTTCCGAAATCGACCCCATCTCGCGGCAGCGTTGACTCTGTTTCGGTTTGACTTTTAAGCTGGATCAGTCTATTTTTCAAGGGTTTTTGTAATGCCCAGGGACGACGATAGGAGAGTGCAATGACGGATCCGATCACATATGCCGATGCCGGAGTGGATATCGTAAAGGCCAACACCCTGGTGGGTGCCATCAGCCGGATCACCAAACAGACCAACCGGCCTGGCGTGATGAGTGAAATCGGCGGGTTCGCCGGCCTCTTCTCCATCGAGCGCCACACCGCCGAAATGCAGCACCCCGTGCTCGTCAGCTCCACCGACGGGGTGGGCACCAAGCTCAAGATCGCGTTTCTGATGGACAAGCACGACACCATCGGGATCGATCTGGTGGCGATGTGCGTCAACGACATCCTCGTGCAGGGCGCCAAACCGCTCTTCCTGCTTGACTATCTTGCCGTGGGCAAGCTCGAGAGCGCTCGTGCCGAAGCCATTATCACCGGGGTCGCCGAGGGATGCAAGCAGGCCAAGTGCGCCCTGATCGGCGGCGAGACCGCCGAGATGCCGGGCTTCTACCCGGCCGGTGAATACGACCTGGCCGGATTCGTGGTCGGCATCGTCGACAACAGCAAGATCATCGACGGCACCTCGATCCGCCTGGGGCACAAGCTGATCGGGATCGCATCGAGCGGCCTTCACAGCAACGGGTTCTCGCTGGTGCGCAAGGTCTGCTTCGACGTGCTGAAGCTGACGGTCGACTCCCACGTGCCGGACCTGGGCAAAACCTTGGGGCAGGAGCTGATCACGCCCACGCGGATTTACACCGACACCGTGCAAGGCCTGCTGAAGGATCTGCCCATCCACGGGCTGGCCCACATCACCGGTGGCGGCCTCGCGGAAAACATCGTGCGGATCATCCCCCAGGCGTTCAGCGTGCAGATCCGCAAGGGCAGCTGGGAGGTGCCCCCGGTGTTCAGCTTCCTCAAACAGGCCGGAAACATCCCCGATGAGGAGATGCTGCGCACGTTCAACAACGGAATCGGGATGGTCGCCGTGGTCCCGGAGAGCGCCGCGTCGGAAGTCATCGAACGGCTCGCGGCGATGAACGAAAAAGCCTTCCTCATCGGGGAGATTTTAGACCGCGGGGCGGCCGGAGAAAGGCTGGTCTGGGCCTAAACGCCGCACGCCTTGGCTGACGGCCTGATGCTTGTTTTTCGACACCCTGCTGAAGATGGTGGTCGAAGGCTCGGCGCGGTGTAATAATCCTCTGACCTCAGACGTAAACCGATCCAGCCGCAAACCGTCGGCTTCCGTCGACTCCAATTCATTTTCCCGGGTTTCTCCTATGATCGTTCTCGGCATAGAATCGTCCTGCGATGAAACGGCGGCCGCGTTGGTGCGCGACGGGCGGGAGATCCTCTCCTCGGTAGTCTCCTCCCAGGTGGAGGTGCACCACCGCTTCGGCGGGGTTGTTCCCGAACTGGCCTCGCGCAAGCACCTGGAGGCGATCACCCTGGTGCTGCGCGAAGCCCTCGAGACGGCCGGTTTGGGGCTTGCGGCGGTTGAGGCCGTGGCGGTGACCCAGGGGCCCGGGCTCATCGGCTCTCTCCTGGTGGGCTTTTCGTTCGCCAAGGCCCTGGCCTATGCCCGCAGTCTCCCGTGGGTCGGCGTGAACCACCTGGAGGGGCATGTCCACGCGCTCTACCTGTCAAGCGATCCGCCGGAGTTCCCGTTTGTGGTGCTGCTGGTCTCAGGCGGTCACACCGGCCTCTACCATGTCAGCTCGCCCACGCGCATGCAGCTGATCGGCCAGACCCGGGACGACGCCGCCGGGGAGGCCTTCGACAAGGTGGCCAAGATGCTCTGCCTCGGCTACCCCGGGGGCGCGGTGATCGACCGCATCGCCCGGGAGGGCGACCCGGCGAAGATCCGCTTCCCGAGAGTGTACCTGGACAAGGAGGGCTTTGACTTCAGCTTCAGCGGGATCAAGACCGCGGTGGCGAAGTACATCGCCGTCAACCGGGAGGAGTTAAGCTGCCGGGTGCCGGACATTGTGGCCGGGTTTCAGGAAGCGGTGGTGGAGGTGCTGGTCTACAAGCTGCTACGGGCCGCCGGGGCGCGGCAGGTCGAACGGGTCGCCATGGTGGGGGGCGTTGCGGCCAACCGGCGCCTCAGGGAGCGACTTGCGGCGGAAGCCGGCCGGGAGGGGCTGAAGGTCCACGTCCCGCCGCCTGCGCTCTGCGGGGACAACGCGGCCATGGTGGCGGCGGCCGGCTATCATCTGATTCAGTCCGGGTGCAGGAGCGGGCTGGATGCGGATGTCTTCTCGCGCAACCGGTAAGCCGGAGGACCTACCCAACATCATCCGAGATACAGCGTTTTCAGAGCCATGATGCGCGCGGCCGAGGCCTCGGCCCGGCGCCGGAGGGTTTCGGATTTTCCGATCGTGCCGACCATGGCCCCGAAGGCGTGATCCAGTTTCTCGCGGCTGCGGCAGATCAGGACGACATCGATATCCGCCTTCAGCACCTGGTGCACGGCGACATCGAACCCATAGTGCCGCTCGATGGCCCCCATTTCCAGATCGTCGGTCATGACGATCCCATTGAAGCCCAGACGTTTTCGCAGCAGATCCCGCGCAATGCGCGGCGAGAGGCTTGCCGGCCACTCGTGATCCAGACGGGTGTAGAGGATGTGGGAGAGCATGATGCCGGCCACCGACCGCTCGACGGCGGCGCGGAACGGGACGAGATCGAAGGCTTCCAGCGCGGCAAGGTCCGTGTCCATCACCGGCCGGTCGCGGTGCGAGTCCAGGGTGGTGCGGCCGATGCCCGGAAAATGCTTGGCCACCGCCATGATGCGCCGGGACTGGAGCCCGTCGATGACCGTGGCGCCCAGCCGGGCCACCGTGTGGGGGTCGGAACCGAAAGCGCGCCCGGCCATGATGCTGTCGATGCCCTCCGGCGCCACGTCCACGACCGGGGCGAGGTTCATATTGATGCCCACCGCAGCCAGTTCGGTCGCGGTGATGTCTGCGAAACGGGCGGCATCGGCCGCCTCCCGCATGGCCGGGTTGCCGGCGAACTGGGTGAACGGCGGGCCGAGCCGTGCCACTTGGCCGCCCTCCTGGTCGATGGCGATGAACAGGGGCGGCAGATCGTTGTCGCGGGCGCACGCCTGGGCTGCGCGGCAAAGCCCGGCGATCTGCTCCGGGGAAGCAATGTTGCGCTTGAACAGGATGAGGCCGCCCACGCGCAGGCCGGCGATCAAGTGCTCGAGCGTCTGATCCATGTGGGTGCCGTCAAAGCCGGCCATCAGGCGCTGGCCGGCCAGTTGCTCGTCAGTCCACGTGCTGAATTCCATTGCGTACAACCTCCGTACGGTCAAGTTTTTACGAGGGAACCGTTGCGGGGAAGCCGTTTTATTGCGACGGCGAGCTTCCAAGCCTATCAGCCTATTGGCCTTTCAGCAAACTACCACCACTGATCGCTGCAGGCAAGCAAGCGTCAGGGTGCGGACGGTTGGAACTTGCAGAGTGCTAATTCGGCAGGCCGGCCGTCAGGGAGTAATACCGTTGCCGCTCTGAAGGGGAGAAACTCACCATCCGGCTGACCAGGGCGTCGACGTCCAGCTTCGGCATGGGCCGCGAAAAGAGATAGCCCTGACCGAACTCGCACTTCATGTCGAGCAGAATGGCATGCTGTTCCGGGGTTTCGATCCCTTCGGCCACCACGTGCATGTCCAGCTTGTGGGCCAGCGACACAATGGCCTCGACGATGTTGCGGTTGCTTTGCGGATTCTCGTGGATTTTGGAGATGAAGCTGCGATCGATCTTGAGGGTGTCGATCGGCAGCCGCTGCAGGTAACTCAGGGACGAATAGCCGGTGCCGAAATCGTCGATCATTAGGCGGATCCCGAACTCCCGCAGGCGATGGGCCATGCGGATGCTTTCGTCGGCCTTGTCCATCAGGGCCGTTTCGGTGATCTCGAGCTTCAGCAGGTGAGGCGGCAGGCCGGTCTCGTCCAGGACCTCTTTCAGGTCGTCCAGCAGGCTGGGCTGCAGGAAATGCCTGCTGGAAATGTTGACGCTCACCGTGAATTCGAGCGAAGTGCCCAGGACTTTCTGCCAGTCCTGCAGGTCCCGGCAGGAGCGCTCCACCGTCAGCCGCGTGATCGGGATGATCAGGCCGTTTTCCTCGGCCGTGGGGATGAACGCGCCCGGGTAGATCATGCCTGTTTCCGGGTGGTTCCAGCGGATGAGGGCCTCGAAGCCCACGACGCAGGCGGTGTCCAGCCGCACGATGGGCTGGTAGTGGTTCTGAAACTGGTTCTTATTCACGGCCTTGCGCAGGTCGGTTTCCTGCTGGAGCAGGTGGATCGTCTTCTCGTGCAGATTCCTGTCGAAGACCTTGACCTGGCCCCGGCCGCTCTCCTTCGCGTGATACATGGCGGCGTCGGCGTCGCGGATAACCATCTCCGGCTGTTCGTAGTCCTGGGGGTTCAGGACGACCCCGAAGCTGGCCGGGGCAAACACCTCCTTGTTCTGGAGCGCAAACGGCTTGCTCAGGGCTTGCTGCAGCCGCTCGACGATGCTGTTGGCGTAGTTCGGGTCGCTTACGTCCTCCAGCAGGATGACGAACTCGTCACCTCCCAGCCGCGCCAGGGTGTCGATTTCGCGCAGGAACTCGCGGACCCGGCCGGCAAAGGCCACCAGCAGATCGTCGCCGGCGGTGTGCCCGAGGCTGTCGTTCACCAGTTTGAAGCGGTCGATGTCTAGATAGATGACCGCGAAGTGGTAATCCGGCCGGCGCTTGGCCCGCTTGATGGCCATGCTGAGATGTTCGAGAAAGAGGGCGCGGTTCGGCAGCCGGGTGAGGGCGTCGTGGAAGGCCTGGAAGTAGATCAGACGCTCGGCGTCTTTAAGTTCGGTGATGTCCGTGAGAGAGGCCACACTCGCTTCGGTCTCCGGTATCTGGGCGAAACTGATCAGGATGTCCTTGCGGTTTTCGTGTTTGTCAACAAATTGACATTCAACATGCTTTCCGTGCACGGTTGGCATCTCAGCTGCGGGGCTTTTCTCGTCACCGGAGAGCTTGCGGTAACTTTTTTCGTCGATGAAATCCAGCCAGGTCTTCCGGTTCAGGATCTCCGAGCGGCTGCACCCGGACATGTCGAGAAAGCGCGAGTTGGCGAGCGAAATCTTCTTGTCCTTTTCGATGATGATCGTTGCGGCGCCGGTGTTCTCGAAGATCGTGCGGTACTTGAGCTCGGAGTTGCGCAGCTCCCACGTGCGTTCCCTGACCCGATGTTCCAGGGTTTCGTTGGCCTGTTGCAGGGCGCCCTTGGAGCTGTTGATGTCGTTCACCAGATACTGCGTGAAAAGGCTGATCACCAGGATGATGCCGACGGTGATCAGAATGTTCAGGTTTCCGCCGCTCAGAGTCGTCTCGAAGTAATAATAGAACAGGCAGGCCCCGATTCCGACGATGAGAATTCCGGTCTTGTCGAGCAGAGTTATCTGGTGCTTGGTCTTAGTCATAGCGGACGCCCGTGGTTGAGGTCGACGCGTATTCTAATCTTATATCGTCACGCAACAGCCCTGGCTTGAGAAAAATTTAGCGGGGGCGGGGAATTCTGATCTTGCGCACCAAAAAGAAAAAGGACGGGGCCGTCTGACCCTGTCCTTTTATCTTCGGCTTCCCCCGATGCCGTTTTATTCGTGGGGAAATCTTCTCAAACCGTTTGGTGGAAGCCCGCCAGAAAAGATGCACGCACACCAGAGAAGCCTAATCTGAGATGACTACATTTCAATATCTGTGCCAAACCACATCGATTTAAAATTAATATTTGATTTCAAATGGTTGTCAATATTATGGCTGATATCGGGACGATTCCCTAACTGCAGAGCGTCAAAATTCCGATACCGCCACTGCTGTTGTCGACCGATCGTTGCGCAGCGCTTTATGCGGATTGGAAGATTCAGCGGACGGTGTATCTGAATCCGCCTCCAGCTTGAACTGCCCGGCGGAGGCCGCCAGCTCTTCGGATGTGGCGGCGTAATCCTGGGTGGCCTTGTCCATCTCGGCCACGGCCTTGTTGATCTGTTCGATTCCCAGGGCCTGCTCCTTCGAGGCTGCCGCGATGGCGGAAACGCGCTCGGCCGTTTTCAACATGGCGTCGCCCATCTCGGCAAACGCCGCGTTGGTCTGGGAGACCAGTGTGGAGCCCTCCTGCACGCTTTTCACCGTTCCGGAGATCAGATCGGAGGTGTTGCGCGCCGCCTCGGCGGCGCGCATGGCGAGCGACCGGACTTCGTTCGCCACCACGGCAAAGCCGGCCCCGGCCGTGCCGGCCCGTGCGGCTTCCACGGCCGCGTTCAGCGCCAGCAGGTTGGTCTGAAAGGCAATCTCGTCGATCGTTTTGACGATCTTGGAAGTTTGTTCGCTGGTCCTGGAGATTTTTGCCATGGACTCGATCAACTGGGACATCGACTGGTTGGCACGGGTGGCCACCTGTCGGGCCCCGTGCATGAGCGTGTCCGCCGTCTGGGCGTCTTGCGCACTGCGCTGCGTCATGGAGGACATCTCCTCCAGGGCGGCACTGGTCTCCTCCAGCGAGGAGGCCTGCTCGGTCGCCGATGCGGACAGGGTGTTCGAGGCGGCGGCGATCTCGCTGATCATTTCGCGCAGGCCCTGGTTCACGAGGTTCATGCGTCCGGTCATGTGGCTGATCTCGGTGCGGCCGCACACTTCGATCGAGTGGCTTAAGTCGTTTTGGCGCATCCTGCCGGCCAATTCCAGAAGACGCTGCATCGGCCGGTTGACCATCCGCTGGAAGAGGAAATAGATGGCGAGGATCAGGGCCGCGATGCCGCCGCCCCCGATCAGAAGGCTTTGATTGCGCGCCGAGTTTGCCATCCGGACGGCCCCTTCGGCCGCCGTGCGCACATGCAGCCCGCCGAGCACCTTGCGGGAACT
>DATITS010000120.1:0-28411 GCA_035467535.1 Desulfobacterales bacterium
CGTTTTCCCCGCCATAGCGGGCAGAATGCACCCCCGGCGCCCCGTTCAGGGCCTCCACGACAATCCCGGAGTCGTCGGCGATCGCCGGAAAACCGAGCACGCGTGCCGTGTAACTCGCCTTCTTGTAAGCATTGGCGTCAAACGTCGCTCCGTCCTCTTCGACCTCGGGAATCGGCCCGAAATCGGACAGGCTCTTGACCTCGACCGGAAACCCTTGCAGCAGCTCGCGAATTTCAGCTGTCTTGCCGGGGTTCCGTGTCGCCATCACCAGAATCGGCAACTTTCCCATCGGTGCGTGATCTCGCTTTCACAGGGGTTGATGGCGCCGGGTCCCGACCGGCGCATGCCGGAAGTGGTTTCATCACAACCCCGCCTGACACCCGCTGGCGGCGTTGCAGGCCTCTCGAAGTGCTCACAACTTTCCGTGGTTGCTGCGCTTTCGAATCGGCCTGCGTCTTGCCCTCGGGCGTGATCCGAGGTTGTGAAACCACTTCTTAGAAACCCCGAGGAGCGCGATGAAAAAAGTAAGTATTCTAGCCATCGGCGCCCATCCGGACGATATCGAGTTCGGCTGCGGCGGATCGCTGATCAAGTACAGCCAGAGGGGCCACCGGCTCTTTCTGCTGGTGATGACCGGCGGCGGGTCGGGCGCATCGTCCGAAACGCGCATGGTCGAACAGACGGCCGCCCGGCAGGTTCTGGGGGCGGAGGAGATTTTCTGGGGCGGATACCAGGACACCCATCTGGGGGTGGACGCCGAGATGATCAAGAAGATCGAAAGCGTGATTGCCTCGGTGAAGCCCGAGTTCATCTTCTGCCATTTTCCGGACGATACCCACCAGGACCACCGGCACCTGGCGCAGTCGGTCATGTCCGCCACGCGCTACATCCGCAACGTGCTCTTCTACGAGGGCCCGACCACCCAAAACTTCGACCCCCAGGTCTACGTGGACATCGCCGACACCCTGGAGGTGAAGCTGGAGGCCCTGCGCGCCCATCGGTCGCAGGTGATGAAGACGAACATCGAGGACTTGTCGATCATCGAAGTGGCGCGCTCCTGCGCCAACTTTCGCGGGATCCAGGGAAGGGTTAAGTATGCGGAGGCGTTTCATGCGTTGCGCCTGTTCATCAACATATGAGGACGACTTCGCTGAAAGCCCGGCTTCCGCGTTGCGCTTCATCTCGCGGGCGCTGCGGCGTACAGGGAGTACGCCTCGCGCCGCGAGATTCGCGCGCCTTGAATCCGGGCTTTGATCGAAGTCGTCCGGTTTGCGGCGCTGAAAGCCCGAATCCTGCGTTGCGCTGCGTTCCGCGGGCGCTGCGGCGTACAGGGAGTACGCCTCGCGCCGCTGAACTTGCGCGCCTTGGCTTCGGTCTTTGATCGAAGTCGTCCGGTTTGCGGCGCTGAACCCTTGAACCTTGAACCCTTGAACCATGAACCCCTTGAACCGTGAACTCTTCATCCCCCACTCTCAGCCGGCTCTTGGCGAGGAGGAGGCGCAGGCGGCGGCCGCGGTCGTCGCCTCCGGCCATATCGCCGAAGGCCCGCAGGTTGAGGCCTTCGAGCGGGAACTCGCCCACTTCATCGGGGTGGCGCATGCCGTGTGCGTGAGCTCGGGCACGGCGGCCCTGCACCTGGCCCTCGCCGCCATGGGGGTCGGGCCGGGCGACGAGATCGTGATCCCGAGTTTCGTCTGCTCGGCGCTGCTGAACGCTGTGACCGTCACCGGGGCTTCGCCGGTCATGGCCGAGATCGACCCGGCGACCCTCAACCTGGACCCGCAGGACGTCGAACGGCGCCTGACCCTTCGCACGAAAGCGGTCGTCGTCCCGCACATGTTCGGACTGCCGGCCGACCTCGATCGGCTGCTCGCTCTCGGTGTGCCGATCGTCGAGGACTGCGCCCAGGCCATCGGGGCGAGCTATCGCGGCCGTCCCGTGGGATCCCACGGCCAGGCCGCAATATTCTCATTTTATGCCACCAAGGTGCTGGCCACGGGGGAAGGGGGCATGGTTGCGACCGGTGCGCGTTCGCTGGCGGAGGCGGCGCGCGACCTGAAGGCCTACGACCAGAAAGACGACTACCGACTGCGGTTCAACTATAAAATGACCGACATCCAGGCCGCCGTCGGCCGTGTGCAGCTTAGCCGGCTGGGCGGGTTCATCCGGCGCCGGCGCGAGATTGCCGGGCGCTTGCGCGCGGCATTCCAGGGGCTGCCCGTCCGGCTGCCGCCGGATGACCCGGGTCACATCTATTTCCGTTTCGTGGTGGACCTGGGTGCCGACGGTGCGGCGTTCATCCGGCGGGCCCACCAGGAGGGCATCGGGTGCGAGCGCCCCGTGCACACGCCGCTGCACCGCCTTAAGCAGCTCGCAGGCTTCGCACTGACCGAACGGGCCTGGAGGCAATCGGTCTCCATTCCCATCCATCCCTCGCTTTCGGACGCCGAGGTCGGCCGCATCATCGCGGTCTTCACCAGGCTCCTCACGGCACCGTGATCCTGCCACCGGGACGCGGAAAACGGCCTGCATGCGCCAGAATAATGACCCGGTCGGCGGCAACCCGCCGCATTTTTTGACGACTTCGCAAAAAGTCCAACTTCGGCGTTGCGCTTCATCTCGTTGTCACTGCGGCGTACGGTAAGTACGCCTCATGACACGAGATTCGCGCGCCTTGAATTTGGAACTTTTTACAAAGTCGTCTGAAAATCGGCTTTTTACGAGCCATGATTTTTGACATTCCCCTCCGCCTTCCGAACCACTCGATATTACAATAATAATCCCTATTAAATCAGTTTATTGAACTCGATCGGCGTGCCGTGGCACAGATGCTGCATTTTTTACGGAATGGAGCAGTGCATCCAGGTGAATTGACATGCAGATTCATTTGCAATCCGGAAGCCGGGCTGACCCCGTGAAATTCCTTGCGGCCGCCGAAAATCTGGCCGCACAGGAAACCCTTCGGCAGCGCTTCCCACCCGTCGCGGAGGCGGCGCGCGGCAGCCGGGCAGGCATGCTGGGCATGCGTGCCTGGATTTATGTTGCGGCGTGCGTGTCGGCGCTGCTGTTGCTGGCGCCTCCCGCGCAGGCCTTTTTTGCCGACGCGGGGATGCGCTGGGCCTACATCCTGTCGACCTCCTTTTGCCTGTCGTTCAGCCTCACCCCGCTCGCCGCCCTCCTGGCGCGTCGCTGCGGCATTCTTGACCTTCCGGATGCGCGCAAGCTGCATGGGAGGCCCACCCCGCTGCTCGGCGGGGCGGCGGTGTTCGTCGGGTTCGCCGCTTCCCTGCTGGCCAATGCCGTCCTCGTGCCCGAGTTGGTCGCCATCCTGACCGGCGCCATGATCCTGTTCGTGGTCGGTATTTTCGATGACTGGCGCGAGGTGCCGGCCGGGATCAAGCTATCGATCCAGATCGTATGCACCGCGATGGTCATGAACTCCGGGATCGTGCTGCGGGTCGTCCCGGACACCCTGGGGACCTGGGGCTGGATCGGCAACATGCTCCTCACGGTCGTCTGGGTCATCGGGATCACCAACGCCATGAACTTCTTTGACGGCATGGATGGGCTGGCTGCCGGGTTGGGCGCCATCATCGCATTTTTTCTGGGGGCCGTGGCGTTCCAGACCAAGCAGCCCTTCCTCGGGTGGATCGCCCTGGCCGTCATGGGGGGCTGCCTCGGCTTTCTGCCCTACAACTTCAAGCATAAAGGGCCGGCCTGCATTTTTCTTGGAGACGCCGGCAGCACGGTGATCGGCTTTGTGCTCGCCTGCATTGCCGTTTACGGAGACTGGGCCGAAGGCCGGCCGTTCGTTGCGTTTGTCTCGCCGCTGCTGATTTTCTGGCTGCTGATATTCGACATGGTGCACATCACGGCCGACCGCATCCTCACCGGCAAGGTGCTGAGCTTCCGGGACTGGATCGAATACGTGGGCAAGGACCATCTGCATCACCGGCTCGCCGATGCGCTGGGCTCACGGCGCAACAGCGTGCTGTGCATCTATCTGATGAGCCTGTGTCTGGGTGTGAGCGCACTGATGCTCCGGAATGCCGGCCCGGCGGATGCGGTGTTGCTGATCGTGCAGGCCTGCATCATCGTGGTGCTCGTCACCGCCCTAGAGCGCCGCGGCCGGCTGCACCCCAAGTCGGGGGGGCCGCCCTGACCCGCGGCTATGGCATTACTTTCACAGCGGCGACTCAGAATGCAGATTTTTTATGGTTCTGGTTAAAGTTTTTTTCAACTCGGGCGATGTTAACGAATAAGTAAGCCAGATTGCGAAACTCCGCCGCCGGCTTCTCCTTAATTTCACAGCCACGATCAAGAAAGCATGTTTTTTTATGGTTTTGGCTAAAGTTTTATTCAACTCAGGCGATTTTAACCAATACATGAGTCCGAATTTCAGGCAGGAAATCCGAATATGGATACAATCGAGGCAGCCATAGAAACCATGGATACCGCAACCGTACGACAGCCTGTTACTGAATCGTCCCGACCGGGCGCCGGCAAGCCGATGCAGGACTACCGGTTGAGTTTTTCGAGACTCGCCGCGGCGCAGGCCTCAACGGCCGGCCGCGCGCCCGCAACGCAGGTGTTTCCGGCCGCAACGGCCCGGCCCGCCCCGGACCGCAAGGCGCTGTATGCCCTGGCCGGCAGCTACCTCGCGCAGGCCTTCAGCGCGGTGCGCAACCGCAGGGCATTTCCGCTGGAGCCCGCGCTGCGGATCGTCCGGCGCATGGCCGCCGAGTGCTCCGACCGCGACGAGCTCTTCGTCACAGCGCTGCACCTCGATCAGCCGGCTCAGTTCCCCATTCACCACAGCGTCAACGTGGCGGTCTACGCGGTCAAGATGGCCCAGGACCTCGGCTTCGACGCGGACCGGCAGGTGCAGATCGGGCTGGCCGGACTGCTGCACGACGTGGGTCTCGCCCTGATCCCGGAGCCGATCATCCACAAGCCAGGTGCGCTCAGCGCGGCGGAGCTGAAGACGCTCAAGGATCGGCCCAACAGCGCCGGCCAGATCCTGCAGTGCCTCGGGCCGGAGCATGCGGTCGTTGCCGAGTGTGCCGCACAGGTCTACGAACGGATCGATGGCTCCGGATACCCCCGGGGTCTCAAGGGCGAGGAGATCCACGAGTATGCCCAGATCATCGGTCTGCTCGACATATACGAGGCCCTGGTCCACACGCGGCCCAACCGCGAGAAGCTGAGCTTTTTCGAAGCGGTGAAATACATTTTCAAGAGCTGCAAGACCCAGTTCCAGCGCCGCTACATGAAATCGCTCCTGCGGGTGTTCACGGTGTTCCCGGTCGACAGCTACGTCCAGCTGAACTCGGAGGCTTTCGGCAAGGTGCTCGAGGCCCACCCGGACCAACCCATGCGGCCCAAGCTTCAGATCCTCTTCGACTCCCAGCGGCGCAAGGTGCTGGCGCAGCAGGTCGTCGCACTGACCGAGGCCCCGCTGTTGAACATCGTCCGGTGTGTCCCGGAGAAGGAAATCAAGGAACTCAGCCTCGGGCTTGCGACCGTGCGCGTGCCCAGCGAGGCCAACTGTGACACGGTGGAGGAGCCCATCCTGTGAGCCGGTCGTACTGACGGCTGCGGGTCGATGGTGTCGCTATGTACCAGGAGTATTATGGCCTAAAACAAGCACCCTTCGCGAACGTGCCCTCCCGCGGCACATTCTACCGCTCCCCTCAGCACGAGGAGGCGCTCCGGCGGCTGCTTTACGTCATCGAGCAGCGCAAGGGGGTGGCCATGCTGACCGGCGAGGTCGGCTGCGGCAAGACCACCGTCATCAAGGCCCTGGCGAATCACCTGAACCGTGAGCGGGTCCGGTTCCAGATGATCTCCAACCCGGCGCTGGCGCCGGAGGACCTGCTGAAGGCGGTGCTGTTGAAGCTGGGCGGTTCGGCGGGCAACGGCTCCAAGACGCTGCTGCTGGACCAGCTCCAGAAAATCCTCGTGGACAATGCCGCCGCAGGGTTCAGCACCGTGCTGGCGGTAGACGAGGCCCATGTGATCGGCAACCGTGCGACCCTGGACGAGCTGCGGATGCTGCTCAACTTCCAGACGGAGGACGAGTTTCTCATCACCCTGGTCCTGCTGGGCCAGCCGCCGCTTTTGCGGAACATCTCCGAGCTGCAACCGCTGAAGGAGAGGATCTCCGTCAAGTTCAACCTGGAGCCGCTGGATCTGCCGAACACCCTGCGCTACGTGTTGTTCCGGCTCAAGAGCGCCGGGGCCAGCCGCGGCATCTTCACGCGCGCGGCGATCGATCTGCTGTACGAGACCACCGGGGGCATTCCGCTGCGGATCAACAACCTCTGCGACCGGGCGCTGCTGATCGGGGTGATGCAAAACGCCCGGCTGGTGGACACCCGCATCGTGGAGGATGCCATTCAGGACATGGGAGAATGAGAATGCAACGAGGTCTGAAACACGAATGGGTTTCCGGCACGAACGCCCTCGCGAGGTGCCTCCGGCGGGGGATCGTCCTGGCCGCGATAGTGACGGCTCTCGTCGGTTGCGCCCAGTCCGCCGTCTATGCTCCCGTCGAGACGCACACCCGGCCGGGCCACCTGTCCGCGGCGGCGAAAACGCTGGCCGTTGCGATTGCCCACATGGACAACGACGGAAACCTCGACATGGTGGCCGGTGCCGGCGAACCCGGCGCGATCATCATCAGCTATGGCGACGGGGCCGGCGGCATCGCCGAGACCCAGACCCTGGCGGTGGAGGGGGATGTCCGCTCGGTGGCGCTGGCTGACGTGAACGAAGACGGGCTGACCGACATCATTTACAGTGTTCAACGCGGTTCCTCCGGGATCCGGATCATGCTCAACCAGGGCAGCCGGCATTGGAAACCCGGTAAGGGTCCGATTGAAATCAACTCGTACGAGGGCATCCGGGCCGCGGACGTCAACGGCGATGGCCACATCGACATCGTGGCCGCCAACGCGTCCTCAGAACTCCAGGGCGGCATCCAGGTCTGGCTGGGCACGGGCCAGGGGACGTGGGGGACGGGTGCTGCGCCGACCGTCACCGGCATTTATATGGATGCGGTCGTTGCCGATTTGAACGGTGACGGCCGGCTGGACATCGCTGGCGCGGGCTGGGGCTCACAAGGCGCCCTGCGCGTCTGGTTGGGGAACCCCGCGGGCGGCTGGATGGCGCTGGCGCCAGTCAGCCGGGGGAATTTTTACGGCCTGCATGCCGCGGACATCAACGGCGACGGGCGGCTCGACCTGGCCGCCGGCACTTACAAAACGGGTGTGCGGTTGTTTGTCGGCGACGGCCGGGGCGGTTTCACGGAAGAATTCATTTCAAAAGACAAATCCGCGGATGGTGCTCCTGCCGGCGCAAGCCCGGCGCTGGTGTCCCAGCCCGCGGAGGCCAGTTTCTGGCAGGCGCTGCCGGTGGACGTGGACGGGGACGGCCGGCTGGACATCGTCGCCGGCTCCCTGGACGACAAAGGGGTCCAGGTCTGGCTGAACCAGGCCGAAAAGGGGTGGAAGCCGATTAGCGACATGCTCCCCCGCACCGGCACTTTTTACGGCCTGGCGGCGGCGGACCTGAACCGGGACGGCCGTCCGGACATTTGCGCGGCCAACTTCGGCGAGGGCGTCACCCTGTGGGCCGGCCGGGCGGCCGGTGCCGGCGCGGCCGCCGCGGTGAAGGCCGCCGCGGTCGCGGCTGCGAGGCGGCCCGAGGACGCCGTTGTGCGCGAAAACGACGTGTTCAAAGTCGTCAACGGCACGGCCGAATACAAAATCGGGGCCGGCGACATCCTGGAGGTTGCCCTCTGGGAGGGCGGTACAGCGGTGCGCCAGGAGATCCTGGTGCGGCCGGACGGGCGGATTTCCTTCGGACTGGCCGAGAACGTGCCGGTCAACGGACTGACGCCGAGCGAACTCAACGCGCTGCTGACGGCGCGGCTCGAGCAGTACCTGAAGAAGCCGCGGCTCGACGTGCTCGTCAAGCAGTACCGGAGCAAGTCGGTGAAACTGCTCGGCGCGTTCGGCCGGACGGGTCTCTCCGGGACCGGGGCGGGTGAGTACAAGCTGAACGGGAAAACCACCGTGCTCGAGATGATCACGGTGGCGGGGGGGCCGGCCGAGGTTGCGGACCTGAAATCGGTCCGCATCCGGCGCAAGGGCGGGGAGACCGTTTCGTTGAACCTCTACAAGGCGATCATCCAGGGGGATCTCACCCAGGACATGGTACTGAACGACGGGGACCTGATCTACCTGCCGACCCTGTCCAAGGATACCAACCGGGTGTACGTGTTCGGCGAGGTTCAGAAACCGGGGGCCTACACCTTCAGCGGATCTGAAATGCGGCTGATCGATGCCATCTCCGATGCCGGCGGCACCACGCCCTTCGCCCATCAGGCGGACACCCGGGTGGTGCGCGGCGACATCACCCGGCCCGAGATCCTTTCGGCGAACCTTGCCCGTCTGGTGGAGAACGGCGACCGGTCGCAGAACCTCCTGCTCGCCAGCGGGGACTTGGTGTACGTGCCGCGCAGCGGCTTTGGCGACGTTAAGCTCTTCTACGATCAGGTCCGGCCGTTGCTGGAACTTGTGCTCTGGCCCGCGCGGGTCGTCATTGACTGGAACAGCGCCGCTGACATCACCGGCGTCAAATAGCAAGGAACATCCAAATGGCACAGTATGACGTTGACCTGAGAGATTACTGGCGGATCATGCGCAAGCGCAAGACCTCGATCCTTGCGATGGTGCTGCTGATCATCCTGTGCAGCTACGGTTTTGCCAAGCTTCGCGAGCCCTCCCCGCTCTACGAGGCGGGCTCGGCCATCAAGATCGACCGGTTCTCCAACCTGGCCGCGGTCTTCTCCGGGGCCTACTGGCAACAGTCGGAGAACATGGAAACCCATGCGTACATCATCACCAGCTACCCGGTGCTGAAGAAGGCCGCCGGGTTGCTGGGGTGGATACCGTCCCAGGCGGCCGCGAAAGAAACGCTTGTGGAGGACTCCCACCTGGCAACGATGCAGCGCCTGAAGCTCATGGTGGAGGCCAAGCCCCAGGAGGGCACCCATGTTATTAACATCCGGGCGGTTTCGCAAGACGCCCCCGAGGCTGCGCGGGTGGCCAACGTGCTCGCCCAGGCCTACCGCGAATACAACATCCAGCAGAACAACAAGAAGACCTTCGAGACCCGGGCCTTCATCGAGGAGCAGCTGCGCCTGACCTCGGAGACACTGAAGCGGGCCGAACTCGCGCTGCAGGCCTTCAAGGAGCAAAACGGCCTGATCGCCCTGGATGCCCAGACCGCAGGCACCTTCACCAAATTGCACTCCGTGGAAAGCGAGCACGAACGCGCCCGCGCCGAGCGGGCGGAAATCGAATTGCAGCTCAAGGCGGTCGAAGCCGCCGGCAAGGGCCAGGCCGACCGACTGATGGGCATCCTGATGTCGGCGCCCCCGGGCTCGTCGCTTGCGCAACTGCGCAACAAGCTGAGCGAGCTCAACCTGAAACGGCAGACGCTGCTGATCACCTTCACTGAAAAGCACCCGCAGGTCGAGGAGGTCACCCACGAGATCCAGGCGGTGCAGCGCGAGGTGCAGAGGGAATTGCAGTCCAACCAGCAGGCCGCCACGGCCCGGGAAGCCGATCTGGCGCGGCGGGTGGAGGCGCTGCACCGCGAGAACCAGGGCCTGCCGGAAAAAGGGCTGGCGCTGGTCCGGCTGCAACGGGAATTGGGGTTGCAGGAGAAGCTCTACTCCCAGCTCAAGGCCAAATACCAGGAGGTCCAGATCCAGGAGTCCGCCAAAATGGAGGAGGTCTCCGTCGTGAAGCCGGCGGCCACACCGGAGCAGCCCTTCAACATCCCCTCGAAGCTGATGATCGTGCTGACCGGCGCGGTGATGGGGCTGATCCTCGGGGTGGTGCTGGTGTTTCTGGCCGAGGTGTTCGACACCTCCATGGGCACCATCGAGGACGTGGAGGAGCTGCTGAAGGTGCCGGTCCTGGGCGTGATCCCGCAGCTGGAAAACGATCCCAGGAAAAAGGGGCGGCCGGAACGGGGCGAGGGCCTGCACACCCGGGCGCATGACCTGGCGATCCACTACGAGCCCAAATCCCAGGCGGCGGAGTCGTTCCGTGCCCTGCGCACCAACCTGCAGTTCCTGCGGCTGGAGTCGAAGGGCAAGCTGTTCCTGATCACCAGCGCCTTCGTGCAGGAGGGCAAGACCCTGAATGTGGTCAACCTATCCCTCAGCCTGGCCCAGGCCGGCAGCAAGGTCCTGCTGGTGGATGCCGACCTGCGCAAGCCCAGCGTGCACAGGGTCTTCGGCCTGTCGCGCGAGCCCGGGATCACGGACTGCGTGCTCGGAAACTACCAGTGGGGCGAGGTCGTCGATTCGATCTCCGACGTCATGCTGGGCGATTTTGCGATCGAGGACATCCTCATGACCCCGGGCATGGACAACCTGCACGTCATGACCGCCGGCATCACGCCGCCCAACCCGACCGAGATCCTGAGCTCCGAGCGTTTCCGCCAGTTTCTGCAGGAGGCCCGCTCACAGTACGATTTTATTTTCGTGGATGCCCCGCCGGTTCTGCCGGTGGCGGATGCCACAGAGATCGCGCCGCTGATGGACGGGGTCTTCCTCGTGTACACCGTGGGCAAGATCGGCCGCGGCGTGCTGAAGCGCGCCAAGTCCACCCTGGACAACGTGGAGGCGAAGGTCATGGGGGTCGTCCTGAACAATGTCAAGCCGGATGCCGGCCCGGACTACTTCCGCTACCATTCGCACTACTACTACGGGCCCGACAGATCGGAAAGACAGTCGCAGCAGACTGCTACGGAAGGCCCGCGCTTCCGGTGGCCGGCCGCCATGGCCAAGGCCTCCGGGGTCCTGGCGCTCATCCTGGCGCTGAGCGTGTTCGTTGCCGGCACCATCTGGCAGGAACTGCCGTCCTACGTGCCCGCATGGATGCAGACCTATGCCAAAATGCTGTTCATGAACTGAGCCTGCGCAACGGCCGCCTCCGGCGCGGTTCGGGAGTAATGAATGCGGTCCGTCGTCTTTGCCATAATCCTGATTGTGATCGCCCTGGTGACGGGCGCGCTGGTGGCGCATTCGTCAACGGTTCGGATGCTTCTCTACCTCGGCCTGCTGGTCATTTTCCTGGTGACCTTCATGAAGGCCGAGTGGGGCCTTTACATCCTGATTTTCTCGATGCTGCTCTCCCCGGAGGTCATCGTCGGCAACACGGGTCGAACCGTGCTTTCCCGCGGGGTGACGCTGCGCCTGGAAGATCTGCTCCTGTTGGTGATCGGGCTGAGCTGGCTTGCCCGCAACGCCGTGCTCAAGGACATCGGGCTCTTTCTGAAAACCCCCCTCAACAAGCCGATCTTCGCCTACGTGGTAGCGTGCGTGCTGGCCACCGGCTTCGGCGTCATGGCCGGCCGGGTCGAGTTAAAGACCGGCGCCCTCTACGTGCTCAAGTATTTCGAATATTTCATCGTCTTCTTCATGATGGTCAACCATGTGCGCGACCGCGCCCAGGTCAAACGCTTTGTGCTCTTTCTGTTTCTGACCGCCTTTATCGTGGCCGTGATCGGGATCTTTCAAATTCCCTCCGGAGAGCGGATCAGCGCGCCGTTCGAAGGCCCGGTCGGTGAACCCAACACCCTCGGCGGATACCTGCTCTTCATCGGCATGACGGCGGCAGGGATGGCCATTCAAATCAAGGACGTGCGGATGCGGTACCTGCTCCTGTTTTTTATCATTAGCCTGGTGCCGCCGTTTTTCTTCACCCAGTCCCGGTCTTCCTACCTCGCCCTGATTCCGGCCTGCATCTGCCTCGCCCTTATGACCGAGAGGCGGGTGGTCATCCTGTGCCTGGTTTCGGTGGCGATGATATTGAGCCCGCTGTATCTGCCGTCGATCGTCAAACAGCGCATCCTCTACACCTTCAATCAGGCGCAAGAGCCTGATCAAATCATTATCGGCGATCTGCGGCTCGACACCTCGACCTCCGCCCGGCTGCAGAGCTGGAAGGATGTCCTGCGCGATTTTCAGAAACACCCGTTCCTGGGTCACGGTATCACCGGCTATGCGTTCGTGGATGCGCAGTTCCCCAGGGTTCTGGCAGAGACCGGCTTGTTGGGGTTGTTCGCCTTCTTCTACCTGATGTATTCGGTGTTCCGGCTGGCCTTGCACCAGCTGCGTGAGACCGAGGAGCCGTATTACCGCGGGCTGATCATGGGGTTCATCGCCGGTTTCGTCGGTCTCATGGTGCACGCCATCGGGGTGAACACGTTTATCATCGTCCGCATCATGGAGCCTTTCTGGTTCTTTGTGGGGGTCATCACGGTGCTGCCGATGCTCAAGCAGGAGGAACCTGCGCCCGTCCCCGCCCCCATCCCGCGGGGCCGGCAGATTCTCACCGCTGCACGCCGGTTTCCCGTGCGCCCGCACCTTTCTTGACCTTCACGGTCATCCCTGTTAAAGACCAATCGAAATGCACCGGCGGCCTGTCGCGTGCGGTTTTCATCTCACTCCTGCGGGAAAGGAATTTGTGAATGCGTCGGACGGAAAAGGAGATCGCCGACCGGGCGGAAATGGAAGCGGTCATTGCAGAGGCTCAGGTCTGCCGGATGGCCCTGTGCGACGGCGACCAGCCCTACGTGGTTCCGCTGTGCTTCGGGTATGCCGACGGCACCTTTTATTTTCACTGCGCCCTCGAGGGCCGAAAACTGGATATCGTGAAGCAGAACCCCAATGTCTGTCTCGAGTTGGAGGCCGGTGTGTCGCTGAAGACCGGTGGCAAAGCCTGCGAATGGGGAATGAATTTCCGCAGCGTTATCGCTTGCGGCCGGGCCGAGCGGGTCGATGAGGCCGAGGCCAGGCGACGGGCCCTGGACCTCATCATGGCACACTATGCGTCGGGGCAGTTCGACTATGGGGAGGCGGCCCTGGCCAAGATCGTTGTCCTGCAGGTAAAGACCACGAGCATGACGGGCAAGAGATCGGCCCGAGCGCTTTAACCCGGACATTGCAGTGCGCCGTGAAAATTTTTCCGTATCGATATTTTGATGAATGCAACCGATAGATTGAACTCACGGGCTCGGATTTTCCAACCGGTACCGTTTGTAACCGACACCTGTCCATGCGGCTGCAGCCACCTCGACTCGTGAAATGTCCGGGTCAACCCCTCACGGCCCGGGGAAACGGGAACTACGAAATACGCGAACGACGCGAAAAGAGAAGACCTGTCAAAAATGGCGGTCAAGCCATTTTTGCGCCAACAGCAATCCGCAGATGGATTTTGCGTCCTGGATGTCGCCCCGCGTGATCATTTTTAAAGCCTGGATCAGGGGCATGCGGTGGACGGCGAGGACCTCGTCGGCATCGAGTTCCTGGCGGGCGGCAGCCAGTTCAGACGCCAGAAAGAGATGGACGCGCTCGTCCGAATAGCCGGGCACGGGCGTGATCTCCCCGAGTTTCTGCCACACCCCCGCTGCGTATCCCGTCTCCTCGATAAGCTCCCGCCGGGCGCAGTCCATCACCGGTTCGTCCGGGTTGAGGGTGCCGGCGGGGATCTCCCAGATGTACTGCTTGAGCGCATGGCGGTACTGCTTGATCAGCAGGACCTCGCCGGGCGCAATGATCGGGACGATGGCCGCCGCCCCCGGGTGTTCGATGTAATCCAGATCCGCGCTCACGCCGTTGTCAAGCGTCACGTTTTCCCTGACCATTCGAAACACCCGCCCCTGGTGCAGCGGAGTGCGGCGGTTGACCTTGGCGGTCATAGACGGCTCCTTAGTGGTGAAGTTACTAGAAGTGGTTTCACAACCTCGGATCACCCCTGAGGGCAAGGCGCAGGCCGATTCGAAAGCGCAGCAACCACGCCAGTATGTGAGCATTTCGAGAGGTCTGCAACACCGCCATCGGGGGTCAGACGGGGTTATGAAACCACTTCTACTCAGGTAGAGAGGGGTCAGGGTTCAGGAGAGAGCGGCGGAGACCCTTCATCACCCTGAATCAGTGCACCCTGCACCTCTAGCCACATCGCGATGGCCTCGGCGACCCCGTCGTCGTTGTTGGAGGACACCACCGGAAACCGCCGCGTGAGCTCGGGCGGCGCGTTGGCGACCACAAAGCGTGTTCGCGCCCACTCGAGCAGATCAAGGTCATTGAAGTCATTGCCCACCGAAAGGGCCTTGTGCCGGGAGGCCCCCAGCTTCGAGGCCAGCCACTGTGCCGTGGAACTCTTGGAAACCCCTGCCGGAAAAATTTCGATCCAGGTCGACTGCCCATCCAACGGGGAGGTGGTCTGGATGACGGTCAGGGACGCGAGCTTGCGCCGCACGCTCGCCAACGCTTCCGGCGCCCGTACCGGAGGCACGATCGCGACCAGTTGGGTGGCGGGGCCGAAGCGTTCGATGTCGCCGTCCCAGGGAAAGGCAAAGCGGCCGTAAAGTGCAACGCGCCTTTCAAAATCCGGGTTGGAGGAGTTCGAGGCCACATAGCCGAACACGTGGCTGTCCGGGATGGGCCGTTGCACCATGAAATCGAGTTCGAGAGTGCGCAGCGTCTCGAAGGCCTGCCGGACTTCGCCGGTTTCCATACTCACGCTGCGCAGGATTTTTCCATGCGGGTGGTCGGCCACCCCGGCCCCGGTCGAAAAAATGACGAAATCCACCGGCAGCTCGGCCGCGACCGTGTTGAAGGAGAACAGCGAGCGGCCGGTCGCGATGACCCGCGCGATGCCAAGTTCGCCCAGACGGCGCAGGCAGGAGAGAACCGGCTCGCCGATGGAGCGGTCGGACCGCAGCAGGGTGCCGTCCAGGTCGGTGATGAAGATGCCCGCCGCGGCACGCTCCGAGGGCGCGGAAAATTCACAGGTCTCGTTGATGGTCGGCATGGGGGGATCGCTCTTCAGTCTATCTGCCTGAGTCGTTACAATTTTTTGATAGTAGAGAAGAGCCGGCCCGGAGTCAAACAAAAAGGATCGGGAAATCCCTGCTCAAGTTGCCCGGGCGAGATGACGATATATAAGTTACAGCGTTGAATCGTCTTGACGTTGGGGGAGGCCGGTTACAGTTTGTGGGACGGTTCAGGGCGGTTCGGTGAAAGCTGCAAACGGAGGTTGGAGGGGAAATGGGGAAAGAGGCGATTATCTTTTTTGACAAACTCGGGTTCGGGTGGGTCATCGACAACGCGATCTTGAAAAATATCAGGCTGGGCGTGCTGGAAGATGACGACATCCCCAGCCGGTCCCTGATCAAAATCATCGAGAACATTCTTTCTGAGAAACAGGTGCTGTAGCAGCCTGTTGAGCGCCGGGCGACTTCTGCCAGCCTCCGGCCCCATCCGACAGCAATCCCCGATGGCTTGATCGGCTGCATCGCTGCAGCCCCCATGGGCCAGAATCCATAAACACGCTTTGACGTAAGGGCATCACGCGCTATAGTGAGCCTGGAGTGTGACATCCGAAATTCCTCGAAACCCCGAACTTTGTGAAGGTGTTTTTGTAACGACTCAGGATGCTATGGCGAATCGAACCCGCAATCACCACGCCTTTCGCGGTCTGCTGCAATCGGACGACGGCCTCATTTCCAAGGTGCTGCATGCAAATCGCCGAAAAATCGTTTTCGAGACCACCTTCGGTCTGCGCGGCCCCCTGGCGGGTTTTCTGAAGGAGCAGACTGAGCACATCCTCTTCAGTGAGCGCTCCCGGATTGCGCGGATAGGCGTCCAGATCGAAAGCGAACCCATCGCGCAGGCGCGTCTGCACGGCAGCCAGGCGACCCTCACCCTGGAGGCCTCCTCGGTCATCCCCGGCTACCCGGGGCTGAGGGACCTGAAGGATTTTTTCACCACGGGGCTTCCCGTCGGCCGCCTCGTGTACTGCGACCCGGACGCGCTGCTCACCTCCGAGGAGGTGCTCGATGCGGTCGAGCGCGCGGCGCTCAAGCTGCCGGTCTCGACGTCGATTTCCAGCGACGGCAGCATCGTCATCGCCCCGCACAAGATCGCCTGCCGCCTCAAGGAGCCGCTCACCAAGGAGGTTCTCGGCCGCATCCTGCTGCGGGAGGACGGACGCGAACTGCTCAACCGGTACCAGGTCGGGGACCCCGTTGCGGCGGTCGCCATCGCCCCGGGCGAGGGACTGGTCACCACCTGCTCGATGTTCCTGAACGAGCATTTCGTGGTGCTTCAAAGCGGCTTTTCCCTGGGGCGCAACCTCGCGGCCACCGTGCTCGACCCCATCAAGACCCGGGGACTCCGGATCTACCTGGAGATCATCAACCAGAGCGAGCACCCCATCGTGAACCCGCTCATCACCGCCAGGATCTACCGCGCCGCACGCCGGGAGCTCATGGGCAACGGGCAGAAGCCCGGGCGAGGCCATCGCCTGTATTCCTTTGCGCAGATGCGCGGGCTGGCGAAACGCTTCGACAGCCGGGGCCGCTCCAACTGCCACTTCATCGACCGTCCCATGGCGGTGGTGCCCAAAACCGCAGACGGGCTTACGCGCGCCGAAATTTTCGTGAACGGCCCGGAAACTCCCTGCGAAAGCACGCATGCCATGTGTGCTCTGGCGCGGCGCGATTTCTCCCCGCAGAGCAACTGCGCCCACCGCTACGCCCCGGGCCGGCTCCACGCCGCGCTTGCGAACGGCCCCTGTGCGCTGGCGGCGAAATATTTCCCCAACATCATCGAACACCGAGAGATCATCAATCTCACTTGCGAGGGCAGGATCGACGCCCTGTATTTCCTGGAACCGTCAAGCGAGCACGGACCGTTTCTCTCCCAGCTGGATCACAACCGGCTCCAGGAGTACCATGCCTTCGGCCTCGACGTTTACTGGGTGTCGGAGCTGAACCGGCGGCTGATGGTGCATACCATGCGCGACGGGATGGGGTATTTCGTCGTTCCCGAGCGGATCGCCGATTTTCACAAATCCATGCTGTTTGCGTTCTACGGCTCGAACCAAAGGCTCTCCAGGCAGGGCGGGCAGCGCTTGGGGCGGCTGCTGGACGCGCTGATCGATTTCTGGGGTCGCAATATCGGGATCGTCACCGGCGGGGGCAGCGGTATCATGGAGCAGGCCAACACCATGGCGCGGGAGCGCGGGATTCTGTCCGGCGCCAACTTCCTGGACATCACGGATCAGTCACTGGCAACCGACGTGGATTTCTGCCAAGTGTTCCAGTCCACCTGCCGGCACAGTCGCCAGAAGTGGTTCGAAATCGCCTCCTTCCCGATTTTCAACGTCGGCGGACTGGGATCCCTGGAGGAGTTGGGCATCACCCTCTGCAACATGAAGCTGTCCATCCTGGAGCCGGTCCCGGTGATCCTGTTCGACACCGAAGGGGACGGGAGGTTCTGGGATGGGGTGCAGTCCCAGATCGCCGAGATGGTCCGCAAGGAGCGGGCCCCCGCCTGGATCGCGAACAACATCGTGGCGACGGATGACCCGGAAACGGTGATCCGGATCTACCGGGAACGCCTGCAGCTGTTTTGAAAAAGGGTTCAAGGGGTCCAGGGTCCAAGGGTTCAAGGGAATAGAGAGGGTTCAAGCGGAGAGAGGATGGCGGGATACCTATGCTCCGTAAGGGCAGATCGCAATCGGTAGCCATTCTGTTGTTTTGGAAGCCAGGGCAATTTGTTGATCTTGATGTTTGACTCGAATCCTTGACCCCTCGGACCTTTGAACCCTCTATCGTCTCTACCCACGCTTCGAACGGTCGCCTGATACTCCAGCAGCGGCGCGGCTATTCGGGCCGCAGCGTGAACCGGATGCGCAGCACGCCGTTCTCGTGACTGGCCGAAAGAATCCGGAACCCGGGAATATCACTGGTGCGGAGCACATGCCGGCCGATGCAGGGGCAGGCGTCGTAGTCTCCGACCGTGATGATCCGAATCCATTTCCCCGCATTCGCCGGCAGCTTTCCGGTGAAATAGGATTGCTCCGCCTCGGCGCGGTCGACCCTGTGCTCGGAAACCACCAGGTTCTGTCCGATCACGCGATTGACCGCGGCCTCCACGGCTGCGATCTCCTCGGCTGCGAGCGGCCGGGAAAATCGATAGTCGCATTTGGACTTCTTTTTTTCGATGTGGGCGTTGAACGAACGGCCGCAGGCAAACAGGCGGTCCATGGTCTGGTTTAAAATGTGTTCGGCCGTGTGCATGGCCGGGTCGTAGTCCTTCTTTCCCATTCGGCAAGCCCCCTACAGCGTTCCTTTCAGCGCGATTTTGTTCAGCCCTGTTAAAAAGTGTGCCGCCAAATGCGGCGTTATGCAGTGTTCATAGACATTGCCGTCCGGGGCAAGCCCGCGGATGCGGCCGTCCGCCAGAAAACGGGCGAGCAGGGTCCGGCCGGCCCGGGTGCGCTCCTTTGGTTCCGGGGGGAAGGCATCCGGCGGCAGCGGCCCCGGAATCGGCAGTCCAAGATCGAGAAGGTGCTTCATGAAATTCAACACCCGTCCCAGGCGCAGCAGGGTGACGGACTCGATGCGCCGGGTGGTGTGTTCGATGGGCAGGGCGCTTGCGCGCGTGCGGCCGAGGGAGCCGGGCAGCAGGTCGAGGCGGCGGCAGAGGTCGAAATCGGGGCTTCCCGGCGCCGGGTAGAACACGGAGACTCCCGCCAGGACCCGGCGTGCGGCGAGGAACAGCAAGTCGTCCACGGACTCTTCCGCCGACTGGTGGGGGGCGCCGACGATGATGTAGCCGACCGCGGCGAGGGCATGGCGCTCGGCGAGATCGAGCGCCCGGTCGAAGGCCGCGCGAACGTCGGGGCGGTGAAATCGCTGGAGCTGTTCGGCATGCGTTGAACCCAGGGATAAGTTGAGCGCCTTGAACCCGGCCCCGGCCATCGCGGCCACGACCGTTTCGTCCAGCGTGGGGGGGAAGAGGCCGTTCATGGCTCGCAGCTCAAGCGCTTTTTCGCCGAAGTGATGCCGGATCGCCTGCAGAAGCTCCAGGAACCAGTCGCGGTCGAGAGCGAGGTTTTCGTCCTCGAAATCGATGAACCCGGCGTTGTGGCGGACGACCGCGGCTTCGATTTCGGCCACGACGTGAGGCACCGGCCGCAGACGGTAGGGAAGCCAGGCGGCGCCGCCCACGCTGCAGTAGGAGCAGCGCAGCGGGCAACCGCGGCTGGCGACGACCACCGTACTCCCCCGGCCCTTGCGGCGGTAGTAACGCCGGTCCAGCAGATCTATGGCCGGCAGGGGAAAGAGGTCGGCGGATGCCATGGCGGCCGGCGGATTGACATGCAGCTCTCCGTCCGGCAGCCGAAACGCGATGCCGGGTATGTCCGCTACCGGGCGGTGGCCCCGGAGAGACTCGGCCAAAAGCGGGAGCGAAACCTCGCCTTCCCCGCGCAGCACGTAACTCACCGAGGGCGAGGCCAGGAGGTGCTCCGGCATCGCCGTCGCGTGGTGGCCGCCCATGACGATCGTGCACCCCGGGTGCCGGGACTTGATCGCGGCGGCAGCGGCGAGCGCCTCCTCCGCATACGGTGTAAACAGCGATGAGATGCCCACGAGCCATGCCCCCGACTCCCGGGCTTTGCGGCCGATGGTCTCGAAGCTTGAACCGAAATGCCGGAAGCGGTTGAAGAGGGCGAAGGGCGAGAGGTCGGGCCGGGCGTAGAATTGTTCCAGGTCCGACATCTCAGCCGGCAGCGCGGCCGGCCGGCTCTTGGAAGTGGCGAGCGCGTCCAGGATCTCGACCGAGAAGCCCTGGGCAACCAAGGCTGCGGCGATGCTGGCCAGGCCGTAGGGGATGGTGCGTTTGGCCGTCAGGTAGTAGTCGCGGATCGGGGGCTGGACGAGCAGGACGTCGGGCATATCAATAGCCGCTTAGGGGTTCAGGCTGAAGGCTGAAGTCCATAAAGCATCTCGTACGGTACGAATCAAGCCATTTCAGGCCTCTCGCGCTTTTTTTATCCAAACAACCTTTCAGCCTTCAGCCTCCGGCCTGCCACCTTCCAGTGCAACCTGCCTGAGCAGGGGGATGAATTTGTGGTTGGCCCCGGGGAAGGCAAACCGGTCGATGTCGGCGATGCGGATCCAGCGGTGATCCGTCGGACCGTTCAGACGCACGCGGCCCGCCGTGAACCGACAGCGGAACACGTGCATGTGGATCCGGAAATGCGAGTACGCGTGTCGGACCTGCGCCAGGGGTTTCTCGATATCCACATTGAGGTTGACTTCCTCCCTGATTTCCCGCACGCAGGCCTCCGCCGGACTTTCGTTTTTCCGGAGTTTGCCGCCCGGAAACTCCCACAGACCGCCCAGCAGCCCCTGCTCCGGGCGCCGCGTGATCAGCACGCGGCCGTTCTTGAACACCACACCCACGGCGATCTGCACCTCGGGAACCGGGCGGGAGGCAACCCGGCGCGGGTAGCGCGCGACCGTGCCGCCGCGGTGCGCAGCACAGAATCGGGTGAGCGGGCAGACGGGGCAGCGCGGTGAGGCGGGGGTGCAGACCAGGGCCCCGAGTTCCATCATGGCCTGGTTGAAATCCCCCGGTCGGCGCCGGGCGAGCAGGCGATCGGCCTCGGCCTGGAAAACCGAATGGGATGCCGCCTGGTTGGCAGGGGCTGCCATCGTCAGCAGGCGCGCGAGCACGCGCTTGACGTTGCCGTCCACCACGGCATGCGGTCGATCCCAGGCAATGCTCAACACGGCCGCGGCGATGTAATCCCCGATCCCCGGAAGCGCGCGAAAGTCGTCCAGCCGGTCGGGGATGCGGCCCCCGCAAGCGGTGAGCATTCCGGCGGCCCGGTGAAGGTTCCGCGCGCGCGCGTAGTAGCCAAGGCCTTCCCACGTCTTGAGCACGTCTTGCAGGTCGGCGGCGGCGAGCTTGCGCAGAGTCGGGAATTGCGCGAGAAAGCGCCGGTAATAGGGCAGGGCCGTGTTGACCTGGGTCTGCTGCAGCATCACCTCGGAAACCCAGATGCGGTAGGGGTCGCGCGTCTGCCGCCAAGGCAGCCTCCGGCAGTTGCTCTTATACCAGGCAAGCAGGCTGCGGCGCAGGCTGGAAATTTCGGCAGTCGTGAGCATGCTACTGCATGTAGTGGGCGCACAGACCATGGCTTGTTTATCGAGCGGTTGAATGGTTCGCGAAAAATAGATCCTGTCGGACCCAGTTCTTCATTTCTTTCGAAGGATGCGGTCGAGCATGCCCTGCACGTCCGTGACGGATTCCTGGCAGGCGGAGCCCACGCACAGGTGGGCGGCGGTCCGGCCCTGCACGACCTGCAAGCCGTCCGTGTAGCCGGCGAACCGGGCGAGCCGTGAGGCATTGGCGCCCGACTTGATCTGAGTCACCTGGTTCGGCGTGAACGTCAGGTTGAGGGCCGACAACAGCCGTTCGGCATCGGGCGAGTCGCTCTCACCGGCGATGACGATGTCCTGACCGGGGCGCAGGACGAAGTCCAGCGCGCACAGGAAAAAGGTGAAGGCCGACGGCTGTCGGCCGATCGTACCGGCGAAGGCGCGGACCATTTGGTCGGCTTTGTCCGCCCAGGCCGTCTCCCCCGTGAGCCGGGCGAGCCAGAGCAGGTTCATCAGCGCGACCGAGTTGGCCGAGGGGATGGCCCCGTCATAAAGCTCTTTGGGCCGCACGGGGAGATCCTGGTTCTGAGCGCCGACCAGAAAAAAGCCGCCTCCGGCCGCATCCCACAGCTCTTTCAGCATGACCTCCTGGAGGGCCGCCGCCTTCTCGGCCCAGAAGATATCGAAGGTGCTGCGGTAAAGGTGCAGCAACCCGTAAATGAAGAAGGCGTAGTCGCCGGCCTGACCGTTGATGGCGCGCTGCCCCTCCCGGAAGCGGTGGAAGAGCCGGCCGTCGCTGCCGTGCAGTGTCGCGAGAATGAACCGTGCCGCCCTCTCCGCGGCTTCGGCATAGCCCCTGTGCCCGAGAACGCGTGCGCCCTGGGCGAGCGCGGCAATCATCAAGCCGTTCCAGTCGGTCAGGACCTTGTCGTCCTTGAGCGGGTGGATGCGGGTGTTGCGCGCGGCGAACAGCCGGGTGCGCGCCTCTTCCCAGCGCAGGTGCAGTTGCTCTTCGGTCAACCCCAGATCCTCCGCCCAGCGCCCGAAGGGCCGGCTGAGGTGCAGGATGTTGGCGCCGGTCGCATGCCCGCCGGCCTCGTCTTGAAAATTGCCCTCGGGCTTCAGGTTGAAGACCGGCTCCCAGAAAGCGGCCTCGGCCGGTCCGAGGGCCTGTCGGAATTCAGACAGGCCCCACACATAGAACTTGCCCTCGACGCCTTCGCTGTCGGCATCCTCCGCGGAAAAGAAGGCCCCTTCCGGGGAGGTCATGTCCCGCAGGACATAGGTGAAGATCTCGGTCGCGGTTTGAGCCGGAAGGGGGGCGCGGCCCACCTGAGAGGCCTCCAGGCAGGCCATGGCCGTCAGCGCCTGATCGTAGAGCATCTTCTCGAAGTGGGGCAGCAGCCACCGGCCGTCGGTGGAGTAACGGTGCAAGCCGAATCCCACATGGTCCCATATGCCGCCGAGCCGCATGGCGGTCAGTGTGCGCTCCACCATTTCAAGCGCCCGCGGTTCGGCCGTGCGGTCGTGGCAACGCAGCAGAAACAACAGCCGGTGCGGCGTGGGGAATTTGGGGGCCGGCTCGAAACCGCCGTATCGGCCGTCGAAGCCGAAGGCGATGTCGTCATAAGCGCGGTCCAGCAGCCGGACGCCGGGGGCTGCGTCCGGCGCAAACTCGAAGGCCGTGCCGAGTCTTCCCGTGACCCCGGCGGCCGTGGCCGCGATCTTTTCCGGCTCTTGAACCCAGATCGTTTTCACCCGCTCGCAGAGTTCGATCAGGCCGGCACGCCCGAGGCGACTGCGTTTCGGAAGATAGGTGGCCGCGAAGAAGGGCAACTTATCCGGCGTCATGAAGATGGTGAGCGGCCAGCCGCCGCTGCCGTTCATCATGTGGCAGGCCGCCATGTAGACGGCGTCGATATCCGGGCGCTCTTCGCGGTCGACCTTGATGCAGACGAAGGTGTCGTTCAGATAACGCGCTGCCTCCGCGTCCTCGAAGGTCTCCTTTTCCATCACGTGGCACCAGTGGCAGGTGGCATAACCGATGGACAAAAAAATGGGTTTGTTTTCGGCTGCGGCCTGGGCGAAGGCCGCATCGTTCCAGGCATGCCAGTCCACCGGGTTGTGGGCGTGCTGAAGAAGGTATGGGCTCTTTTCTTCGATGAGGCGATTGGCCGTCATATTCTGCGGCTCTCAGGGTTCGGGGTTCGGGAAATCCGCAAAGAGATGCGCCGCGGTTCTTGCCGGAGTTCATCCCTGGGCGAGACTATAGGCATGGGGAGATGGAATGGCAATAAATGACCGCGTTCCTTACGGTCGAAGATCCCCTGCAGCTTGCTGCAGGGTTCTTCAATCGGCGACGTCATGCGTTGGACGGGGTTCAAGAGATACGGCCCTGCGGGACCTCAGTCCAATAGCGCTTTCATGCTTCGCATCGGGCACATCTCACCGCACATGGTGCAGGTCTCTTCCTTTGCAGGCCTCGACGCCTGTCGGTATTTTTCGGCCTTTTCGGGATCGATGGCCAATTCGATCATTTTGGGGAAATCCACGTCCGCCCGCGCCCGGCTCATGGCGTCGTCCCACTCGCGCGCCCGAGGGATGCCCTTGGCGATGTCGGCTGCGTGCGCGGCAATCCGGGCGGCAATGATCCCCTCCCGGGTATCTTCCAGGTTGGGCAGGCGCAGGTGCTCCGCCGGGGTCACGAAACACAGAAAGTCCGCCCCGTTTGCGGCGGCGATCGCCCCGCCGATGGCGGTGGTGATGTGGTCATAGCCGGGCGCGACATCGGTGACGAGCGGGCCGAGGACGTAAAACGGAGCGCCGTGGCAGAGTCGTTTTTGCAACAGCATGTTCGCGGCGATCTCGTTGATCGCCATGTGGCCCGGGCCCTCGATGATCACCTGGACGTTCCTGGCCCAGGCCTGCCGCGTCAACTCCCCCAGCACAATCAGTTCCTCGACCTGGGCGGCGTCGGTCGAATCGTGGATGGACCCGGGCCGGCAGGCATCCCCCAGGCTCAAGGTGATGTCGTAGGCGGCACAAATGTCCAACAGCCTGTCGTAGTGTTCGTAAAACGGGTTTTCGCGCTGATTCAATTCCATCCATGAAAAAAGCAGCGAGCCGCCCCTCGAGACGATGCGGGTCAGCCGCTTGTTCCGCTTGATTCTCTCGGCCGTGGCGCGGTTCATCCCGCAATGAATGGTCATGAAGTCGACGCCGTCCTGCGCATGGGTTTCCACGACGTGGAAAAAATCGTCCACGCTGATGGCCTTCAGTTCCTTGCCGAGCAGTCCGATGGCATCGTAGACCGGGACGGTGCCGATCATGAGCGGGGAGATCTCGATCAGCGTGCGGCGGAATTCCCTGGTCTTTCCATGGCAGCTCAGGTCCATGATGGCGTCCGCCTTCAGCGCAATGGCGGTTCTGGCTTTCTCGAGTTCGAGCGCCGTGTCGCAACAATCCCTCGATACGCCGATGTTCACATTAATCTTCGTCCGCAGCCCCTGGCCGATGCCCGCCGCCGCCAATGCCCGGTGATTCATGTTGCACGGAATCACCACCTGTCCGGCAGCGACCAGTTCACGCAGGCGCTCCGGGTGCATGCCTTCACTTTGGGCGACCGCCCGCATCGCTTCGGTCAGGGTTCCCTTTTTGGCGGCTTCCATTTGAGTGGTCATGATCGCGTTGTTCCTCCCTTGGATGTGCAAAAATAAAAGGGCAAGCACCAATGTGCTTGCCCGGTCAGATAGTCGCTTTTCCCTACGGTGGTATTAGCCACATCAGGTTCAAAGGGTTGGACGTCGGTCCTCTCAGCCCGGGGGCACCCCTGCGTGCAGTTTTAAAACACTCTATGCCATCCGGGCCGGCGTGTAAAGACTCCATGTAACAGGCAGCCGGAGTCAGCGGTCCCGGAGGTGGGAATAGGGCGGGAGTGTCGTCAGCCGCGGGTCCTCCAGCGGATGGCCGACGGTGAAATGGTAGAGGCTCTGATAGCGATCATCGGTCAGGCCCAGCATTTCGTGCACCTCGTCGTCGAAAAAGCAGCCGATGCCCGTGCCTCTCGCTTCGTGCGCCTCGGCTTCCAGGTAAAGCACCTGGCCGATCATGCCGCTTTCCCAGAACAGGTGGCGGTAGCGGAAAGGGTCGCGGCGCACGGTCTCTGCAAACCGCGCCAGCATGCCCAGGGAGAAGGCGCTGGAGCCGGCGATGTCCTGATGGCAGCTGACCATGGCGGCGGTTGGCCGGAAATTGCCCGGCGCAAGCAGAAACAGCGGGAAACCCGGTTCGACGGGTTCCCAGGTGAATTCCGGCCGGGTGAGGCTGCGCACCTCCGGCAGGTCACGGTCGTTGCGGCAGAAGAAGTAGAGGCCCGGCTGCAGGTTCTCGACGTGGTGGGCGAAGATCACCAGGTGCAGGGCCGGCTCGCCCAGGCCGGTGTCGAACGGTGCCACCCCGGCCCGGGGGCGCGTTTTGTCGAGCATGGCCAGAAAATGGGTGCGGGGGATTCCCCGGCGCCGATCGAAGTCCGTGGCGCTGCGCCGCCGGCGGATGATCGACGCCGCGGGGAGCGTGGAGGCATCGGCCCCGATCATCTCCGGCCGTTCGAGCCTCGGCACCGTGTGGGTCGTGGCCGGCTTGCGGCTTGACTCGGCCGCCCGGCCGATGATTTCCCAATCGACATGCTCGCGGCTGAGGGGGTTCGGCTGCCCGGTGAAAGGAAGCGTGTCGAAGGAGGCAGCCAGTTCGACGGGCAGGGTTTGCGGGGGCGCATGCTGCCCGCCGGCATGCACGAGGCAAAGCAGGTCCGGGTGCTCTTCGTCCAGGGAAGGGTAGGGGGTCCGCCACAGCCCCAGGACGGTTGCGACCGCCTCATCGGAAAGACCGGTGAGGCACGTGAGCTGCCAGCCGAAGAGGTTGGCCGCAAACCGCAGGGCGGCCAGAGCGTGGCCGACGTCGTGGTTGCAGTAGCGAAACGCGCGTTCGCCGTATTTCCAGGACTCCCGCCAGAAAATACTGGTCAGCCCTGCCAGAAACCCTTCGCAGCCGAAATGCGCGACCGCCGCCCGCCAAAGATCGCCGGGCAGCTCGGCGCGGCGTTCCAGAGCGTGCTGCAGCGGCGCGTAATGATAGATGCCTGCGACACACCCTTGAATGTCCGGCAGGACCAAGTGGGTTTCGGTGGGGTGCAGGTTGCCGCTGGATGGGTTCATGCGCAGGGGCCAGCGTGAGCCGGAAATCGCTTTCCATGCCGAAAGACCCACCGACAGCTCCAGGAACCCGGCGACATTGGCCAGCGTCAACGGGGCGCAGGACCGGACCGGCTCATACAGTGCGCGATGTCCGCCCGGCGGGTCCTGGGAGAGCCGGGGCAGGTTGACGATCGGCGCGCCCTCGTAAACGCGGAAGGGGTCGGGCTGGTTGTCCCAGTCCATGTACCCCGGCGACCGGGCGTAGCGGTCAGGGTGGTGCTTGGTTTGCTCGTGGTAACGGAGAATGCCTTCTGCAGGTGAGTCCGACATGATGGCAACATGTTTGGATCGCGATGAGGGGTCGTAAAACAAGCCTCGCGGTATGTTTCATCTGGCGGCTTTAACCCTCAAATTCGAAGCACGAATTTCGATATTCGAATTTCGGATTTCAAGCCGGCCCTTCAGGCCACCATACGGGGTCGGACGATGCCTGCAAGTTTCTCGACCAGTCCTAAAATACGTCTTGGTGTGTGAACTCGGCGACCTCCCGGCGGTTGGGGGCTGAGGGGGTCTTGGCCGGGTAGCCGACCGGGATCAGGGCTACCAGTTCATATCCTTCCGGGACCTTCAGCACGGCCTTGGCCTGGTCGTGGTCGAACAGCCCGACCACCACCGTACCCAGACCGAGGGTGTGGGCGGTCAGGCAAATGTTCTGGCAGGCGATACCGAGGTCGAACATGAACCAGTCGCCGAACTTGGTGGTGACCTGGTCCCGGTAGAAGCCGGAGCTCTTCAGCTTGCCGCAGAGGGCCAGCAGGACCGGTGCCTGGACGATGGCGCTGGCGGCCGGGTTGGCCTTGGGGGGGAGGGTGGCCTGCAGCTGCTCTTTCAGGGACTTGTCCTTGACCGCCACGATCTCCCAGCACTGCGTGTTGGCCCAGGAGGGCGCCCAGCGCACGGCCTCCAGGAGGGTGTTCAAAGCGCTCGCCGGGACTTCCCGGTTTTCATATTTGCGGATGCTCCGGCGCTCCCGGACGATTTTTATAAAATCCTGCATGGATCGATCCTCTCGCGGTCGTGTCCGATTCCTAACAAAAAGGCGGCGCCTTTACGGCGCCGCCTCGAGCGATTAAGATTTGATGGCATCAGTGGGAATGGGAAGAAGTCTCGCAAGAGCCGCCGCCGCAACTCCCGCAGCCACCAGCAGCTCCCGCACCGAGCTCCATGTTTGAACTGATCTTGAACCCGTATCCCATGAAGTCGACTTTGACGGGTTTGACCTTTTCGTAAAAATCTTTATCCACGATGAACTGAAACCCGTTTACGTTGAACACATTGTCGGTCTCTTTTGGCTCATCCAGAGCCATCGCCAGGGAGGGTCCGCCTCACCCACCCTCGTTCAAAAAAATCCGAATGGGCGCGGCCTCCTTGTTCTTGAAGTATTCCGCAATCTGATCGTGCGCGGCCGGGGTGACCTCAACCATGTAATGCCTCCTTGAAGAAACGTGATCGAATTGAACCGGGTTCAAAGACCCGGCCCCTTTCACAGAACCAGCGTATAATAGGGGCGTGAACGGTGTTTGTCAATCCAAAAACGCGAGCGGTTGCTCGCGTTTTCGATGTGGCGCCTGCTTCCGGGAGGGGCACGGCCAATCTCATCGTAATGTTTCAATATAATTCACATAGATTTTAAAGTCGGGGGCCGAAAAAAGGATGAAAACCGATTTCTGGATAGAGGGGTTGGCTATCATGACCTCGATCACGGTGGTGACGGCGACTTGGCAGGCCGTTTCAATCGGGTAGCCGTAGACCCCGCAGCTGATGGCGGGAAAGGCGATGGTGGCGATCTTGTTTTGGACCGCCAGACTCAGGCTGTTGCGGTAGCAGTTCGCGAGCAGTTCCCGGTCCCGGGGCCGGCCGCGGTACACCGGACCGACGGTGTGGATCACATGGCGCGCCGGCAGCTTGTAGCCGCGCGTGATCCGGGCCTCGCCGGTGGGGCACCCGCCGATTCGGCGGCACTCTGCGAGCAGCTCCGGGCCGGCGGCGCGATGGATGGCGCCGTCCACCCCGCCCCCGCCCAGCAAGGAGGTGTTGGCGGCGTTCACGATGGCATCCACATCGAGCCGAGTGATGTCGCCCTGGCGCACTTCGATTTTAGCGAGAATCTC
>DATITS010000121.1:0-3084 GCA_035467535.1 Desulfobacterales bacterium
CAGCCGGATGGCGGTCTCGTACGGGTTCACCATGAAGCAGGTGTGCGTGAACTTATCGGCCTGGGCCTTGATGGCCGCCACCACCTTGGGATGGCTGTGACCGATGTTCATTACGCCGATGCCGCCGCCGAAATCGATGTAGTCACGGCCCTCCACGTCGCGCACGATTGCGCCCCGCACGGATTCGACGTGTACGGGGGTCGTGCTTGTCACCCCCGCGGAAATGACTTGTGTTCTCAGTTTCTGCAGCTCCGCGTTGGTCGTGACTGTGCTCATCTGAGAGCTCCTTGATTGAATTTAGTAGTAAAAGATTACGACTCAGGCAGATAGGCTGAAGGTAGATAGACTGAAGGAGAAGACATGCGCGATCAGTATTACCCTTCAGTCTTCAGCCTAAACACCTGATTACGACACATCATCACAACCCCAAATAGGCGGTGCGGATGTGGGGGTTCTCCAGCAGTTCCCGGGCCGGCCCTTCCATCACCGTCCGGCCGTGCTCGAGGACGTAGCCCCGGTCGCTCAGGTTCAGGGAGTTCTTGACGTCCTGCTCCACCAGCAGCACGGTGGTGCCCTGGTCGGCGATCTTGCGCACGGTCTCGAAGATGTTCTTGATCAGGATGGGGGCCAGCCCCAGGGAGGGCTCGTCGAGCATCAGGAGCTTGGGCAGGGCCATGAGGCCGCGGCCTATCGCCACCATCTGCTGCTCGCCGCCGGAGAGCGTCATGGCCATCTGGGCCAGCCGCTCCCGCAGGCGCGGAAAAAGCTGGTAGACCGTCTCCAGGGTTTGCTGCCTCTGGCCGTCGGCGCGCTTGTTGTAGGCCCCGACGATGAGGTTGTCCTGAACGGACATCAGGCTGAACAGCCGCCTCCCCTCGGGCACCTGGACGATCCCCCGCTCCACGACATCTTCGGGGGGCCGGCTGTGAATCGGTTTGCCCGCGAAGGCGATCTCCCCTCTTGCCGGCTGCATCAGGCCGGAAATGGTCTTGAGCAGGGTGGATTTGCCGGCGCCGTTGCCGCCGATGATGCTCACCACCTCGCCCTCCTCTACCCGCAGCGCCAGGCCGAACACCACCTGGACGTCGCCGTAAAACACGTCGATGTCCCTGATCTCAAGCAGCGCCATATTCCTCTCCCAGGTAAGCTTTCACCACCCGCTCGTCGTGGGCCATCTCGTGCGGCGGCCCCTCCGCGATCTTCGTGCCGAAGTGCAGGACGGCAATCCGGTCCGACAGCGCCATGATCGCGCGCATGATATGCTCGATCACGAAGATGGTCATCCCGCCCTCCCGCAGCCGCTTGATGATCGCCACCATCTCGTCCACCTCGGTCGGCCTCAAGCCCGCCATCACCTCGTCGAGCAGCAGCAACTTGGGCCGGGTGGCCAAGGCCTTGGCGATCTCAAGGCGCTTGCGGTCGGCGATGGTGAGGTTGCCGGCGCGCATGTCCTTGCGATCCTCCATGTTCAGGTGGCGCAGCACCTCGAGCGCCCGTCGCTCGGCCTCCGCCCGCTTGTCCGTGGTGGCGAAGGCCCCCACCATTACGTTGTAGAGCACGGTGCGGGTGGCAAAGGGTTTGACGATCTGGAAGGTACGGGCCAGCCCCTTGCGGCAGAGGTCCCAGGGCCTCTGGTTGTTGATCTTCTCCCCGCGAAAGGCAATCTCCCCCGAGGTGGGCGGGAACACGCCGGCGATGCAGTTGAACAGCGTGGACTTGCCGGCGCCGTTCGGCCCGATCAGGCCGAGGATTTCACCTTCTTCGACGCTCAGGCTGAAGTCCTCCACCGCTTTGATGCCGCCGAATGATTTTCGCACTTTCGTCAGCTCGAGAATTTTCATGCCGCCGCCTCCCTGCCGCCGCACATTCGATCCATCACGCGGTTGTAAATGCGCGTCAGCGGCTCCTGCAGGCCGCGGGGCTGGTAGAGCATGACCAGAATCAGCACGACGCCGAAGATGATCAGGTGCAACCCCGGCAGCTTGTCGCCGAAGTAGATCCGGGAAAAGTCGCCAACCGGCCTCAACAAGAGTGCGCCGAGCAAGGGCCCGGCGATCGATCCGCGCCCGCCGATCAGCGCGATGAAGGCGATCTCGAAGGAAATGTCCAGGCTCATGACGCTCTTGGGGTGGATGTACAGGGTGAACTGGGCCCAGAACGTCCCGGCAAACGCCGTGAGAAAGGAACTCATGGCCATGGCGATAAGTTTGGCGCGGGCCACGTTGACCCCCAGCGCCTGGGCCGCCTCCGGCTCTTCACCGCCGGCCACGAGGTAGTAGCCCAGCTTGGAGCGCGAGATCGCGTAGGTCAGCACGATCACCCCGGCCAGCATGACGAGGATGATGTAATAGTAGGGCTCCTTGGTGGCGAACATGAAACTGGCGAGTCCGGTCTTGAGCGGCGGGATCTGCAGCCCTCGCGGGCCGTTGAGCTGGAACGGCCCCAGGTAGTCGATGTTCTCCACCATCACGCGGATGCCTTCGGCGAAGGCGATGGTCGCCAGGGCGAAATAGGCGCCGCGCATCTTGAAGGTGGGCAGCCCGATGAGCACCCCGACAAGGGAGGAGAGCAGCGCGCCGACGAGCATGCCGATCCAGGGGCTGATCCCGTATTGCAGCGACAGGACCGTGGACGTGTAGGCACCGATTCCGACGAAGGTCGCGTGCCCCAGGGGCAGCACCCCGGCAAAACCTCCCACCAGGTTCCAGCTCGTGGTGAGGTAGGCGTACAGGTAGAGCAGGATCAGGATGTGAAGATAGGTGGGGCTCGTCACCACCAGCGGCAGGCCCAAGGCAATCAAGGCGGCCAGAATCAACGGCAATTTGCGGCACGAAGACGGGCTCATAAAAACAACCTCACGTACGCTGCATGCGAGAACCCATTTTTCTTTTTTCGCCTATATGAATTCGCAGCTTGCGAATTCATCACCAGTCGTATTTGACGCCAAAAAGCCCCGAAGGCTTCAGAAACAGAAACACGAGAAAGAGGCCGTACACGATCGCCTCGGTCCAGGTGGCCGTCATGAACTGCGGGCCCACGGATTCGATCACGCCGACGATCATCCCGCCCAGGAGCGCCCCCCCG
>DATITS010000122.1:0-2429 GCA_035467535.1 Desulfobacterales bacterium
ACAATCTCGTGGAGTGAGGCGTACTTATAGTACGCCGCAGCGACAGCGAGATGAAGCGCAACGCCGAAATTGGGCTTTTTACGAAGTCATCAGAGCAACATCATTTTAATTCTGGGCTACGTGCTCAATAAAGAAGGAGAATCGAATGAAACGAGCAAAAATGTTGGTGGTGGTGATGGTGGCAGTGCTTCCGTTCCTGGCGTGGGCCGCGGACAAGGCCGCGACGGCGCCCTCGGAGCTGAAGACGTTCCAGGAGAAAATCAGCTACGTGATGGGCCGAGAGATCGGCCAGAGCATCAGCGAGTCGCCCACGCAGATCGATGTCAACGCCCTCACCCGAGGGTTGCAGGACGCCATGAGCAAACGCCCCTCGCTGATCTCGCCCGAGGAAGAGGAGAGCGTGAAGGCGGAGTTCTCGACGAAAATCCAGGAGGAGCAGGCCAAAAAAGCGGCCGCCCTGGCCGAGGAAAACTCCAAGGCCGAAACGGCGTTCCTGGCTAAAAACAAATCGGTGAAGGGTGTCGTCACCACGGCCAGCGGCCTGCAGTACCAGGTGCTCAAGGAGGGCAACGGCCCCAAACCCGCCGAGACCGACCGGGTGAAAGTGCACTATCTCGGCAAACTGGTCGACGGCAAAGAGTTCGACAGCTCCTATGCTCGCAACGAGCCGGCGGTCTTTGCGGTGAACGGCGTTATTCCCGGCTGGACGGAAGCCCTGCAACTCATGAAGACGGGCGGCAAATATCGCGTCTGGGTCCCCTCGAAACTGGCGTATGGCGCCCGCGGCGCCGGCAGGATGATCGGCCCCAACGCCATGTTGATCTTCGATGTGGAGCCGCTCGAAATCGTCAAGGAATAACCTTCGAGAAAGAACGCCGGAAAAGGCCACGCCGCGCGCGACGTGACACGACAGGGGGGCAACACCGCCATGCGCACCGATGGCGCATGGTCTCTCTTGCAATCGGCGCAGAAGTGAATAGATTAGCAGTCAAAATACCTAAACCGAAAATTCGCAAAAAGGAGGACCGCTGATGAAAGAGAAGCGCAACCTGCATTTGAAGGTTCAGGAGCTTTGCGACTGCTACGCCACCACCGACCCGCTCAAAGAGATGTCCGTTGTCGGAAAAGACAAGGATCAGGAAGAGGCCGCCCTCAAGTGGCTGGCCTTGGCCGCACTGCACGGTGTCAACAACAACGCCAAGGAAATAACGATTCGGCGGAACAAAAAGGGGGAGGTCAGGGTCCTGGCCAAATACCGCCGGACCGAGCTTCCGTCTCCGGGCGCCGATGTGGGGCAGAAGATCATGGCCGCTATCCGCGACATCACCCACATCGAGGGTGACGAGGGCAAAACACTTCTGGCCTTGGGGATGCGCAATGACAGCCTGGAGCTGAAGGTCAAAATCAAAGTGCATGGCGCGCACGAGAAAGTCAGGATCGAGTTTCCCAAGTAGCACGGAGACCATGTCCACCTGACAGGGTGTTGCAAAACAAGCATCAGGCCGTCCGTCAAGGCGTGCGGTGTTTTGGAAAGCGCAGCCTATTCAGCGATAGGTGAGCATATACAATAGCCGCACAACGCTGGGTTAAGGCCTTTGGCGCTGTTTTTCAACGCCCTGTCAAAAGGGGGCCGCCCGGTGCGCGCCCCCTTTTTAGTCCCCTTCATTTAAAGAGAGAAAAACAGCATGAGCGACCAACCCAACAAAATCATCTACTCCATGATCGGGGTCAGCAAATATTACGACAAGCGTCCGGTGCTGGAGGATATTTCCCTGTCCTATTTCTACGGCGCAAAGATCGGCGTGCTCGGGCTGAACGGCTCGGGCAAGAGCTCGCTGCTGCGTATCCTGGCCGGCGTGGACAAGGAGTTCGTCGGCCAGACGGTCATCTCCCCCGGGCTCACCGTCGGGCTTCTCGAGCAGGAGCCGCATTTGGACGAATCCAAAACCGTGCGCGCGGTGGTGGAGGAGGCCGTCCAGGACACCTTAAAGCTCATGGAGGAGTTCAATCGCATCAACGAGCAGCTGGCCGAGCCCATGTCGGACGAGAAAATGAGCAAGGTCCTCGACCGGCAGGCATCCATCCAGGAAAAACTGGATGCGCTGGATGCCTGGGACATGGACTCGCGGCTGGAGATGGCGATGGACGCCCTGCGCTGCCCGGCCGGGGAGTTGCCGGTCACGGTGATCTCCGGCGGCGAGCGCCGGCGGGTGGCTCTGTGCCGACTCCTGCTGCAGAAGCCGGACATCCTGCTCCTCGATGAGCCGACCAACCATCTCGATGCCGAAACCGTGGCCTGGCTGGAGCACCACCTCCAGCAGTACCCCGGCACGGTGATCGCCGTCACCCACGACCGCTACTTCCTCGACAACGTCGCCGGCTGGATCCTGGAGCTCGACCGCGGACGGGGGATCCCGTGGAAGGGGAAC
>DATITS010000123.1:0-7079 GCA_035467535.1 Desulfobacterales bacterium
ATATCCTCCCTGCGGTCGCGCAGCGGTGTGACCTCGACCGGGAAGACATTCAGCCGATAATAGAGATCCTCACGAAAGCGCCCGCTCTTGATCTCCTCCTGCAGGTTCTTGTTCGTGGCCGCTATGATCCGAACGTCGACCTTGCGCGTGCGACCCTCGCCCACGCGCTCGAACTCCCCTTCCTGCAGCACCCGCAGCAGTTTCCCCTGAAGGCTCGGCGGGATTTCGCCCACTTCATCCAGGAACAGGGTGCTGCCGTCCGCCGCCTCGAAGCGGCCCACCCGGTCGCTGACGGCGCCGGTAAAGGCCCCCTTCACGTGTCCGAAAAATTCGCTCTCGTAAAGCTCCTTGGGAATCGTCGCACAGTTGACCCGGATCAGGGGGCTCTCTTTACGCGAACTTTGTGAGTGGATTTCACGGGCGATAAGCTCTTTGCCGGTGCCGGACTCCCCCAGAATGAGCACGTTGGCACCGGTCGGCGCCACCAGCCCGATGCGGGAGATGACGGCCTTGAGCGAGGGGCTTTCGCCGATGATGCCGCTGTAGGCATGCGCTCCGGCGAGTTCCTCCTTCAGGTAGACGTTTTCGGCATGTAACCGTTCCTGGAGCTTCTGAATCTCCGCCGTGCGCCGGGCGACCCCCAGTTCCAGTTCATCATGCGATTTTTCCAGAGCAGATTTTTGGAGATCGCACTCTTTTTGAAGACGTTCGCAAGTGGCAGAAAGAGCTTCCAGCACCTGCGCGTTGTGCAGGGCGGCGGCCAGGCGTGTTGCCGCCGCCTCGAGAAATACCCGTTGGTTCTCCGTGAACCAATCGAGCAGGCTGGAGCCGACGTTGATTGTCCCCATGACGGCCCCGGCCGTTCGCAGCGGCAGCACGGCGATGGAGAGAATTTCGCCCGGGACCCGACCCGCGAGCGCATCCCCGCGCTTCCTTGCACCCGGCACGTCCCGGCAATAGACCGCTTCGCCTTTCGCCATGGCCGTTACGATCAAATCCGGCGGATCTTCGGCCGAAAAAGGTTCGGCGGAAACAGTGTCTCCCACGGACCGTGTCAGCACCCGCAGTTTTTTGGTGTCGGGGTCATGCAGTACCAGGGAGGCATAAGGCTGCTGCATCTCCCCCAAGAATCTGAGAGCGGCTTCGGCGACGGATTCCAGCCGGCGGTGGGAGATCTCGCTATCGAAGCGCTTCAAGTCTTCAAGAATATTATGATAGTCGCTCGGCTTCATTGGGGATCGGTTCCTAGGATGCCGTGCCGCCGGGAGGATGGGTAGAGGGATCCGGCGAATCGAACGAAGGCAGATGATGCGCTTTAACTTAATCAATAATTTGAGATTTTCAACCAAGAAATTGAGACTGTCAAAAACTTGATGATATCCGGTCGAGAGCGCCGAAATAAGTATAATACAATATCAATCGCTTAGAACATACCGCATCCGTGGCACGGCTTTTGATCTGCATATTGGCGAGGGGATGGTTCCGCCTGTGAACCTTAGTCCTTAAAGAGAGGGAGGCCATGGAGCAGGTGCCAGAAAAAAGATGCGACGAAAGGCTTCCTTGCCGTACGCCAATTGAGTGGGAGTATTTCAACAAGCACCAAAAATACCGTGGCCGAATGCTCAACTACAGTCAAACCGGTGCGTGTATCGAGAGTCCTCAAGCACTCATCGACGGCGCGACAATTCTGGTTCGGCTTGAAGCCTACCAGGGCGAATGCGGGGCGGACTGCAATAACCGCGGCGAGTGCGCATGGCCGCGAACGATCAGCTTGGGCGAAGTCAAATGGTGCCGGAATCTTCCCGGATTCGACGCCCAGCGATTCGGCGTGGGGGTGAAGTTTCATCTGCCGGTATAAGCCCACCCTGCGACATTTGCCAACTTTATGTCATCAGGCGGCGGTAGAATACAAGCAGCCTCAGGAGGTATGAACATGGCTCACACGGATAAAACATCACTCGCTGTCTTTCTGCCCGGGTCGCGTTCCTTGAGCAGTTCCGAGATTGCGGGCCTCCCCGAGGAAAAGAGAAAGGCGGCGGTAGCCTCCGGACGCGAGGGTGTGTGGATAGAGGTGCCCTGTCCGGACGGGTCCTGCATGAAGAAGGACGGCAAACTTGTTCTTGAGGCCGCTCCTGCCGGGGATAACGAAGGAAAAGGTGTCTGGCTGAACATCTTCTGCCCGGAGGATAGTTGCCTTTGGAAGGGCGGAACGGAATTGCCGTAGGTGCCGCGCGTCGAGCATAAAACAGCGCTAACGGCTGAAAAGGAGTAAGACATGATTGGCAGAAACAGAACAAAGGAAAAGCATTATGGAAACCAAAGCGACTAAAGACGTGATCGCTGCGGCTGATGCAGGGGCGGATGCCGAGGAGGAATGCTTGACGGATTGCTGCGGATGCTGTTGCTGTGACGAAGAAGAGGAGTGCAGCATGGAAGCGTAAAGGAGGGCGAAATGTCTCTGGAAAAATCCCTGGAGTGGAAAAGGTCCAATTGGATGTCACGGTGGTACCTGTCGGATACGATTGAGCCTGTTGCGGCAGGAAGAATTCGGCTGTTCGGCGCATAAGGTGCATGCCCGCGTTCGATCCATCCTTGAATTTGGGGTTCGGCGGCGCCGCTTCCTATGCGCCGCGAACCCAGACTCAGACAGCGGAGGAGATCATGTACATCATCACATCGCTTAAAAATTTTTTCATGAACCTGTTTTCCAGAAAGACTGCCGACCCGGCGTCACGCATAACCGATTCGAAGACGGGAGGAAACGCATCCGGCAAAAACGGGGGGAAAACCCGCTGCATCAATCCGGATAACGGGTGCCGTTTCGAAATGTCCTGATATCGGGGCAACATGAATTCGAGGCCTTTTCCAAAAAAGAGAACTCGCCCGGCCATGAAGGAAAGGAGACCGATGGGCTGTGAAATCCACAATGAAAAGCAAAACCCGGCGCTTCCACAGGTAGTCAAAAGCCTCATCGGGCGGATCGCCGAGGAAGGCGAGTTGTGCGGTGCGAGTTCGGGTTCGGCGACATGGGGACACGGCGCCCCCCTGCGGAAGTTGTCGCCCATCGATCTACAACCCCTAACCGTCGTGCGTTCGGCATCGATGCAAGATTACCGTGGGATCGTGGGCCAGGCCGCCGCAGCCTTCAGCGTCTGGCGCACGGTGCCGGCACCGAAGCGCGGCGAAGTGGTCCGGCAGATCGCGGAGGTGCTGCGGCGGCAAAAATAAGGAACTGGCCGAGATCGTCAGCCGCGAGGTTGGCAAGCTCCGGGCCGAGGGCGAGGTCCAGGAGATGATCGACATGGCGGATTTTGCCGTGGGGCTTTCGAGGATGCTCTACGGGGTCACCATGCCGAGCGAGCGGCCGGGGCATCGCATGTATGAACAGTGGCACCCGCTGGGGCCGGTGGGCGTGATCACCGCCTTCAATTTCCCGGTGGCGGTGTGGTCCTGGAACGCGTTTATTGCTCTCGTGTGCGGGGACACGGTGGTCTGGAAGCCCTCTTCGAAGGCGGCTCTCAGCGCCATATCGGTGATGCGCTTGATCTGGCCCGTGCTGAAGAAGAACGGTTTGCCCGACGGCATTCTGAACCTGGTGGTGGGTTCCGGGCCTTCGATCGGGGAGGCGATGGTTCAGGATCGGCGACTCCCGCTGATTTCCGCCACCGGCAGCGTACGCATGGGCCGGCATGTGGCGACCGCGGTCGCCTCGCGTTTGGGGCGGACGCTGCTCGAACTGGGAGGCAACAACGCGGTCATCGTCTCCCCCAGCGCGGACCTGGAACTGGCTGCACGGGCGGTCGTGTTCGGCGCCAGGGCTTACGTGACCCCCTGCATCGCGGAGGCGCGGCCGGACATGCCGATCGTCCATGAAGAAACCTTTGCCCCGATTCTATACCTGATCAGGTTCCGCACCCTGGAGGAGGCCGTGGCCCAGCTCAATGGGGTGACCCAAGGACTTTCCTCGGCCATTTTCACCAACCATCTGCTGGAGGCGGAGGCATTCCTGAGCGCATCTGGAAGCGACTGCGGGATCGCCAACGTCAACATCGGCACCTCCGGGGCTGAAATCGGCGGAGCCTTCGGCGGCGAAAAAGAGAGCGGAGGCGGACGCGAAGCCGGCTCGGACGCATGGAAGGCCTACATGCGGCGCCAGACCGTCACCGTCAACTGGTCGCAAGAGCTGACGCTGGCCCAGGGAATCGAATTGACAGGATGTTGATATGGCGTGCGCAAAGGAGAGGAGGAGGTTAACCTGCAATGAAATAAGGAGGGTCATCATGAAAAAGAACAAACAGATTGAACTCGACTGCTCTAAAAACTGCAAATCCGTTCAAGCGTGCGAGGCCAAAGGCCGGAGCCGCGACGAATGCGAAAACCGCTACAACCAGTGCGTCTCAAACTGCACTTTTGCATAGAGTAGGAGCGACGGCGGCCGGCGCCTGTCGGCCGCCGATCTGTCTATCGGACAACCGGTTCATCGTGGGAAGCCTCAGCAGAAGCAGGGGTCTTGAACGCGCACGATGATCTCCTTTTCAATCGTCGACCCGGCCGCGCATGGCCTTCACCCGGCCGCGTTTGACTTTGCCGTCGAGCCGTTTTTCCTTTGACCCGCGGGTCGGCCGGGTGGGCCTGCGCTTGCGGCGCGACACGGCGGCGCCGGCAATGAGCTCCTGCAGCCGTCTGAGCGCCTCCGCCTTGTTCTTCTCCTGGCTGCGGTACTGCTGGGCCTTGATGACGACCACCCCCTCCCGGGTGATGCGCTGGTCGTTCAGCTTTAACAGCCGGTTCTTGATGAGATCGGGCAGCGATGAGGCGCGGATGTCGAAGCGCAGGTGTACGGCGGTTGCAACCTTGTTGACATTCTGGCCGCCGGAGCCCTGAGCGCGAATGGCGCTGATTTCGATTTCGCTCAAGGGGATGCTGATCTGGTCTGAAATTCGCAGCATGGTTCTCATTGCCTTTGTGCCGCCGCCGCAGTTCGCTTCAAAGGGCCTTGACGAAGAACACCTTGTCGTCGCCGGGGGCATAGAAGTCCTGCAGGTGTGTTTCCCGCACGAAGCCCAGGCGCTCATAAAACACGCGGGTCGGCTCGTACTGGGGCCGGCCCGAGGTTTCGGCGTAAAGGCGGCGCCCCCCGGAATCCCGGATCCGTCGCTCGGTTTCCTGCATCAGCACCCGTCCGAGCCCCTGTCCCTGGTGGTCGCGGTGGTTTGCGATCCAGTACAAATCGTAGCTTTCCTTCGTTCCGGCGATGGGGCCGTAGCAGGTGTAGCCTAAAACCTGGCCGGCCTGCTCGGCGAAGACGAAGAAATAGCCGGAAGCGTCGCCGAATTCCAGACGCTCCTCGACCAGCTCGACGGCGATCTCCACCTCGGCTGCGTTGAAGAAGCCCGTCGAGGCGACGATCTGTGCGACCGTCTGCAGATCGGATGGGACCACATCGTAGCGAAACGCGATGCGCGTCCCGGTAGTGGGTATGGATCGGGTGGGCATTATTCGTTGGCCTTCTTTTGATATGAACCCCTGCGTTCAATGAATAGCCGAGGCCGCCACCGGGTGTCAATTCGATTGTCGGTCGTCTGGCATCGATCGCCCGGGGGACGACCAGCCGCAGGCCCGGTCAGAAGTGGTTTCACAACCTCGGATCACACCGGATGGCAAGGCGCAGGCCGATTCGAAAGCGCAGCAACCACATCAGGTTGCGATCATTTGAAACTCCCCGCCGCAAGCGGCGGGGATTGCGCTCGCTTTCGCGGTTCGAGAGGTCTGCAACGCCGCCACCGGGGGGCACACGGGGGCTTGGAAGCACAACTAGAACCTGCAGGCCGGTTGCCCGGAACCACCCTTGGTCAGCACGATTTGCCACACCTGGTTGCTGCGGGCGCGAAACGCGCCGGCACAGGAGAGCAGGTAGTACTCCCACATTCGTTTGAACTTCGCGTCGTATCTCTCCTGCAGCCGGGGCCAGGCATTCTGGAAGTTGTGGTTCCAGGCCATGAGGGTTTTGTCGTAATGCGGCCCCAGATTGTGCCAGTCTTCCACCGCAAACAGCCCCTCGACGGATCGGCTGATTTGGGCGATGCTGGGCAGCATGCCGTTGGGGAAAATATACCTGGTGACCCAGGGGTCGCAGGTGCGGGTGGACTCGTTGCCGCCGATGGTGTGTAGCAGAAAAATGCCGTCGTCCTTGAGGCAGCGGTGTGCGACCCGCATGAACGTTCTGTAGTTTTTCCAGCCGACATGTTCGAACATGCCAACGGAGACGATTTTATCGAACCGGCCCTGGATGTCGCGGTAGTCGCACTCCAGAAAGCGCACGGGAAAGTCTTTGCAGAATTCGGCGGCATACCGGATCTGTGCATTGGAAATGTTGACGGCGGTTACGGTGCAGCCATACGTTTCCGCCGCATATTTCGCAAACCCTCCCCACCCGCAGCCGATGTCCAGAACGTGGTCCGTCTGCGTAATAGCTGTTTTGCGGCAGATCAGGTCGAGCTTTTTCTGCTGGGCGCAGTCCAGGTCGGCGGTGCCGTCGAAGTAAGCGCAGCTGTACTGGTTGTAAGGGTCGAGAAAGGAAAGGAACAGGTCGTTGTCGAGATCGTAGTGACGCTTTGCAACGATGTGCGCACGGGCTTTTGTCTGGAGGTTGAAAAGGATGCCAGGCAGCAGCAGCGGCAGATATTTCAACCCTCCCTTGACGCTTACCTCCAGCCGCGATTTCAAGATGCGGCATATGCATTCATCCAGCTGGCGGCAGTCCCACCAGCCGTCCATATAAGCTTCCCCGAGCCCCAGGCTTTTTTCCCGCAACACCCGAGGAAAAAAGCGTTCATCGTTGACGGTGATGTCCCAGGGGTTCTGTCCGCCGATGGCCACGGCGGCCCGGGAAAACAAGGTTTCGACAATTTTTCGTGGGCGGGGCATATGGCACCTCAATTTTCCGGTCGCATGCGAGTGCGATAATCAAAGTGACAAGCAGACACTGGATTCCGCCCTCCTTGAATTCAATCTCAGCAGCGTGTATGAAATAGGAGGGGTGAAACATGATTGTCTCAGCCGGCGTCATCGTCGTCCGA
>DATITS010000124.1:0-11520 GCA_035467535.1 Desulfobacterales bacterium
CAAGGAGCACATCATATTCCCCGAGATCGACTACGACAAAATCGATGCGATCAAGGGATTGAACGTCAGCATCGTGACCACCGCCCGAACCGACGAGGAAGGCAAGGAACTTCTCCGGCTGATGGGGATGCCGTTCCGCAACTAGGCATCGACGCCGGGGCTCGGTGCCGGCCGCCGATGCCGGCGGCCGGGCGTGGTCCGGCGGAGAGGCAGGATCGCAAGGAGGAAGATTTGGCAAAGAAGGCGCTCAGACTGAAGTCAAAGCAAACCCCCAAGTTCAAGGTCCGGACGTATAACCGGTGCCCGATCTGCGGTCGGCCCCGGGCTTTCCTGCGCAGATTCGGCCTTTGCCGAATCTGTTTCCGGAACATGGCCTCCCAGGGTAAACTGCCGGGGGTGATCAAGTCCAGCTGGTGAAAGGCAATCTCAACCAGGGCGGCGCGCAGCGATGGACACAGCGTGCCGGACGGTGCAACCCGTCCCCCCGGTATTCGGTATACGATAGGAGAATCACATGGCAATCACCGACCCAGTAGCCGACATGTTGACCCGCATCCGCAATGGCGCAAAAGCCAAGTTCAGCAGCGTGGATGTGCCGGGGTCCAAATTGAAAGTGGAAGTGGCCCGCATCCTGAAAGATGAAGGGTTCGTCAAGAACTACAAGTTTCTGAAGGACGGCAAGCAGGGGGTCCTGCGCATCTACCTCAAATACGGTCAGGGGCAGGCGAGCGCCTTCCACCACATCAAGCGCATGAGCAAACCCGGTCGCCGGTCCTACTCGAAGAGCAAGGACCTCAAGCCCGTGCTGAGCGGAATGGGGATCTCGATCCTGTCCACGTCCAAGGGGCTGATGACCGACAAGCAGGCACGCAAAGAGAATATCGGCGGCGAGATCCTCTGCATCGTCAGCTGATCGGGACCCTTCAGAGGGGCACCCCACCGAGTAAGGGAGTAATTTATGTCGCGAGTAGGCAAAAAACCGATTCCGATCCCGGCCAACACCAAGATCGTCTACAAGGAACGGTCGCTCGTCGTCGAAGGCAAGAACGGCAAGCTGAGCCGTACCCTGCACCCCGATGTCGACCTGAAGATCGACCAGGGGGTCGTCAATGTTCAACTGGCCCTGGAGACGAAAAACAGCCGCGCCCTGCAGGGGCTCACCCGCAGCCTTGTCGCCAACATGCTGACCGGCGTCTCGCAGGGGTTCGAGCGGGTCCTGGAAATCAGCGGGATCGGCTACCGGGCCGAGTTGAAGGGCCAGGTCCTGGTGTTTCAGCTGGGGTTCTCCTCCCCCAAGGAGTTTGAACTGCCGGCGGGGATCAGCGCGGCCGTCGAAAAAAACACCATCGTCAAGCTCTCCGGCATCGACAAAGAGGCGCTCGGCCAGACCGCCGCCGCCATCCGTCGCCTGCGACCGCCGGAGCCCTACAAGGGCAAGGGCATCAAGTACGCCGAGGAACGGATTCAGAAGAAGGCCGGCAAGACCGGAACGAAGTAACCGAACAGAAACGGGGGCGTTAGATCAACCATGGGCGTGAAAACAAAGTACGATCAACGGGTACGGCGCAAGAGTCGGATCCGAAAGCGGGTAACGGGCACCGAGCAGCGGCCGCGGCTCACCGTTTTTCGCAGCGCGCGGCACATTTATGCTCAAATCATCGACGACACCCAGGGCCATACGCTGGTGTCCGCCTGCAGTCTGGACAAGACCGTGACGGCTGCCGCCGACGACACGAAAAAGGTCGACCGCGCAACACTGGTCGGCAAACTGGTGGCCGAGCGGGCGAAGGCCAAGGGCATCGACAAGGTGGTCTTCGACCGTAACGGATTTTTGTACCATGGCCGCGTGAAGGCGGTTTCGGAAGGCGCCCGGGAAGCCGGGCTGCAGTTCTAACCGTCTGGTGGATTGCTCCCGGGGTTCCGGTTGACCCATCCAGGTGAAGGAGGCAGGCTCTTGTTTAAGAAGACGAAAGACGAACTTCAACTCATCGATAAGGTCGTCCACATCAACCGCGTGGCCAAAGTGGTCAAAGGCGGACGGCGTTTCGGGTTTAGCGCGATCGTTGTCGTGGGCGACGGCAAGGGATCGGTCGGGTATGGGCTTGGCAAAGCTCACGAAGTCCCGGAGGCCATCCGCAAGGGTATGGAACAGGCCAAGAAGAACATGGTCACCGTGGCGTTGATCGAGGGTACCATCCCCTTCGAGGTGATGGGCCGGTTCGGCGCCGGGAAGGTGATGTTGCGGCCGGCCGCCCAGGGCACCGGCCTGATCGCCGGCGGTGCCGTGCGCGCCGTGCTGGAAGCCGTGGGGGTGCAGAACATCCTCACCAAGTGCATCGGGTCGCACAACCCCCACAACCTGGTTCGGGCCACCGTTCAAGGGCTGCAGCAGTTGGAAAGCCGTGAACAGGTGGCGGCGCGGCGGGGCATGAGCGCCGATCAGCTGACCTGACGCCCCGACGGTGCGTCGAACGTCTAAGAGGACGGAAGTGATGGCAGGAATGTTGAAAGTGACCTTAGTCAGAAGCATGATCGGCCGGCCGGAGAAGCACCGCCAGGTGTTGCGGGGAATGGGGCTGACCCGGATCAACAAAACGGTTGAACTCGAAGATACGCCCGCCATCCGGGGGATGATCCACAAAGTGTCCCACCTGGTGAAGGCTGAGGAGAAGAAGGCATGAAGCTGCACGAACTGAAACCGGCGAAGAACTCCTGCAAGGGCGAGAAGCGTGTGGGGCGCGGGGTCGGATCGGGTTGGGGCAAAACCGCCGGGCGGGGCAACAAGGGCCACAAGGCACGCTCCGGAGGCCAGACCCACCCCGGGTTCGAAGGCGGTCAGATGCCTTTGCAGCGGCGCGTGCCGAAGCGGGGCTTCACCAACATCTTCCGCAAGCGGATTGCCATTGTCAACATCCGCGACCTGTCCCGGTTCGAGAGCGGCAGTGTCGTGGACCGAGCGGCCCTCGTTCAGGCGGGCCTGGTCAAGGGCGCATGGGACGGGGTTAAGCTGCTCGGAAACGGCGACATCGGGTATCCCCTGAGCGTGAAGGTGGCGCTCGTCAGCCGGTCGGCCAAGGAAAAAATTGAAGCCGCGGGCGGGAAGGTCGAGGTCGAGGCATGATCGCCGGGTTTGCCAACATCTTCCGGATCCCTGAGTTGAAGCGCCGGATCCTTTTCAGCCTGGGTCTGCTGATCGTCTACCGGATCGGGGTGCAGATCCCGGTGCCGGGGGTGGACAGCAGCGCGCTGGCCTCCATTTTCGCCGCCGCCAAGGGCACGCTGCTCGGACTGGTCGACATGTTTTCGGGCGGAGCCCTGGAACGGCTGTCGGTGTTCGCGCTGGGGATCATGCCCTACATCAGCTCCTCAATCATCCTGCAGCTGCTGACCGCGGTGGTCCCGCACCTGGAGCAGCTGAAGAAGGAGGGCGAGCAGGGGCGCAAGAAGATCACCCAGTACACCCGCTATGGCACGGTCGTGTTGAGCATCATCCAGGGCTTCGGCATCGCCGTGGGCCTGGAGACCATGACCGCCCCCGGCGGGGCGGCGGTCGTGCTCACCCCCGGCTGGAGCTTCCGCCTGCTGACCGTCATCACCCTGACCGCCGGTACGGCCTTCATCATGTGGCTGGGGGAGCAGATCACCGAGCGGGGGATCGGCAACGGCATCTCGCTCATTATCTTTTCCGGCATCGTCTGCCGGATGCCGGTCGCCATCGGCCAGACCTTCCAGCTGCTGTCGACGGGTGAAATCGGCATCTTCCTGGTGATCACGCTGCTGGTGCTCATGGTGACGGTGGTGGGAATCATCATCTTCGTGGAACAGGGGCAGCGCCGGATACCGGTCCAGTACGCCAAGCGCGTGGTGGGCCGGCGCATGTACGGCGGGCAGAGCACCCATTTGCCGCTAAAGATCAACAGCTCAGGGGTGATTCCGCCGATCTTCGCATCGTCGATCATCATGTTCCCGGCTACCATCGCGAGCTTCATCAAAATTCCCTGGGTGCAGACCATCTCCGACGCCATACGGCCGGGCCAGCTTTTCTACGAGCTGCTTTTCGTGGGGTTTATCTTTTTCTTCTGCTATTTCTACACCGCCGTGACCTTCAATCCCACGGATGTGGCGGACAACATGAAAAAGGCCGGCGGGTTCATACCGGGAATCCGCCCCGGCCGGCGCACGGCCGAGTACATCGACAAGGTGCTGAGCCGGATCACCTTGGGGGGGGCCTTCTACGTGTCGGCCGTCTGCGTGTTGCCGTCCATACTGATCAGTCATTTCAACGTGCCGTTCTACTTCGGCGGCACGGCGCTGCTGATCGTGGTGGGGGTGGCGATCGACACGATCTCTCAGATCGAGAGTCACATGCTCACTCGGCACTACGAGGGATTTCTCAAGGGCGGTGCCGGACGGGTACGGGGCCGCTCGTAACGCAGGCGGCGCCGCAGACAGGGGCCAGGCCCCTCACGCGGGGCGGGAGCGATTGGATGGCGAAAGAGGAAGCGATACGGGTCGAAGGGGTGGTCCTCGAGACCTTGCCCAATGCGATGTTCAGGGTCGAGCTCGAAAACAAGCACCCGGTGCTGGCCCACATCTCCGGCAAGATGCGCATGCATTTCATCAAAATTCTGCCGGGCGACAAGGTCACCCTGGAGCTGTCGCCTTACGACCTCAGCCGGGGCAGAATCGTTTACCGGTCCAAATAAAGAAGACGCGACAGCCGGAGGGAGAGAATCCACATGAAAGTCAGAGCCTCTGTGAAGAAGATATGCCCCAAATGCAAAATCGTGCGGCGCAAGGGCGTCGTGCGCGTGGTGTGTGAAAACAAGCGGCATAAACAGCGACAAGGATAAGGAGGGTCTCAACCTTGGCACGTATAGCGGGCGTCGATTTGCCCAGAAACAAGCGGATTGAGATCGGGTTGACGTACATCTACGGGATCGGCAGGTCCGCTTCCCGGAAGATCCTCGACCAGCTGAACATTGACCCGAACATGAAGAGCGACGATCTGACGGAAGGCCAGGTCAACGGTATCCGCAAGGTCATTGACAGCGATCACACGGTGGAGGGAGAACTGCGCACCGAGATCTCCATGAGCATCAAGCGTCTGATGGACCTCGGCTGCTACCGCGGCCTGCGTCACCGCAAGGGGCTGCCCGTGCGGGGCCAGCGCACGCACACGAACTCCCGCACGCGGAAAGGTCCGCGGCGGTCCACCGTCAAAAAGAAGGTGCTCACCAAAAAATAGCGGATTTCAAGGTCTCGTGCTGAATATCACTTCCGCAACCAGACAGGTAAACAACCTATGGCAACCAAGTCCACCCAGGTCAAGAAAAAGGTTCACCGGAGCGTCGCCAGCGGCGTCGTTCACATTCAGTCGACATTCAACAACACCATCGTGACCATTACCGACAGCATCGGCAACACGGTGGCGTGGTCCAGCGCCGGGGTGCTTGGCTTCAAGGGGTCGCGCAAGAGCACTCCCTTCGCCGCCCAGGTCGCCGCGGAAGATGCCGCCAAGAAAGCCATTGCAGCGGGCATGAAAAGCGTCGTGGTGTTCATCAAGGGCCCCGGACCCGGCCGGGAGTCCGCTCTGCGCGCCTTGCAGAACACCGGCTTCAACGTCACCTCCATCAAAGACGTCACCCCCATTCCCCACAACGGCTGCCGACCGCCCAAGCGCCGGCGCGTGTAGGGTGTGCAGGGACGTATTCCTATTTATGTAATCGTTTCAAAGGGAGGGTATTTTGGCTAAGAATTCCGGTTCCGACTGTCGGATTTGCCGACGCGAAAATGTCAAGCTGTTCCTAAAGGGAGACCGTTGCTACTCCGGTAAATGCGCCTTCGACCGACGGTCCTACCCCCCCGGCCAGCATGGGGAGCGCCGCGGCCGCAAGATGTCCGATTACGGCATCCAGCTGCGGGAGAAACAGAAGATCAAGCGGATCTACGGCCTTTCCGAAAAACAGTTCCATCTCTTTTTCGAGCGGGCCGAGCGCCACAAGGGCATCACCGGCACCAATCTGCTGGTGGCGCTGGAATGCCGGCTCGACAACGTCGTTTTCCGCTTGGGGTTTGCCAGCTCCCGCACGCAGGCCCGGCAGATGGTCCAGCACAGCCATTTTCTCGTCAACGGCCGCAAAGTGAACATCCCTTCCTACCGGGTCAAAATTGGGGACGCCGTCGAGGTGCGCGAGCGCAGCCGAAATATTCAGCTCATACAGAATTCGCTCGACGCCGTGGTGCGGCGCGGAGTCCCTCAGTGGCTGGACCTCGCCAAAGACAATCTCAAGGGTGTCGTCAAGAGCCTGCCCGTGCGCGAAGACCTGACCATGCCGATGCAGGAACAGCTCGTCGTCGAGCTGTATTCGAAGTAACCGGGAGAGACGCTACTTTTTCTGCACCCCGAGGAAACGAGGAGATCACACCATGCCGTCTGATGCATTGATGTACATGAACTGGCAGAAGATAATCAGGCCCGATAAAATTCAGGTCAACAGCAACCCGACCTATGGGAAGTTTGTCTGCGAGCCGCTGGAGCGCGGGTTCGGGATCACCATCGGCAACGCGTTGCGACGGGTCATTCTCTCATCCCTGCACGGAGCGGCCATCACGTCGGTGAAGTTCGAAGGGGTCAAGCACGAATTCAGCGTGATTCCCGGGGTACTCGAGGACGTGTCCGAAATCCTGCTGAACCTGAAGGAAGTGCGGCTCAAGGTCGATGATCCCAAGCCCAAGACCGTGCGCATCGAGGCTTCCGAGGCGGGCGAGGTGACCGCCGGCCACATCGTTTGCGACGACGGCCGGTGCACGGTCCTCAACCCGAAGCAGCACATCGCCACCCTTTCCGAAAAGGCCCGTCTGCAGATGACGATGACGGTCCGGGCCGGGAAAGGGTATTCGCTCGCGGAGGCCAACAAGGATGAGACGGCGCCGGTCGGCACGATACCGATCGATGCCGTCTACGCCCCGATCAAACGGGTCAACTACGTCGTGGGCAACGCCCGCGTAGGGCAGCGCACGGACTACGACAAGCTCACCATGGAAGTCTGGACGGACGGCAGCATCCTGCCGGAAGATGCCATCGCCTACGGCGCCAAGATCCTGAAAGAGCAGATGAGCATCTTCATCAATTTCGACGAAGGCCGTGAGCCGACGCCCGACCGCAAACTCGACACCCGGGACAAACCCACGTTCAACGAGAACCTCCTGCGCAGCGTGGACGAGCTCGAGCTGTCGGTCCGCAGCGCCAACTGCCTTAAGAACGCGGACATCCACAAGATCTGGCAGCTGGTGAGCAAGTCGGAATCCGAGATGCTGAAGACAAAGAATTTCGGGCGCAAATCCTTGAACGAGATCAAGGAGGTGCTGACGGAAATGGGTCTTTCGCTGGGCATGAAGATGGACGGGTTCGTGGCACCGAAGGAAGACAGTGAGGAAGGAGCGTAATTGGTTTTATGAGACATCGCAAGGCCGGGCTTAAACTGAGTCGCACATCGAGTCACCTGAACGCCATGTTCCGCAACTTGGTGACCTCGTTGTTCAAACATGATCGCATTCGGACCACCGACACCAAGGCCAAGGAGCTGCGGCGGTGGGCGGACCACATCGTCACCTTGGCCAAACGCGGCGACTTGCATGCGCGGCGCCAGGCGCTGGCCATCGTCCAGGAGAAGGATGTGGTCCACAAGGTTTTTGAAAAGGCGGCCGAGCGCTACGGGAGCACCGCCGGCGGGTACACGCGCCTGGTCAAGCTCGGGCCCCGGCCCGGCGATGCCGCCGACATGACCCTTGTCGAGCTCATCGGCTCGGAAGCCGAAGCGAAGACAAAGAAAAAAGTAAAGAAGAAGGCGACGGACAAGGCGGCCCCGGCAAAAAAGAAGGCCGCGCCGGCCCGCGCCTCCAAGGCGAAAACCGCGGGGGAAACCGCCGGAGAGGAGCCGCCGGCGGCGACGAAGCCCAAACGGGCGCCGCGCAAAAAAGCCGCCCCGGCTGAAACGCCGGAGCCCGCAAAAGGCGCGGCTGAAAAAACCGAGTAGTTGGCGCAGCAACCCACAAGCCCCGGCACCCAAGTGCCGGGGCTTTTTTGCTTCAGTTGAGCGAATGGCGACATCCAAGCTGATCTCTCTTTCCGAAGCCATCGGGCGGTTTGTCCCGGACGGATGCTCCCTGGCGGCAGGCCTTGGCCTGGAGGCGTCGATTCCCTTTGCCGCGGGCCACGAGATCATAAGGCAGTGCAGGCGCGGGCTGGGCCTCATCGGACCGATCTCCGATACGCTCTTCGACCAGATGATCGGCGTCGGCTGCGTTGACCGGGTGCAGGCCGCCTGGGTGGGCAACGTGATCACCGGCTCCGGCTACAATTTCCGCCGGGCGGTGGAATCGGGCGCCCTGCGCGTCGAGGACCACTCCAACCTGACCATCGCCATGGCCCTCAAGGCCGCTGCCATGGGTGTATCCTTCATGCCCGTGCGCACTGTTCTGGGCAGCGATCTCATCGTTGCCCATCCCGGTCTTAAGCCGATCGCCTGCCCCTTCACCGGCGGTCCTCTGGCCGCGGTGGCGGCCATTGCCCCGGATGTCACCCTCATCCACGTCCAACGTGCCGACGCGTCCGGCAGTGCCCATGTCTGGGGCAACCTCGGCGTCATGCGCGATGCCTGCCTGGCCGCCCGGCACGTGGTCATCACCGCGGAGGAGATTGTCCCCTCCGCGGTCATTACCAGCGACCCCAACCGGGTGATCATCCCCGCCTTCCGCGTCAGCGCCGTCTGCCATGCCCCCTGGGGCGCTCACCCTTCGCCGGTGCCCGGCTTTTACAACCGCGACCATCAAGCCTTTATCGACTACCGCGATGGCAGCAAAACCCCTGAGGCCTTTACGGCCTGGCGCCAGTATTGGGTAGACCCGGTCCGCCGCCCCGAAGACTATATGAACCTGCTCGGCCAGGAACGCATGGGGGCCTTGAAGCTTAAACAGCACCTGTATTCGGAGCCGGCGGATTATGGATATTAGGTCTTGTCCAAGTGCAAAACTTTAATCGCTACTCAGGTAGATAGACTGAAGGCTGAAGACTGAAGACTGAAGGCTTTTGGGGCAAACCATGCATGATCACACAAAACGTCGGCCATTTGAGTTGGCTGATGAAGTAGCGATGTTGGTTTATCGGGTAACCGCATTCAGGATTGGTCTCTGATTGAACCAGCGGTCGTAGAAACCGAGAAGATAATGATCGACTACACTCCTTCCCACCTCATGGTCGTCGCCGCGGCCCGTGAAATCGCGGATGGCGAGATCGTGTTCGTCGGCATGCGGCTGCCGCTGCTGGGCTTTCTCCTCGCCAAGAGCACGCACGCCCCCCACGCCGTGGGGGTCTACGAACTGGGAGTGGTCCGCGATGACAGGGCGCCCGCGCCCATCCTGACCATGGGCGACCTGCCCAATCTCTACCGGGCGCTGTGGCTGGCCGACACGGCCGACATGATGGGGCTGCTCCAGAGCGGGGCGGTGGACGCAAGCTTCATCGGTGGGGCTCAGGTGGACCGCTTCGGCAACCTCAACACCAGCTACATCGGCGGCGTCGAGAACGTTCAGACCCGCCTGCCGGGCAGCGGCGGCGCCTGCGACCTGGCCAGCCTCGCCCGACGCCACATCATCATCATGGCGCACGAACGCCGCCGGTTCCTGCCCCGCGTGGACTACATCACATCGCCGGGGTACGGAGACGGTCCCGGGTGGCGCGCACGAGTAGGGCTTCCCCGCGGCGGCCCGTCCGCCATCATTACGACCCTGGGCGTATTCCGCTTCGACCCCGATACTTCCGAGACGGTGCTATCCTCTCTGCACCCCGGCGTCAGCGTGGAAGACGTTCAGGCGCATACCGGCTGGCCGCTCAAAGTCGCTCCCGACCTGGTGCCAACGCCACCGCCGACCGCCCGGGAACTCGCCATGATCGTGCGGTTCGACCCCAGCGGCTACTGGACTCGGGCAAACGAATAGCTCCACGTCGTCTTGAATGCGAGAGCGGTAATAGGCCGTTTTTTCACTTGACAAAAATTGATTTAGCTGTTTTATAGCTATTAAACACTCTTTGGCAAATGAACGCAATTTATTAACTGGGGAATAAAAAAGGAGACAGCGATGAAAGTGAACAAAGCAATGCTTTTGACCCTGGCTGGTCTTGTTCTTCTCACCTTAATCGCCGGACCGGTTCTGGCCCAGCAAAAGGCATCGCCGATGGATGCCTGGAAACCGGCGTTCGATCCTTCCGGCGCCAAGTACAAAGCGGTTGTATCCAATGTATCTTCGCCGGCCATTAAAGGGGTTTTTGCCGGGTTTGCCATCCGGGACGAACTCTGGAAGCGCACCAAGGGCCAGATTTTCTTCGACTACAGGCCTTTCTCCATGCTGGGCGGTGAAGTCGAGGTGCTCAATCAGCTGAAGATGGGCGCCATACAGGGCATGGCCGTCAGCTCGGTAGCCGCCACCAATCTCGGCCCCCGTTTCGGCGTTGTCAATCTGCCCTTTCTGATCGACTCATTCGAGAAACTGGACAAGTTCGTCGCCAACAAGAAGCTGTTCGGTCATTTCATGAATGCCATGGAACACCAGGGCATCATGGGCCTGGACATCACCGGTTACGGCAATTACGGCTGGGCCTCCAAGGCCCCGGTCAAGAGCATCGAGGACGCCAGGAAGGTCAAGTTCCGCATCGCCGAGGCCGAGGTCAACAAGCTCACATACAACGCCTGGGGGATGAACCCGGTGGTCATGCCCTGGCCGGACGTGCCCATGGCGCTCAAGCAGGGAACCATCGACGGTCTGGATCATACTCCCATGGTGTGCAACATCACCAAGAAGTTCGAGGACGCCAAGTTCTTCACGCAGGTCAACTACGCCCAGGGCCTCTTCATCTGGATCTTCAGCAAAGCATGGTTCAAGACCCTGCCGGCCGATTTGCAAAAGATTTTCGTTGAGACGGTCCATGACGTGAGCGCCGACATCCGCAAGCAGTGCAAGGCCCAGGAGGAAGCAGAAATCGCCAAGGCCAAGGCGGCCGGCGTGCAGTTCTTCACCCTTTCCGCGGCCGACACGGCGTCCCTGAGAAAACTGGGCGACCCGGTGCACTACAAGTATTCGGCCGAGATCAACCAGCTCTATCCGGGCGACACCTACCGGCCCGAAAAATTCCTCAAGGAAGTGCAGGATTTCATGGGGTACAAGCCCTGATCGGTAGTGCCAAACTGCTGAAACACCAAGGGGGGCTATAAGCCCCCCTTTACATGCTCGCAACCTTATTTCGTACAGGAACGATGATGGCAAAGCTGATTGAAGTTGTGGACAAGGTGCTCACGGTTTTCGAGGAGTGGACGTTGTTCGTCACCGTCATAGCGGCCATGGTGGCGCTTTTTTTCAACGTGATCCTGCGCTACGCCTTTTCCTACTCCCTGGCCTGGTCCGAGGAGCTGGTCCGGGAGGTCATCCTCTACACGACGTTCATCGGCTGCAGTGTGGCCATCA
>DATITS010000125.1:0-3978 GCA_035467535.1 Desulfobacterales bacterium
CACCTACGAGTGCACCTGCGGCTTCCTGTGCCCCGTCTACAGCGGTGCCACCATCGCGTTCTGCGACGGCGTGAGCAACATCCCGCGCAACCTCAAGGAGTCGGGCTGTACGATGATGATCGTCGTCCCGCTGGTGCTGGAAACCATGTACAAACGGATCTGGGCCGAAGCTGAGAAGAAAGGGGCGGCCGGCAAGCTGCGCCTGGCGCTGAAGGTCAGCGGCGGGCTGCGCCGCATCGGCATCGACCTGCGGCGCCGGCTGTTCATACCCGTGCTGGAAAACCTGAGCCCGAGGTTGCGCCTGTTCATCTGCGGCGCTGCCGCGCTCAACCCGGAAGTCGCCAAAGGCTTCCGCGATTTCGGGATTTCAACTCTCCACGGCTACGGACTGACGGAATGCTCCCCGCTCGTGGCCGGCAACCGCGACCGGGCCTGGAAGAACGATGCAGCCGGCCTGCCGCTGCCGGGGATCGACGTGCGGATTCACCAGCCCGGCAGCGAAGGGGTGGGGGAGATCGTGGTGAAGGGGCCGAGCGTCATGCTCGGCTACTACGAGCAGCCGGAAGAGACCGCCCGGGTCTTCACTGCGGACGGCTACTTTCGCACGGGCGATTTAGGCTATATCGACCGTGACGGCTTTGTGCACATCACCGGTCGCGCCAAGAACGTGATCATCGCCAAAAACGGCCGGAACGTCTACCCCGAAGAGATTGAGAGCCTGTTCACACTCAGCCCCTACGTGCTTGAATCCATGGTCTACGCCAAACCCGACCCGCGCGAAGGCGATGACGTGCTGGTGGCGGCTATCATCGTGCCCGCCGTGGCGTACATCAACGCAACCCACGGCCAGGGCACGCTGACGACCGAAGAGATCCAGGAACTGATCCAGAACGTGGTGCGCGACGTCAATAACATGCTGCCGGGCTTCAAGCGCATACGCGATATTTCCATCCGCGAGACGGAGTTCATCAAGACCACCACCAAGAAGATCAACCGCTACCTGGAAAAACCGGTCTGAAGCAGTTCGGGATCACAATCCCCAGGCGTAGGCGGCCATCGAGAGGATGCCGTAGGTGTAGCCGGATAAACATCCACTCGTCGACCGTTCAGCGGACGGTCGTGGTGGCTTGGGCATCATGGTTTTTCAAAGAATCCGCTGACCGGTCCTTGGCGTAGACTTCAGCAGGCATTTCCTTTGGTGAATTTGCCTGAGTGATGGCTACGCCGTGCACGGCCATGTCCGCGCTAGCGGCGGTCATCACCGTCGCTATGCCTGCGATCGCCATGATCGTCAGCGTGATCGGCTCGGCCTGTGCCGGCGGTACGATTTGAAATGCCACGAAGGCGATAACGAGCAACGGTACAACGATGAGATTTCTTTTCATGGTAAGGTCCTCCTGTTTGTCAATTTATTGCAATCTCAACTGTTCACCATATTGCTTAAACCATGCCACTATATATATTTATAATATTAACAATGCTTTATTATGTTTTTAGAAAAACCTCACCACAGTCAATAACCGTATTTGGTAAAGCAAATCTCCTTATTTAGTAATTATTGTACAAATATACCTAATATGGTAATTATGCGCTTTACCGCTTCATGCGGCGTTACGGACGGGGAGGAAATACGATGAGCCGGGATGAATTTTTTAGAGAGATGACCAAGAGGATCTGCTCCACCCTGGATATCAGGACCGCTCTCCTGCGAAGCTATGAATTTTTGAGAACCGTCATGCCGGTCTTTGTCCTAGACCTCAGCCTTTATGACCCGGAATCGAACAAAGAGACCAAGGTGGCCAACATCCGAAACGGGACAATGACCGACGAGGCCAAGTTGAGCGACCCCCTGCCGGATGGGATCGGCAACGAACTGCGCAGTTTCTGGGCGTCCATGGGAGAAATCACCATATTCAACCATCCGGCACCGGATAGAATCACGAATGCCGTTTACCGGCTGGCCGAGTATCGTCTGGCCGAATACCGCCAAGCCAAGGGAAACGATATGTCGATCCTGGTGCTCCGTCTCGAGTTGGAAGGCAAACGCATCGGGGTCCTGATCATCGTGGCGGAGGGCCAGAACCGTTTCACGGAAAAACATGCGGACCTCGTCGCCATTCTGAACGAACCCTTTTCCATGGCCTTGTCCAATGCCCTGCAGTACCAGGAAACCATCCGGCTCAAAGACCTTCTGGCCGACGACAACCGCTTTCTGCACCGCGAGCTTCGCGACCGTTCCGGCAATGCGATTATCGGGGCGGACATGGGGCTCAAACAGGTGATGCGAAGCGTCCGGCAGGTGGCCCAATTGAACAGTCCGGTGCTGCTGCTCGGAGAAACCGGCACCGGCAAGGAGGTGATCGCCAACACCATCCACGACTCCTCTTCCCGCAAAGACGGCCCTTTCATAAAAGTCAACTGCGGGGCGATACCGGAAGGCCTCATCGACAGTGAGCTTTTCGGCCATGAAAAAGGGGCCTTCACCGGTGCCGTATCCCGGAAAAGGGGCCGATTCGAGCGGGCCGAAGGGGGTTCGATATTCCTCGATGAGATCGGCGATCTGCCGCTGCTGGCGCAGACACGGCTTCTGAGGGTCCTTCAAAGCAAAGAGATCGAGCGGGTGGGCGGGACGGAATCGATTGCGGTCGACGTGAGGATCATCTGCGCCACCCATCGCAATTTGGAAACAATGGCGGCCTCCGGGGATTTCAGGGAGGACCTGTGGTTCCGCCTCAGCGTGTTTCCGATCGCCATCCCTCCGCTGCGCCGGAGAAGGCAGGATATCCCCGACCTGGTGCACCATTTCCTGCGACGCAAAAGTGCGGAGATGAATATCCATCCGGTGCCGGAGTTGGCCCCCGGTGCGATGCCGCGCCTGGTCGCCGGCCCGTGGCGGGGAAATGTGCGGGAGCTGGAAAACGTCGTGGAGCGAGAGCTGATTCAATATGAGGGCGGGAAGCTGACCTTTGAGCGTCGGGGGGATTCCTCGGCCGGAGAAGTGCCGCCGGAAACATCCACCGCGAGGGTGGCCAAACTGGATGAGGCCATGGCCCTGCATATCCGCAACGCCCTGGAAGTGGCAATGGGCAGGGTGAACGGCCCCGAAGGAGCGGCGGCACTCCTGGGTGTTCACCCCAACACGCTCAGGAACCGAATGAACAAGTTGGGGATTTCATACGGGCGGAGGAAAAAGGGGGGCGGATCATTTCTTGACAAGCCAAGCCGGCTTTAATAAAGACAGCCGGATCTGTAATTCCTACCAAAGAGGAATGGATTTGATGACCAAGGCAACAACGGCGGCTGCAAAAAACGAATCTCTGTCGGCAGCGGCCATGTGGGCCTATCTCGCGGTTCTCGCAGTCGCAGCGCTTCTGGTTCCGGCCGGTGAGCCCGCCGCCGCGGATATTACGCTGCCCCCCGTCAATCTCGGGGACACGAGTTTCCAGGACGCCATCGCATTCCCGGGCTGGCTCGTGGAGGAGACCTTCAGCTATTATCACGCCGGTCAGTTCAACGATTACCAGGGCCACGACCGACCGGGCTCCAACCGGCTCACCGCCATGAGCGCCGTGACCCACGTGGCCTGGATTTCGAATTTTCGATTGCTCGGCGGCTTCTACGGCGCCGAGGTTTTAGTCCCCCTGGCGGATCTCGACTTCAAGACCGAGTTCGGCCCCAAGGACCACGACCACGGATTGGGGGATGTGTCGGTCAGCCCTTTTTTCATCCAGTGGCCCGAACACAAACTTTTCGGCCTGCCCTTCTATCAGCGCCTGGACTTCCTCTTCAAACTGCCCACGGGCGACTACAGCAGCCATTCGGCCGTCAATGTCGGCAGCAATGTCTACAGCTTCAACCCCTACTACGCCGCGACACTGGTGCCGACGCCCCGGCTGGAGTTCAGCTCGCGCCTGTACTACCTCTGGAATTCCGAGAACGAAGAGCCGTTCTTCAGACTGCGGGCGAACAATTCGCAGC
>DATITS010000126.1:0-13473 GCA_035467535.1 Desulfobacterales bacterium
CCCGTATGTCAAGCATCCATGCGCAATCGCAACACCTCAGGTGTCGGGGTTCAGGGTTCAGGCAATCAACGAGGAGAGGCGCAAACGTTCAAGCCCCGGCAACTGCTTCTTTCCTGAACCCAGAACCCTCATCGTTTGAGTAGTTACGCACAATTTGAGGCATCACAAGATGGCCAGTTCATCGTCCTTGAGGTCGGAGACGAACATGTGTCCGGGCGCGTGGGTGATCACCAGCGGCAGCGGCACCGAGGTGGCCGCCAGTTGCGAGGTGACGCCGCAGGCCCAGAACACAGGTATCTCGCCGGGTCGGATGGCGACCGAGTCGCCGAACTCCGGCCGGGAAAGGTCCTTGATGCCGATGTCGGCGGGGTCTCCCAGGTGGACCGGCGCGCCGTGGGTCAGGTGGAATCGCGTGGTGATCTGCACGGCCCGCACCGCCTGCTGCGGGGTCATGGGGCGCATGGTGACCACGAGCTTCGATGTGAACGCCCCGGCCGGGCGGCAGTCGCGGCTGGTGACGTACATGGACACGTTCCTGTTCTCTTCGATGTTGCGGATCGGAAGACCGGCGGCGAGCATGGCGTTTTCAAATGAAAAGCTGCAGCCCAGCAGGAAGCTCACCATGCCGGCATGGAAGCAGTCGCGCACCTCCGGCACTTCGGCTTTCAGCCGGCCGTGCTCGAAAATGCAGTAGCGCGGCAGGTCGGTGCGAAGGTCGGCGCCCGGCGCGATGTGGGGCTCGACCTGGCCCGGCTCGAGCACGTCCAGGATCGGGCAGGGCTTCGGGTTGCGGACGCAGAAGAGCAGGAAATCGAAGGCCGCCTCTTGCGGCAGCATGACTAGATTGGCCTGGACATAACCGGTGGCCGCCCCGCTGGTGGGTTTGGTCCACTCTCGACTGCGGATCAGCTCCCGCAGGTGCTGCGCGGAAAGGTCGGATTCCATGATGTTTCCTCCTAATTTGGGTAACGATTCAGGTCTCAGGGTTCGGGGTTCAGGAAATCAACGAGGGAAGGCGCCATAGCTCTGGCCATCCTCCCGCATGGACGATTGGGATCGGCGGAGATCGGGCCCCGGAAACTGCTTCTTTCCTGAACTCCGAACCCTATACCCGCTCTATTTGATGTACCACGTTGAAACAGACTTTCTAAACCACCGTGATCTCATCCGGATACTGCCCCAGCTGCTCCAGCCCCTGCGGGGTGACCACGTGGGTGTTCTCGATGCCGACGACGCCCTTGAGAGGGAAAATCAGTTTGGGCTCCAGGGCGAGGACCATGTCTTCCTTCAATTCCAGCTCCTGTCCGGTGCTGAGGAAGGGGAACTCGTCCAGCTCGAGGCCGACACCGTGTCCGACGAAACGGATGCGCTCGGCGCCGGTGCCCATGAAGTGCTCGCCATAGCCGCAGCGGGTCGCATGCTCCAGGGCGAAATCGTAGATCGACCCGGACGGCACGCCGGGTTTGGCCATGCGTTTGATCCGTTGCTGCAGTTCCAGCATGGCGGCGTGGGCCGCAACCAGGTCGTCCGGCAGCTGGCCCAGCGAGAAGATGCGGGCGTGGTCCGATACGTATCCGCGGTAGGCGAACACGTAATCCACCAGGATGGGCTCGTGGCGCCTGATCTGTCGGAAGCCTGAGCCCTGGGCGACCGCCGGGCTCACCCCGGTCCCGCCGGTCGGCGAAGCCAGGTAGCTCGGCACCCCGCCGGAAGGCCCGGCCAGGAGATGCCCGTAGAAAAGCTCGCTGCCCCACAGGCGCATGCGCACGATGCCCTGGTGGCCCATCCGCCGCGCTTCGGCCTCGACGCGGCCCGCGAGGTCGATTTCGGTCATGCCGACGCGCAGCAGGTCCGGCACCTGGGCGGCGAGGCGGTCCGAGTAGCGCGCGGCTTCCCGAATAAGTTCGATCTCGTAGGTCGATTTCACGGCCCGCAGGAGGCGGATCTCGGTGGAAATGTCGACCAAATCGGCCGAGCCGAAAATCCCGCCGTAACTGAAGTAGAGGTTCGTCGGCAGGACATCGAGCTCGAGAGCAAGTCTCTTCGGCAGCGATAATCCGGACTGTTTCAGCACCTCCGGGATCGTGCGCGGGCTGCCCAGCGGGACGATTCGCTCCAGGCAGGACTCCGCGCGGGCCCGCTTGAGGACCTTGTTGACCATCAGGACCGGCGCCCCCGTGGCCGGCACGTAGAGGTGGGCCTGCTGAATGGTGCCGCTGAAATAATACAGGTCCGTCTTTTGTAGAATCAGCGCCGCATCCAGCCCCTTGCGGGTCAGGACCTGCTGCAGCGCGGCAATGCGCCGCGCGATCTCCGTTTCGGGGGTGTTGAGCATACGATCGGTCATGGCCATCTCCATGTGTGACGACTTCGTGAAACGTCCAACATCAGCGTTGCGCTTCATCTTGTGAGTTATCTCGCTGCACCTCGCGCCGGGCCGACGGTTGCGTAACAGGGTCTTGAAAAACAAGCATCAGGCCGTCAGCCAAGGCGTGCGGGGTTTTGGAAAGCGCAGCATATTCGAAGATATGTGAGCATTTACAAAAGCCGCACAACGTTGGATCACGGCCTCAGGCACGGTTTTTCAACACCCTGTTCGGCACGGACTTCCAGCAGCGCACCCAGTGGTCCTCTCCGACGCGGACCGGTTGCTCGTCGTAGCCGCGGCATCGCTCTTCCGACTCCCCGCACTTGATCCGGAACCGGCAGCCTTCGAGCACATCCGGTGAAGTTTCCGGCACCTCCCGCATCACCTCCGCGGTCCTGCGGCTTTTCGGCTCCTCGGGGTCCGGCACCGCGGAGAGCAGCAGGTGGGTGTAGGGATGCAGGGGCTGTTCGAAGAGTTCCTCGGTCGGTGCATGTTCCACGATCTGGCCCCGGTACATCACCGCGACACGGTGACAGAGGTAGCCGACGACGTTCAGGTCATGGGAGATGAACAGGTAACTCAGCCCCAGCTGGTCCTGCAGATCCTTCAGGAGATTGATGATCTGGGCCTGGATGGAGACGTCCAGGGCCGAGACCGGCTCGTCGCAGATGATAAGCGACGGCTCGACACTCAAAGCCCGGGCGATCCCGACGCGTTGGCGCTGGCCGCCGCTGAACTCATGCGGGTATCGGTCGATGGCGCGGGCCGACATGCCGACCCGAGCGAGCAATTCTTCCGTGCGCGCCGCTGCCGCATGGCGCCCCCGCACCCCGGCCATGCGCAAGCCCTCGCCGATGGCCTCCCCAACGCTCATGCGGGGGTTGAGCGAACCGTAAGGGTCCTGGAAGATGATCTGGACCTGCTTGCGCAGCGGCTTCATCTCGGTATCCGAGATGCCGCAGAGGTCGACGCCGTTGAACAGGATGCGGCCGGCATCGCTCGGCAGCAGCTTCAATATCATTCGTGCCACGGTGGTCTTGCCGCAGCCGCTTTCGCCGACCAGCCCAAGGGTTTTGCCGCGCTCGATCGAAAACGACACGTTTTCCACCGCGTCCACCCAGCCGGCGGCGCGCTGGAAAAAGCCCCGCCGGATCGGGAAGCGTTTTTTCAGCCCCTCGACCTTCAGGATCTCCTGCGCGTTCAGCGCTTCGTTTTCCACGGCGCTCACCTCCACTCACCGGCGGCGACCGGGCAACGGGCACTGTGGCCGTGCGCAAACTCGCACAGGCCCGGGTGCTGCTCGCGGCAGGCGGCGACCGCCATGGAACATCGCGGATGAAACGGGCAGCCCGGCGGCTTGTGGGCCGGGTGCGGCACGGAGCCCGGGATGCTGTACAGCCGTCGGCCGCGCTTCTTGCGGCTGGGGAGCGCGGCCAGGAGCGCCCGGGTGTAGGGATGCCGGGGGGCTTTGAAGATGTGCGCGACCGTGCCCTGCTCGACGATGATGCCGGCATACATCACGTAGACCCGGTCGGCGATCTGCGAGACGACCCCCAGGTCGTGGGTGATGTAGAGCACCGACAGGGCGCGCGACCGCTGCAGGGCGGAAAGAAGCCTCAGGATCTGGGCCTGGACGGTGACATCCAAGGCCGTGGTCGGCTCGTCGGCGATGATGAGCTCGGGTGCGCAGGCGAGCGCCATGGCGATCATCACCCGCTGGCGCTGCCCGCCGCTCAACTGGTGCGGGTAGTCCCGCAGCCGTTCCTGAGGCCGGTCGATACCGACATCCTGCAGCAGCTGCGTCGAGAACGAAGCGATGTCAGCGGCCGGCATGGAGGTGTGCACCCGCAGGGGTTCGGCGATCTGCTCGCCGATGGTCAGGACCGGGTTCAGGGACGTCAGGGGTTCCTGGAACACCATGCCGATGCGGCGCCCCCGGATCCGCTCCAGCTCGGTTTCATCCAGGCCGAGCAGGTTCCTGCCGCCGAAAGTGATCCGGCCGCCGGAGACCTCGGCCGGCGGGCAGGGGATGAGTCCCATGACGGCCAGGGCCGAAACGGTTTTCCCGCAGCCCGACTCGCCCACGAGGCAGACGGTCTCGCACCGGCGCACCTCGAAGTCCATCCCATCCACGGCCCGGGCAACCTCGTCCTCGCCATGGAAATAGACCTTGAGATCTTGAACCGAAAGCAATATTTCGGGGTTCTCGGTCATTTGCCAGTGTTGTTCATCTGTCTGAATTTTATTTTAACTACGAAATGCGCGAAATACGCTAAAGTGCTTTAACAACGAACCGCTTGTGTTCGAGTTGCAGGTAATGTCCAAAGACATCCCATAGGCGATAGACTATCTTAACTTTCTTTTTCGCGTTTTTCGCGCATTTCGTAGTTCTCCTTTCTCCATTGATCTGAACCTTCTCGACCATTGGTTCAATTCCGCTGTCTCAATTTCGGGTTCAGGACGTCGCGCAGGCCCTCGCCGAAGAGGTTGAACGCCAGCACCACGAGCAGAATGGTCGCCCCGGGGATGAACGTCAGCCAGGGCGCATCGAAGATGAAGCGCTTGCCGTCGGAGAGAATGTTGCCCCAGGTGGCGTGGGGCGGCGGCACGCCGAACCCCAGAAAACTCAACCCCGCCTCGGTCAAAATGGCCGAGGCGATGCCGATGGTGGCGGAAACGAGCACCGGTGCGATGGCGTTTGGGGTCATGTGCCGGAAGATGATCCGGAAATTGCCTACCCCCAGCGCTCGTGCCGCCGCCACGAAATCCTGCTCCCTCAGCGACAGGAACTCCGCGCGCACGAAACGCGCGGTGCCCTCCCAGCTGGTCAGCCCGATCACGATCATGATGGTGTAGATGCTGGCCGGGAGCAGCGCCACCACGGTGAGGATCAGGAAGAAGCTGGGAAAGCACAGCATGATGTCCACGAAGCGCATGATGACGGTGTCCACCCGGATGGTGCCTTTTAGAAAAAACCGCATCCAGGGCGCGGGCGAATTCCGGCGGCGGAACGCCCAGGGCGAGATCGAGAAAAACAGCCAGGCATGACCGGTAACCAGCACCACGGTGCCCAGGGTGCGCCGGCCTGCCGCGAGCAGGGCCGCGCCCGACAGCAGCACTGCGGTCACCAGAACCTGCTCCAGGCGGACCTGCCGCTGCCCGTAGTAGCCGGCGATGGCGCCCATGAAGATGCCGATGGCGACGGAAATGCCGACGGCCACGAAGCCGACGGTCAGGGAGACCCAGGCGCCCTGCAGCATGCGGGCGAAGACGTCCCGGCCGAGATCATCGGTTCCGAAGAGATAGAGCCCTATCGCCGGTATTTCATCGGGTTTCAGGGAGGCGGCGTCGGGGCGCGACAACGGTGGGCGCAGCTTTTCCTGCAACCGCACCACGGACGGGTCAAAGACGGGTTTGGACCCGGAGGTGAGGAAGACACCGGCCACCGCGGTTGCGAAAAAGAGCGCGAAGACGATGAGGCCTCCGAGGGCCAGGCGGTTTTTGCGCAACAGCCTCCAGAACTCCTCGAAGCGCGTGCGCCGGGGCGCGGCGGGCTCCTCCAGGAATGCGGCGGGTGCTATGTTTTCAGTGTTCACAGCCGGATCCTCGGGTCGACTAGGACGTAGAGCATGTCCGACACAAAGGTGCCGATCAGCACCAGCACGGCCGCAATGAAGTTGATGGTCAAAATCAGCGGGTAATCGCGGGCCAGGATCGCTTCGTAGGCCATGCGGCCCATGCCGGGCCAGGAAAATATGGATTCGATGATCACCGATCCGCCGATCAGTCCCGGCAAAATCAGGCCGAACATGGTCACGAAGGGCAGCAGGGCGTTGCGCAGGGCGTGCTTGTAGTGCACCATCTCCCAGGGCAGGCCCTTGGCCCGGGCGGTGCGAACGTAGTCCTGCCCCTCTACCTCGAGCATCTGGCTGCGTACGTAGCGGGAAAGGACGGCGATGCCGCCGGTGGCCCCCAAGATGGACGGCAGCAGCATGTGCCAGAGGCGGTCCATCATCCGGAAGGCCCAGGCGGTATCCCCGATGCCGAAGGTCTGCATGCCGATGACCGGCACCTCCAGCTGGGTCACGACCAGGATGATGAGGATGTAGGCGAAGAAGAAGCCTGGGATCGAGATCAGGACATAGGAGATGAATGTGGCGCTGCGGTCGTATATCCCTCCCCGGAAAATGGCCGAGCGGATCCCCACCGGAAAGGAAATGGTCCAGGTGATGAGGGTGCCGACGATGAAGAGGGGCAGGCTGTTCAGAAAGCGTTCCCAGATCTTCTTGAGCACCGGCTGGTTGTCCTTCCAGGAGACGGTGCTGCCGCGGAACAGGTCGCGGTAGAAATAGGCGTACTGGACATACAGCGGCTGGTCCAGGTGGAAGGCCGTGCGGAAACGCTCCACCATTTCGGGGGTGAACTTGGGGTTCAGGGGGTCGACCTGGCTGGGCTCCCCGGGCGCCAGGTGGATGATGGCGAAGGAGACGATCGACACAAAGAAGAGGGTAACGATCTTCTGCACGATGCTGCGGCCGATGAAAGCGATCATGTCCTTGAATCCTGCTATGGCCTTCAGATTTTTTGGTGTTTAGGGTTTTGCCAAATACCCAAACATCCAAACACCCAATCTACTTTTCTCATCATTCTTTGATGAACTGCGGCATTTCTGCCAGCTTGATCCATTGGTTGAAGTAAAACATGTGGTTGCCCGTCTTCGTAGGGGTGATCCGACGGTAGCGGTTGCGGCCCTGCGCGTCGGCTTCGCGGATGACGATGCGCTTGTCCAGCACCGCCGTCCACTTGGGCACGTACAGAAAAGTGTAGGGCTGGTCCTGGGCGATGAGCGCATGCAGCCGGTGGCAATAGTCGACCAGCCGGTCGTGGTTGTACTCCTGCCGGATCTTGACGATGAGCTCGTCGGCTTCCGGGTTCCGGTAGCCCACGAAGTTGAGCTGGTGCGGGCCGGTCTGGCTGGAGTGCCAGATCTGATAAAGGTCCGGATCGATGCCCATGGACCAGCCCAGGATCAGGGCATCGAAATCCAGTTTGTTCACGCGTTCCTGGATGAACACGGACCACTCGAGCAGGTCGGTGCGCACGTCGATGCCGATCTGCTTCCAGGCGTCCTGGGCGATGGCCAGGATGGATTTGCGGATGTCGTTGCCGCTGTTGGTAATGAGGGTGAACTGGAGCCGCTGTCCGTTTTTTGCGAGACGGCCTTCGGCGTCGGGCAGCCAGCCGGCTTCGGCCAGAAGCCTCCGGGCGGCCTCGGGGTCGAAGGGGATCTGAGCGACCGTGTGGTTGTAGAAGTCCGTCTGTCTGAGAAAAGGCCCTGTCGTGCGCTCGCCCTGGTTGTAAAGGACGAAGCGGATGATCTTGTTCACGTCGATCGCCATGGCCAGCGCACGGCGTACCCGAGGGTCGTCGAACGGCTTGCGGCGCAGGTTGTAGCCGATGTAGGCATAGCTGTAGGAGGTGCCCGAGAAGCTTTGGTAGCGCGGGTCGCTTGCAAGCCGCTCCACCTGGTAGGGCTGCACCCCGTAGGAGTCGATCGTGCCGGCGTAGAATTCCATCTCCTGGGTCAGCAGATCCGGGATGATCCGGTAGGCGTAGCGCTTGTAGTTTGCGGGGCCCTCCCAGTAGCCCTCGAAACGGTCGAGAAAGATGGCCTGGTCGGATTTCCACTCCTTGAAAACGAACGGGCCGCAGCCGACGGGCGCCCGGTTGAAGGCACTCTGGCGCATGGAAAATGCCGCCGGGTCCTTGCCGGAGCGAAGGGCCTCCTGTCTCAGCGCCTCCGCATTCAGGAGGTGCTCGGGCAATATTCCCATGGCCCAGGTGCCGATGGCCGGCGAATACAACCGCTTGTAGACGATGCGCAGCGTGAGCGGATCGATTACCTGGATTTCTTTGACCGGTTCGTAGTCCGCGACCCGGGGCGAGAGGTTGCGCGGATCCATGATGGCCTCGTAGGTGAACCGGACGTCGGCGGCCCCGACCGTTCGGCCGTCGTGGAAGCGGACGCCGGGGCGCAGGCGAAACTCGATCACGGGGTTGTGTTCGATGGCCGGCAGCAGCGCTGCGGCCAACGTGGCAAGCTCTGTCTCGGAAACGCCCGGTGCGGCCGAAACGTGGCGGGCGGCTTGAAATGTGGCGAAATAATCGGCGCCTAATATTTCAGCCAGATGGGTGAAGAGGTCCTGATCGACCTCCCGCAGCACGAGCTTGATCCGGGCGGGTGCGGAAACCTCCAGCCGGATCTCCGCGGCGGCCTTCGCGTCCGACCCCGGCCGGGGTCGGGTGACGGTGTAGGTGCGGGGAGGGATCAGCGATAGCGCGCGAATGTTCTGAAGGCTGTTTTGCGCCGGTGCGGACAGCCCTGCGGGATCGTTGCGCGCCTGCTCCAGGGTCCGGAGGACCGACTCGGGCTCGGAGCCCTGCGCACCGGGCACCCGCGCAGCGTTGTTGACAAAGAAGAAGGCTTCCTCGGTGACGTCCCAGGAGTGCGCGATGCGGCCGCGGAAGCGCAGGTTCTCGTCCCGGTCGATGAGCCCCTCGAAAACCTGGTTGTCGATTTCGGAGCTGGCTGAATCCGCTGAGAGGATGGGGTTCAGGATGCTGGCGTCTCCGATGGAGGCGTTGATGTATTCTTCCAGTCGCCCGGGGTTTCCACGGGCCTGCTCGTCGTAGGTCGGCACCCAGAAATAGGATTGGAGCAGGAGCAGGGAGAGCCCCAGGGGAACCAGTATGAGAAAACGGCGCGTGCTCAAAAAAAACTCCTTTGCGCACTCGGCCCTTTGGCCTATAATCGAATGAATTCAAAGAGGATCGACACAGCTATAAATTACGGGGTGGTTTTTGTAAACACCCATTTGACGGCATCCGTGATGAAGCGAAAATCGGGTCTCAAGGAAAAAAAACAGCGCCTCATCGGCATCCTGGAAGCCTGCGACGGCTTGGCGATTGCCTTCTCCGGCGGGGTGGACAGCTCGTTTCTGCTGGCCGTTGCCAAAGACGTGCTGGGGGGGAAGGTGCTCGCCGTTACCGCAACCTCAGCGATCCATTCCCGCGCGGAACGTCTCGCGGCCGCTGAAATCGCCCGGGCACTCGGTGTTACGCACCGCGTGGCGGCCTCCCGCGAAATGGACCTGCCGGAGTTCGTCGCCAACCCCTCGAACCGCTGTTACGTCTGCAAACGGCACGTCATGGCCGAGGTGGTCCGAATAGCGGCTGAGATGGGTATTGCCCATGTCGCTCACGGCGTAAACGTCGATGACTTGGGCGATTTTCGTCCGGGGCTCAAAGCCGCCGAGGAGATGGGCCTGCTGGCCCCGCTCGTGGAGGCCGGGCTCACCAAGGCGGACATCCGCGCGCTTTCAAGGCGAATGGGGCTTGGGACCTGGAACAAGCCTTCGATGGCCTGCCTGGCGTCGCGGATACCTTACGGCACGGCGATCACGTTGGAAAACCTCCGCATGGTGGAGGAGGCCGAGGATTTTTTGCGCGGCCGCGGGTTCGCGGGCTGCCGGGTGCGGCACCACGGCGCGGTAGCGCGGATCGAGCTTTGCCAACGGGATCTCAAAAAAGCGCTGGCGGCGCCGGCGCGGAAGGCGATCGTGGGAAGGCTGCGCGCGATCGGTTTCCGGTACGTGGCCGTAGACCTCGAGGGGTACGTGATGGGCAGCCTGAACCGGACGCTTGAAGGCGAGGGGTCGAGGGTTCAAGGGGGCGAGGGGTCAAGTGAACACAACTTGTAAAAGGAACGCTGACGACACGAGGGGCCGTATTGCGCGCTGGGTGCTCGTGGCATTCGCTGCAGGGCTTTGGTGCGGGATTCCAGCCTCTGCCGAATTCTACAAGTACGTCGACAAGACCGGGAAGACCTATTACGTCGATGAGGTCTGGAAAATCCCCGCAGAATACCAGAACCAGGTGGGCCGTTATGCGGAAAAGTTCGACCACCTGCCCGCAGACCAGAAGAGCAAGGCGGCGGAATCCGACCAGGAACGTCAGCGGGCTCTCGAACTCGAGCACCAGCGGCAGACCGAGGTCCTGCTCCGGGAACTGCGCGTGCGCGAGGATCTCGACCGCCAGCGCCATGCCGAAATCGACCGGCAAAACAAGTTGAAGGCCATGGAAACCCCGGTGACGATCAGCAACAACCAGATTGTCGTGCCGGTTTCGTTCAGCAATGGCGGACTGGAAGCAGCGGCTCAGCTGGTCCTCGACACCGGCGCCACGCACACGGTGATTTACCGCAGCTTCGCCAGCCAGTTGAACATTCTTCATCTATCCGCGGGCCTGTCCAAGGTAGCCAGCGGGCAGTCCGTCATCTCCGAGGTAGGCAGGGTGGACGCCATGAAGGTCGGACCGATTCAGGCCCGGGATTTTCCCGTGATCATCATGCCCTTCGAGGGCCCTCCCACCTTCTACAGCGGGCTGCTCGGGATGGATTTCCTGAGCCGGGTGGAATACGTCATCGATTACGAGAATCAGGTCATCCGCTGGAAGCTGCGCGGGAAGTGAGCGAAATAGCCTTTGACAGGGTGGTGAAAAACAAGCATCGGGCTGTCAGCCGAGACGGATATTCGCTTGAGGCAAGAGGCTCAGTGAGAAAAATACATCTTGTCGTCAAACCGAGGTGTTGCAGTGACCGGCCGAAAAGTGGTCGTGTTATTCATAAAAAATCAGTTTTTATAGAATAATAATCTTGACAGTACAACTTTTACGGAATATTTATCTAAAAAATAGAAGATAATCAAAACTAAATACCATGCTCGACGACATCAGTCTCAAAATTATAAAAATACTCCAGGAAAAAGCCCGGGTTCCCAACACCGAGGTCGCTCGCCAGGTGGGCATGGCCCCGTCGGGTGTCCTCGAAAGGGTCCGCAAGCTCGAAAAACAGGGCATCATTGACGGCTACGAGGTGCGGTTGAACCCGGAGCGTTTCGGCCGCAGCCTGGTCGGCTTCGTGTTCGTCACGACCGCGCCGGGTGCCGATGAAGCGGCTGTGGGCAAGGCGCTCGCCAAAATTCCCGATGTCCAGGAAGTCCATTACGTGGCCGGCGAGGACGGCTTCATGGTGAAACTGAGGGCTTCCGACACGGCCATGCTCGACCGCATCCGGCGGGATAAAATCGCCAGCCTGCCGCAAATCCGCAGCACCCGCACCCTCATCGCCCTGTCCACGTTCAAGGAGACCGCACGCATTCCGCTCGGCCATGCTGCCATTCAGAATCTGAAGCGAAGGAGAAAATAACATGCCGATGTCTGCCGAATTCGAAAACCGACTCTACCCCGCCATCGAGGATATTGCCGCGCACTTCGGCACCCCGTTCCACCTCTACGACGAGACCGGTATCCAGCAGACGGCAGCGACCCTCAAGCAGTCCTTTGCACGGGCCGTGGGATTCCGCGAGTATTTTGCCGTGAAAGCCCTGCCCAACCCCCGGATCCTGGCCATCATGAAGGAGGCGGGCTTTGGCTTTGACTGCAGCTCGGTCTCCGAGCTCATGTTGAGCCGGCGGATCGGCGCCCGGGGCGAGGAGATCATGTTCACCTCCAACAATACCGCACGGGAGGACTTTCTCGAAGCCGCACGGGAGGGGGGCTGCATCCTCAACCTCGACGACATCAGCCTGGTGGCCAAGGTGCCGGAGTTCCCGGATCTGATCTGTTTCCGTTACAACCCCGGCCCGCGTCGCTCCGGCAACGCCATCATCGGCAACCCGGTCGAGGCCAAGTACGGCGTCTCCCACGACCAGATCGTCGATGCTTACCGGCAGGCCATCGGCCGCGGCGCCAAACGCTTCGGCATCCACACCATGCTCGTTTCCAACGAGCGCAACTACGGCTACATGGTCCAGACCGTGGAGATGCTGCTCGAACTGGTCGAGACGATTTCCGGGGCGCTCGGCATCCGCTTCGAGTTCATGAACATGGGCGGCGGACTGGGGATCCCCTACCGGCCCACGGAGGAGCCGCTCGACATCGCGGCGCTCGCCGCCGAGGTCGCCGTTTTGCTCGAGCGCTTCAAAACGAAGCACGGACAGGTTCCCAAACTCTACATGGAAAGCGGCCGCTATATCAGCGGCCCCCACGGCGCCCTCGTTGTCAGGGCGATCAACCGCAAGGAGATCTACCGCAGCCACATCGGGGTGGATGCCTGCATGTCGGCCCTGATGCGGCCGGCCATGTACGGCGCCTATCACCACATCACGGTGCCGCGCAAACTGAACCAGAAGACGGCGGGGCCGGTGGACGTCGTCGGCTCGCTGTGCGAAAACAACGACAAGTTCGCCATCCAGCGCGAGCTGCCGGCGATCGCCGAGGACGACATTCTCGTCATTCACGACACCGGCGCCCACGGGCACTCCATGGGTTTCAACTACAACGGAAAGCTGCGCCCCAAGGAGCTGCTGCTGCGGCGGGACGGTTCGGTGGAACTGATCCGTAGGGCGGAAACACTGGAGGATCATTTCGCGACCCTGGACTTCGAACCGGATGTCCTGAAGGCGTGACGGCTTAAAAAACAGCAGGGTATGGCCTTTCGCCATACCCTGCTGTTTTTTATCTTCAAGTCAAATAATAATCGTCGCGAAATAGTATCGACCGAGAGCGGCCCCCGCTCCTTAATCCTCTCCCTCACCCCTGGGGGAGAGGGCAGGGTGAGGGGGTGCTCGCGTCAATACAAATATGCGCTCCTTAATAAAAGCTGGGCTGCATCGATTCTTGGTTTTGTGGGAGCGGCTTCCAGCCGCGATGGTATCGGCACCTGCCAGTAAATGGTGATTTTACGAGCGTGACGAACGTGACCCACCCAATCCCCGCATCCCATGTAACGCTCTTACGCGTCCTCATCCCCTTCGCGTTGGCGTACTTTCTGTCCTATCTCTTTCGGGTGGTCAATGCGATCATCGCACCCAATCTCGCCGCCGATCTCAATATCGGCCCGGCGGACCTGGGTCTGCTCACATCGGCCTATTTTGTGTCGTTCGCCGCTTTTCAGCTGCCGCTGGGTGTTATGCTGGACCGCTTCGGGCCGCGGCGCGTCGCGGCCGGGTTGCTGGTGTTTGCCGCCGCAGGGGCCATGATGTTCG
>DATITS010000127.1:0-11410 GCA_035467535.1 Desulfobacterales bacterium
TGTGCCGGGAGACACAAGAAGCGCTTCCACGACTCCGGGGTAGTTGAGCGGCAGCCAGCGCATGACAGGGCAAAAAACTTTCCCGTTGTGCGTGGGATCCTGGGAAAAAGCGGGACAGGGTAGCAGCGGGAGAAGCAAAAAAACCAGATATCGCAGGCGCATGGGCTCTCCTTTTATTCATTCATTCGACGGACGTGTGGTTATCCGGGGTGAGTTGGGGCCCGAAAAACCGGCGCGCGAAATCGCCACTCATGAAGTGGCGGTTTAGTTTCTGACGGCGCAGATTGAAGAGCGCTTCCGCGAGGCGGATTTCTTCCCGTGTGACCTTTTCCTGGGCTTCGAGGACATGGGCAAAGGAAGATTGTCCAGACTCGAATTCAATTGTTGCCCGTTTCACTTCAAGCTTGAAAAGAACCAGGTTTTCTTCCGTCAAAGCGCGTGTCGCCTTGAGCAGATTCAGGTTTTGATCGGCCTGTGTCCACCGGTGCTCAAAATTCAACCTGTACTGCCGAGCGGATTCCTTGGTTTTGGTTTTTTGCAGCCGGGCTTCTTCCACGCCGCGAGACCTGTTGCCATAGTCCAGCAGAGGGATACTCAATTTCAGCACGGCAAAGAGATCCCCCCCGGTCGAATTGTCCACATAACCGGAAACGGGATTTCCGGAGAAAATATCAACGCCGGTTTCTGGAAGATAGCGGCTCCAGGCCAGCATGATGTTGAAGTCCTGAAGGCGAAGCGACAGTTGGGAAATGCGGGTTTCCGCGCTGGCCTCCCACGCCGGCTCCCAGTTGGGCGCACCGGCTTGATCAAACCCCATGCTTTTCGTGTTGAACATCTTCGGAAAGGATGATTCCAGGTTGAGGGTATGGGCGGGGTCCAGGCCGAGGAGAAGCTTCAGGTTCAGGCGCTGGGAAGCCATCTCGGCGTCGGTTTTATCCAGAATGGCCTGGGCCTGCTTTTGTTTCTGGATGGCTCGTGCGAGTTCAATGCTGTCGTATTCAGGGTCGGATTTGGTCGTGCGCCAATAGGCCTGCGCCTTCCGGGCCAGTTCGGGCAGGATCTCCTGCTTTTGCCGAGTGGCGGCCTGCAATTCCAGGCGCAGGAGGATTTCCCCGATCTGTTCCGCCATGGTTTCGATGGCTTTCTGATGGGTGAGGATGGCGATGTTCTGCATGATCATCGACGCCTCATGGGAGAAGTGGTTGGCCACGGGGTTGTAGGAATTGACGGAAAAACCGACCAAGAAATCTGTTTCCCCGTCGTTTCTACGGGTCAAATTGTTGGTCACGTTAAAAACCATTTGCACCTCGGGATACTGCTTCCAGTATGCACTATCCTTTCGCAGCTGGGCGATTTCAAGCTCGACAGCTCCGTGGATCAGTCCGGGCGCCTGTTGCATGGCCAGAAATACGCAATCGTCAAAACCGAGAGGACGATCCGTATCTATGATTGTCGGCTGGTCACGCAGGTCCTGAGCCAGGGGCGGCTGTCCCTTTTTAAGCCAGTGCCGGCCGGGAAGGTTTGGGTCCGGGCGTTGGGGCAGGACGCAGGCCGCGAGCACCAGGACCAGGAGGCCGAGCAGTGCCTTGACCGCCGGCTTGAAGAGACCGTTATGAATGGCTGGCGCTTGGTTCATGGTCGGGCATCGCCTCCTTTTCGCTGTCACGGCGGCCTACGGTTCAGCAAGGGTGATGCCCCGGGCGGTCATGATCACCGTTCCTGCCGCGTCCCTGCACTGAGCATCGGAAACAGCGACGCGTTTTTCGTTTTTGATGACACGGATTTCCACACGGATCCGTTCACCGGCGGTGCAGTGCCGGGCAAAACGCATGGACTTTAGGCCAATGGGCAGCACCCGGCGCGCGGCCGCAACGGCCGAAAGTTGAAAGGCGGCTTCCAGCAGATAGACGGGGTAGGCATGCCGCTGTTCAGGAATGGTGGAATCTTCGCATGCCGGATACACCATGCCGGCCTTGCCCCACCTGTTGACCAGAACATTGCAGTGCTCAAGAACCCGATAGCGCTTACCAAAAGCGGTCTTTTCCCGGTAGAAGGCCTGCATGTCTTCCATCGATAAGGTCGAACCGTTTTTCAGGGCAATTTCCTCCTCCCACAGAGGTGACAAGAGCGGCGTAACGGATTCAAGCAGGATGGACGCCTGGACAGCCTCGCTCCAGGTCTTCTTCCGTCTCCAGGAAGGTGTCACGTCGCGGATCTCCAATGATGCACCGCATACTCCCTGGGTTTCCGTGGCCCGTGCCAAGATGCGGCCTTCCCGAGTGATGCCCTCCGGGCAGAATACCGGAATGCGCCAGCTGACATCGCAGGCGCCCGCGGGGCGGCGCCACGGGGCCAGGTGGCGCGCTCCATCAAAAAGAGATTCCAGCTCCATGACGGCCGACAGCAGGGGATGCTCCATTTCCGTCCATGGACGGTGATCCGCGATCCATAAATCCCGAAACCAGGTGAACTCAGCGCGGCTTTCGCAGACCGGAAGGGGCGAGGCTTTGAGCCAAACAGGCGTTGAGGATCCTTCATTGCGGCGGACGGGCACAAAGGGGGTCGCTCCCGGGAATTCAGGGATAACCAGCGGTGAAGCCACCGCGGATAAAGCCGGCAGATAGCGGGACAGGATCACCTGCCGTTCCTGCCCCTGCAGAATTTCCCGAGCGATCAGGCTCCCCAATTCATGACAATGGATCCAGGCGTCATCCATGCTTTTCAGATGCATGGCACTGCGGGTGGCGTCATTCTCGGCCATCCCTGCACCCGAGATGGGTGGGAGCCAAAGAACACGGGCCGGCACCGAAGCAGTTTCCATCAGGCACGCCATGGCCCGGTTGGCCGCGGCATAGGCGGCCTGTCCATAGCTTCCGAACCAACCGGCCAGCGAGGAGAAGGCAACGGCGTAGCGCACTCCCCATTCCTGGGCGCAGGCGAGGAGGTTTCCAAGCCCCCGGCATTTTACGTCCATGACCGTGAGCATCTCTTCTTGCGCAAGGGTTGCAAGAGATCCATTGTCGCTCACCCCCGCCGCGTGGATGATGCCGTCGATGCGGCCGTGACGTGCCTTTATGTCCGCAAGAACGGTATTCAGGTTCTCGGCGTCGCGGATGTCGCACATGAGGTACTCCACGGTTGCTCCGCCGCGACGCACGGCATTCCACGCATCGTTTTCCAAAACCGACGTAACGGATTCGGGTTGGGATCTGCCGAACAGGATCAAGCGAGGCTTGAGCAGGGCCAGTTCGGAAAGGGCGTATGGAACAATGCCGCCCGTTCCACCCGAGACAAGGATGACATCCTGGTTTTTAACAGGAAGACCCGTCCCGCAAGGGTCAAGGCCGCGTTGCCTGAGCCGGGGAGTGGAGAGCCGGCCATTTCCAAACACGCGCTGCAGAGGGCCATCCTGGCTGAAAAGCGCGGATATCAGAAGGCCCGCATCCCTCTGCTTCGCGGGGATACCGTCGTTCAGCCATACGGAGCGGAAACGGCATGTCGGATGCTCCTGGGCCGCACTTAATAGGATCGCGGTCATGGCCTCGAAAAGTGCCGAAGTCTGGATGGGATGTGTGCAAGCGTCAGCAGCCTTAGGAGCGCCGACCAGCAGGAACGAACTTTCGAAGTTGTCAGCCAGGTGCGCCTGAAGCAGGCGGGTGAGCGCGGCGAGTTCGCTCCAGGGCTCCGGACCAGAGTGCTCGGGGCAGAACAGAACAAGGCAGGACGGACGGGGCTCGCGCCAGGGTACGGTGGCATGCTCCATGGCTTCCTGAAGCGTCATGATCGTGCATGCGCGAACCTCAGACCGGCTCAGATGCTCGGCCAGCAGCTCCGTCTTCTCCCTTGGGCCGGCGATGAGGATGCCTGTGGAGGGAAAAACAGATGGGCCAATATCCGCTGAAACCGGCACCAGATCGAGGCCAAAGCGCAGGACAGGCAAGGGCGTTTTTTCTTCTTGGACGGCTTCTTTTCCGTTACTGAGGGGAACCGCGTTGAGGACGGCGGCCAACTCTTCGATGGTGGAAACCCCGACCAGACGCTCGAAGCCGATTTTTTGGCTCACCTGCTTTTCCAGTTCTTGCATGAGAACCGGGAAATGGATGGAGCGGATCCCCAGATCGGCTCTAAGATCCATCTGCAGGTCCAGTTCGTGGCGTTCATATCCCGTGGCCTTCATGATGGCGCGCATGATCCGTTCGATCCGCTCGTCCGTCTCCGCCACGATCGGGGTCTTTATCCCATTCTTACCGGCATGGGTGGAGGAAGAAGCGCTCGCGGCACGCGACCGGATGGTTTTGAGCGTCTCCACCCGCAGATGCCCCATGGCGTAGAGCCGGGCAACGGCGCAGCGCAGGGCGTCCGCCTCCTTTCGTTTCCGGCAGGTCGGAATGCACAGGGCGCCCGCCTCAATGTCTTCGACCAGGCCGCATAAAACCGCGCCGGGCCCGATTTCCACGAAATGGCGCACGCCGTACTCTTCCCACATGCGTTGGACGCAGCGGGTCCATTGTACGGGGTTTTCGTCCAGGTCCAGGATGTGCTCGCAGATTCCTTGCGGATCGGCCGGATAGGGAAGCGCGGTCACGTTGCTCAGGATCGGCACCCGCGACGGCGAAAAGGAAAGGGGAAGCAGCGCTTCTCGGCTCTGGGGGCGAACGGCGCGCATGCCTTTGTGATGGAAGGCCATGCTTACTCCCAGCCGCGCAGCCGGAATGCGCCGCTGCTTGAGTTCCCGCCCCAGTTCGCCCAGGGCCTCCACGTCGCCACCCAGGATGAACTGTCGCGGGGCGTTGAAATTGCAGACGCTCAAAGAAGGATGCCTGCGCAGGATCTCCTCGACGGAATCCATACCGGTGCTCACGGAAAGCATGCCCGTGTTGTTGGTTGACGCGGATTCCAAGGCAAACATGATTTTCCCACGGGTATCGATGAGATGCAAAGCCGTTTCCGGCGTATATACCCCGGCCAGGCACAGGGCAATGAGTTCGCCGAGGCTGTGGCCGCACACCAGCGCTGGTTGCAGCCCGAGGGCTTGGAGATAGTGACCGATGCCGTATTCGAGCATGAGCAGGTAGGGTTGCTGCCAGCGGGTGGAAATGATTTTATCCCGGTCTGTTTCATCCAGCAGGGCCAGCATGTCCCAGTCGGCCGCCCGGGCGATGCGTTCCATGCCCTCGCGCACCAGGGGAAATGTGTCATACAGTTCGCGCCCCATGCCGGGATAGACCGATCCCTGGCCGCAGCAGATATACGCCAGGGGCGGATGGGTCGGATCCTCTCCAAGGTAAATGCCGCGTTTGGCCAGGGCTTTGGCATGCTTCTCGTCCGGCACGGCGCTCAGGTTGTCTATCTCATGCCGATTTTCCGGTCGAGCTACTCCTGCCCGCCAGTTGATCCCGGATAGATCGACGGTGGTGAAGAGAACCTGGTCCAGTTCCAGGGATTCCGGAATGGGGCGAGCCGTGAAGGCAGGCGCATCGGAGCGGAGCAATCCGGTCTGCCGGTTATTTGGTTCTTCCACCTGCGCTACGTAGCAGGCTCCGCCAAAGCCAAACGCATCGACCTGCATGCGGCGCACACCCGAGTTTGGCTTGGGCCAGGGCTGAGCCGTGGCGGGCAGGATCAACCCGGCATGGTCCAGGCCGATGTCCGGGTCCGGTGTTTCGTGGTTGATGGTCGGCGGAAGGGCCCTGGCGCGCATGGCCAGGAGCCCATGCACAAGGGCCATCAGGCCCGAGGCGCCGAAACTGTGCCCGACCTGTGACTTGAAGGCGCACAAGGTTGCCCCGCCTTCAGGCCCGAAAATTTCAGCCAGGGCCCGGCCCTCTTCCAGGTCTCCGCTGGGGGTGCTCGTGGCATGGCATTCGATCAGGTCCACTTCCCTGGGGCCGTAATCCAGACCGCGGAACGAGGCCAGGATGGCCTGGGTTTGGGCGGCCGCGGAAGGTTCGATCAGCCCCTGGGCATTGGTGCCGGCCCCCATGCCCGTGACAAGGCCCCAGCAGGAAGCGTTGCGCTTTCGGGCCAGATCTTCACGTTCCAGTATGACCACGGCCCCGCCCCCTGCAGGCACGAAGCCGGTTCGGCGGGCATCAAAGGGGCGGCTGCTCTGGCGCGGCTCGGCATATTCCGCCGAGCGCGCCAAAGCGCCCATGGCGCAAAATTCCGCGTAGGGCAGCGGGGCGTACTGTTCTTCACCGCCGCCCACCACCGCAGCGTCGATGACGCCCGCCTGGATCAGGGTCCAGGCGTCGAACAGGGCCGCCATGCTGGCCGCGCAGGCCGCTCCCGTGGAGTGCGACGGGCCGGAGAATCCGAAGCGGCGGCAAATGTAGCCGGCGGCGGTGCAGTTCAAACGGCCGAGCATGGACCCTGCCCCCGCCTGGGCGCGCCCTTCGAGCAGACGGGCGCGCAGACGCTGGATCTGCCCGGGGCTCGGATGGGTTTCCTCGCTCACGCGCTGGAGCAGCCAATCGACCCTTAGGGCCAGGTTCACGTCCCACGAGGTGCTGGCCTGCTCCCCGGAGTTCTGCGACACAAAAACGCCGATGCGTTCCGGCGCGTAGCCGGCCTCAAGCAGGTGCGCATCTGCCACGGCTTGCTCGGCCAGCCACAGGGTCAACCGGGAGGAAAAGGAGAGATCCCGGAATTCGTGCGGCGGCAAATGAAGGTCCTGCCGCTGGATGTCCAGGGCCAGGGGAGCAGAAACTCCGCAGTAGCTGCGTTTTCCCGCCAGGAACTCGGGGTGCAGGAAGTCCGGAGGGTCATCGGGCAGAAGTTTCAAGGAAACGACGCCGGAACGGCCGGCCGCTGCGTTGTGCCACACCGTTTCCGGATTGTTGCCCAGTGGCGTGGCCAGGGCCACACCGGTGATGGTCACGCGGGACCGGGTCGATCGTGAAGGCGGCGAAAGCCGGAAGACCGCGTTGACCGGTGGAGTTGTCAGGGATTGCGGATCGTGGATCAGGGAAGCATGCAAGCCGGCCAGGGATTGCTGAGTGTCGATCACGCAGGCGATGCTCCCGCTCATGAATTGGCCGGATTGGAGACAAAAATCCGTCTCTTGCATCTGTCCATTGCAGTCCAGGCCCCTGGCCGCCATGAGGAGGCTGCCGGTGCCGACTGCTTCAAGTCTGCGGCGCCGCTCGGCCAGAGGCAGATCTTGTTGCTCGAATTCGCGTTCCAGATCCAAAACGGTTCGTGTTTGAGGAGTGACCAGACCCCGGACCCGCAAGCCAACGCTTTGCCCGCTCAGGCAGGTATCCCGGAGTCGCAGGATGTGCTGCTGGTAGAGGGGTGACAGGGCCTTGCATTCCACGTACTCCCGCGTTGCGAGGTAGGCCGTACCCATTTGCACCAGGTCAGCCCCCAGCAGCAGGGCCCGATTCACCGCATCCCGGGTGGCGATGCCTCCGGCCAGGATAATCCGGAGCGGTCGGCCATCCGGATGGTTATGCCTCCAGCGCATGGCCATTTGCGCCAGGGTCAGGGTGGTCTGTTCACCCACGTGCCCGCCGGCCTCGTTGCCCTCAAGGATGACTCCCCAGGCGCCCGCCTCAAAGGCCAGGGAGAGCAGGCTTTCATCCTGGACGTGGCACAGCACTTTAAGGCCCTTGCCGGCCAGGCGGCGGGTAAAGGCTGGATCGCCCGCGGCGATGGTTACGAAGGCCGACCGGTTGTGTTCGATCCACTCCAATTGCTCTTCCCTGTAAGGATTCTCGGGCAGGACCAGAATGTTCACCGCGTAGGGCAGCTCGCCCATGACTTCCTGGAGGGAGCCGAAATCGCGCTGTATTTCGGAGGGTGACCGGGGACCCAGCGCCAGAGAGGGCAAGGCGCCGTTCGCGGCGATGGTTTTGGCCAACTCGGGCATGTCCGTGATCCAGGTCATGGCCCCTTGAATAAACGGCAGCGAACATCCGGTCAGGGAGCGGGTCTTGTCCCTGTCGAACGCCGCGGCAATTTTCTGCGGTGCGACGCTCCAGACGGAGAAGACCTCCCGAACGAAAGCATCCAGGGCCTTGTCCGGATCCGAGCCGAAACGCAAACAAAAATGCTGCGCAAAGGCCGCTTCGGGGCCAAGAAAGACCAGTTCGTCTTTTTTAAGCGAGGATTCAAGCAGAGCGATGGCGCTGTCCCGGGCAAATTTCTCAAGGAGAGGAAACGCATTTTCGGTCTGGGAGCGGATCAGTTCCCCTTCACGGCCCAGAAGCGCCTGCACCGCGGAATTATTGCCCCGGTCAAATGCGCGCAGGCAAAGCTCGGACGACCGGCCCTCGGGGTCAAGGCGACGCCCAATTTCCCTGAAGTCGGTGATGCGCAGTGCGCGAATTCGTGTTGCCAGTTCCGGTGCCGGCTCGCCGCATAAGGCATGTACGGATTCAAAGACGATACTGTCGGCGCCGGTAGCCAGAAAAGCCGCGGCAGCCTCGGGCAGCGCAACTCCCCCCCAAACGGAGATTTTCGCCTTTTTGCCCCTGAAAAGGCTAAACAAAATGCCCATACTTTCCCGGCCCACCAACCCGGAAGATTCGTTGCCCTTGACGGCCACATGGGGCACCCCGGCGGCAAGAAGATTTTCCAGGAGAGCCCTGTCACCGCTTACCGGCACAGTTTCACATGGCCAGGCGCGCATGGCGTCGGCAAGTTCCTGCACGGAAATGTTTCGGGCAGGACAGTGAATCCACAACCGTCCACAAGAAGAGGCGCCGGGCGTGGCATTGAGAAAAACGTCCAAATCCATTTGGCAGGAGCGGGCATGCTCAGGGATGACGCCCTCGGCAGCAGCGTCATGGATGAAGCCATAGCTGGAATTGCTGGGGTTTTGCGGGGTGAATGAACAGTTGCGGGCTAAAAAATAGAGCATGTCGGCGTCCTGTAACGCGAATTGATCATGGCGGAGGGGATCGAAGACTCTTTTTCGGCATCCGCCATGCCCATGCGTCCCGCGTGATGGAATAAAGCGGAGAAAGATAGCATGCCGCCATGCTCGCGAGCGTTCAATTTTATGGTTTGCGCGATTTTTAAAGCTTCCTTATGATTTGAAATTAAGAGCAATGACGGGGTCGACGCTTGTTGTCAAATCGTAATTTATGCCAAAAAAACCCTGAGAGTGCAAGATGTTTCCGATTTCGTGTTTGAAAAGATATGGGAAAAACGATCGCGTCCGGGTCATGATCGCTGAAGAAGGTTTTCCAGACGCACCCGCAAAGCCTCCCGGCCGCAAAAATCATGCACGGCGATATTTTTTCTGAATCTTTCCAACCGGGACTCGAAGGTGCCGACGGCCTCTGGAGAAATGTCGAGACGCATGTGACATGCTCCGTATCCGTTTCTTTGAATGTGGATGCCGTTCCAGTATTGTTCGTAGGCCAGGAGTGTCGGAAAACACAATGTCGGCTTGCAAAGATGCAGGGATTCGGACAGCAGGCCATGCCCGCCATTGGAGACAACGTAGGCGCAGGAGGCTAAATCCTTCAAGAAACCTTCGCGCGAAAGATCGCGAAATCGCAAATTTTTCTGTTCCTGGACCTTGCCGAATCCGTAAATCCTGTATTCCCTTTTGCGCCCTTGGAACAGGTTGCGGATTTTGTTGAGATCGCCTCCCCGGACATATACCACGGCATGCTCTCCTTGCTCAGGTCTGAGACTCAGCACATCCGACCGGGTCAGGGTGCCGAAGAGTTCGTCGCGCCGTGAATCGCGAACGGGAGGATGATGAAAGGAAGACATGAGAAATCGACTCGCGTTGCCGATGACGAACTCGATAGCCATCTCGGTCAATAAACGGCTGATGCGTTGACCCGGCGGCGGCTCGTAGACGGTTCTGGTGATGACGTGCTGATGGTCAAGACTGACGCTCATCCTGCCATTTTGTTTGGCCGCCAAGGGGGTGAAGTATTCATAGTCCGTGATGATCAGCGCAGGGTCGAAGGCTGTGATGATTTCCGAAAGCCTTCGGATCCACTTGGATCGACCGCAAATGGCGCTTCCACAAACCCTGGCTGTCGCCAGGAGATCCACCTTGTTGTTGCGCGACAGCGTGGCCAGGAGCGGGAGCGGTTCATGCGCATAGCCGTGTTCCCGCGCCCGGACCACGGCCCCCCCGCCCGCGAAAAGAATCTCATGCCCTTGCAGCAGCTCCGCCACGGTCAGGGCTCTGCTGATATGGCCGTTCGAATCTCCCTGCACTCCGTAAAAAATACGTGCCATGCTTGTCTCCCGCCTGCGGGTCAATACCCCATTAAACCGCAGCATCGTGTGCAACCCGGCATGAGTCCTTCGGCGTGCAGGCTGGATCGGAAACGGGCGTAGGGTTCATTGTTCCAGAGCTCGGTGATTGTGTGGTCCTTGACGTTGCCCACCACGTAGTCGTGGTAATCGCGGCACGGGGACATGTCGCCGTTGGAGTCTATTTCAACCGCTTGGAAGATGGAGATGCAGCGTTCGTAACCAAAGGTTGCGCCATGGTCGGCATAATAGGAACGCAGATTGTCTGCTCCCCGGATGTCGGGGATAAACGTGACGGGGGTCATGTGCAGAGGGGCGGAACGCCGGAGCAAGGCCTGCATCTGGTCATTGAGCAGACCGTGATCCTTCACCGCCCATTCGCCGATCCAGCCCCGGTGAAGACCGGGAGAAAAACCGAAACGCCGGTGAAAATCCCGTTCATGTGCCACGGCGCTCTCTTCGTTGATCCACCAGGCGAGGTAGAAAACAAAGAGGTCAACGTGCTCCCTGTAGGCTTCGTAAATGCTCATGAGGTGACGGACATTGACGTTGGAAATCGTGCACAGCGCCGCCACCAGGGGGAGTTTGCGCTTCCGGCGCCGTTTGCATTCATTCACGGCTTCCAACGCCTTCCGGACGGTGGCATAGTTGTCACCGCTGCCGGCGGCCGGCCGTGCCGCATTGTGCGTGGTCGCATCGTGTCCGTCGATGGACACTTGCAGCAGAAACATGGGTGTCTCGACCAGCTCGGCAGCCACTGCGGCGATGCCGGTCGCGTTGGTGCCTATAGCTGTAGGCATGCGCAGTTCCGTGGCCCGGCGTATGATCTCCATCCAGCCGGCATAAAGGGTCGGCTCTCCGCCCCAGAGATAAACCACGGGATGATGACCCTGCCGGTTCACGTCATCGAGCAGCTCCCGATAGCGTTGCGGGCTCACCTCCGACGACTTGAGCTCCTTGAGGGTCTTGCCGTGTAGAAAACCACGGTCTCCCCATTGACCGCAGGTATGACAGCGCAGATTGCAGAGATCCGTAATGCGGATGGACAATTGACGGATGGTGCGGGCATGCCCCGATCTGGCCCTGGGATTGAGAAGATCGAAAAAAATTTTCTCCTTTTCCAGACCAGCCAAACGAAGAGCGATCCAGGGAGATGTCGCGACCTTCATGGTATTTTTAA
>DATITS010000128.1:0-25765 GCA_035467535.1 Desulfobacterales bacterium
GTAAATAGTCCAATTTCGGCGTTGCGCTTCATCGCGTTGTCGCTGCGGCGTACAGGAAGTACGCCTCACGCCTCGAGATTTGCGTGCCTTGAACTTGGCCTCTTTACAAAGCCATCGATTCGGATGACTTGTTACAAGTTCATCAGTCCATATATGGCTATCAGGTTAGGGCTCCAGCGTGACCTGCTTCACGAGGATTCGGCCGAAGGCGTCGTATTCGAAAAAATTGCCCGCCGGTACCGGCGCCTCCGCCCGATCGACCGGGTCGGTACCGACAAGGTACTCCTGATAATTGGTGTAGCCGTCGCCATCGGAGTCTTGATTGCCCCGCTGGTCGAGGTTGCCGAAGTTGGCGTACTCCCAGGCATCCGGCAAACCGTCTTGATCGTCATCCGCCTGGGGCGAAAGGGAAATGACAAGGGTTACCGCCGATCCATGCTGCACCGGGCTCTGCGCTGCAGGTTGTTGCTCCACTACCTGGTTTTTGGGTATTTCCGAGCGGGGGACGCTGTTGATGCGGATTTGCTTGAGCCCCGCATCGATCAAGACCTTGCGGGCCTCCGTCAAACTCAGTCCCACCACGTCCGGGACCGTCAACCCGCGCATTTCGGCCGTGATGACGACCAGTTGAGGAAGGCTCTCCTCGCTGCCGTCATCGACCACGAGCTGCACGATGAAAACTCCGGCAACATCCGCCGTAAAAGAGGAAATCGCTGCTGATGGGCCCGCGACGGACGCCAGGCTTTGCGTCGGCCTGCTCACAAACGACCACTTGAAGGCCAACGCGTCGCCATCGGGATCCGCCGAGCCGCTGCCGTCCAGGGTAACACTGTCCCCGACGAAGACCGCCCGGTCAGCACCCGGATCAGCGGAAGGTGGTATGTTGCCCGCGCCATCATCCGGGTTCAGCGGATCGTCTCCCTCATTCGGATCGGTGTCCTTGTTCTCCGTAGGGGTATTGAGGACCGGTGGAGGAGGAGGTGAAAAACGCTCCCCGGTCGGGTTTATGGCGAACAGCGGAACCTTGCGTCGAGGAAGACCCGCATCAGCGGGATTCGGTGCGGAATTTGGGGCAGCATCCAAGCTGCCGGACGGGGCGGTCGCTGCAGCCGCCGGAAGTGATGGATTTCTTGCCGGTTCGGTCAACTTGGCGGGCGCGGCGTAGGCGATATTCTGCGCATGCGGTGAGGCGGTTGCAGGGGGGTGCGTGAAACGCCCAGGGGCCGCCAATGTCGATTACCCTCGACAATCGGAGGTGGATCGGCAGGCCTCGCATCGAGCGCCGGCCGGGCAACAGACATGCTTCGGCCTTGATCGGCGGGACGGCTTGGGGTTTCTTTCGGGAGATCGAGACGGGTGGCCTCTTCGGGCACAGGCGCTTTTGCGGTCAGTGCCGGCCGAGAAATCGATGCTCTTTCAGGAGGGGTCGCTTTGTGCTTCGAATACTCATTTACTGCCGCAATGGATATCGATAACGTCAGAAAGCCGATCAGGAGCACAAGGAGCAGGTGCGGCTTTCCAGACATGGCGCAGTCCCTCCCGGGTTCAAAAGCGCCCTACCAGAGGAAACGGATGCAAGTCAATATTAATTATTTTAATAGCACCGAGGAATTGCCGTAAGCTGAAGTTGAACCGAACAGCGAGCGCATTCCCTGAAGCTTGCTGCGGGGTCCTTCAACCATCCCCCACCTTGACAATGGCTGTGTATCGACACAATTTAAATCGCTAGGGTTGATATTAAAATCCTGAGCGGGTTTCAGATTTTATCCGTCGGAAACCATTAGATGAACACCAAGCCAATTGGGTTAACAGAATGAAAAAAATTAATCGAGCAATTTTGGTCGTGCTCATGTTTTTTTTTCTATTCGGCTGTGCCGGAATGCAGAACCAGCAAACAAACACCGACACCAACCGTTGGGGCCAGCCCTGTCCCGAGTGGCAATCGTATGCGAATTGCCAGCAAAACCATTAAGCGGGATCGCGCAACCCCTTTTGATGGTGACGATAAAATGGGCGAAGTTTTGATTTTGCGGCATCCGAATCGATTTTGAAATCCGATGATACGAGAGACTTCCTATTATCCGATGTTGTGAAAAGGGTTAATGTGATTCTGTTGGGTGGGTCCTTTTGTAATGCCATTCAGGATCACTTCCTTAACACCTTCCACCTTCCGGGCTATATTTTTTATCTCGCTGATGAGATCGCTTGTCAAAGATAGCGCGCTGTCCGTATTGGTTATGACCACAACCCCATCCTCAGATCTGACATTGACCTTGGGAGCAATTGTTACCAGATTAGCCAGCACTTTTGCAGAAAGTGCCAGGTCGCAAATAATTTTTTGCGAAGTCGGGGTAGTTTGGAAAACGGGCTTGTGTATTGTCTCGAATAGAATATGCACCGCGTCCTCAACCGTTAAGCGGTCGATGTGCAGAACCATGTCGTACAGGCTGGGGTCCCAGGTATCAATCCCATATACGTGGAGGCCCCATTTTCGGCGCTCCTCGTCATCTTTTTTCAGGACATGGCGTGCCTCTGCTGCCGAAATGTTTTCTCGTTTCATCTCTTCTTTAACCCGGTTTTCAATGTCAGCGATAATCCGGACCTTCAGGACATGGGGAATATCTTGAAGAAAGTAGTGCCCAGCCAAGCCGTGATAAACTACGTTGTCCTTCAAAACGTGCTGTAACAGCGATGAGCGCAGATAGGCGAGATATCGTTCCTTACCGTAAGTGAACCGTTCAAGGACTGTCGGGGAATCGTGAAGCGCCCTTACGAGCTTTATTTCCGGAATATTGAATTGGGCGGAGGCTTCCAGAAGGATGTCTCGGGAAACGCAATCATACCCTAATTTCCGGGACAATTTTTCGGCAACTTCCTTCCCTCTGCTGTAAGATCCTCTTGAAATGGTGACAATGGGCATAGAACAATCCTTTTATTATGCGAATAAAAAAAGTGGCCTAAAAGCAGGAAAAGGCGACCTTTGAATCTGAAGAGGGCGGTTAGCTTATGTTACAAGGGGAGCATCATGGCCGACCCTCTTGGCATAACAACCGCTCCCTTCATTGAGTTGAAGATGAGTAGCTCCCCTATGGTTGTCAAGGACCAGGGCAGGGGGCTTTATCGGCGTTGATCCCTCGGTTGACCTCCTTCACACAGCTTGCCCTTAGAATTTTCTCGATTTTGTCAGCTTCCTTGCTTTCGGGCCTTGACCCGAGGGGCTCATATCGAACGATTATTCCCTCAAATTTGGTCCCATCTTGACAGAAGCCTGAGGTCCATTAAATTGGGGTTAAACCAAGAGATCAAATCACTGCACTGGTTCGGTATCGTCTCCAGTTTCTGCAGGTAATTCTCATTGAGGTTACACCCATGGACTTGCAAAAGATCAGAGTTGCAATCCTCGATGACAATGCAAAGTTCCGAAACCATCTGGTGAAGCTGCTTGGCAAACAGCCTGACATCAGTGTGGTTACCGAAGCCGAGACCGGTATTGCCGGGATCAATGAGATTGAGGCACACAAGCCGGACGTAATTCTGATGGACAAAAAAAACCCTTTCACAGATGGCTTGGAGGCCACTGAAATGATTGTCTCCAGGTTTCCGGATATCAGAGTCATCGTCTTGTCCATCGACTTAAAAAACACCATGACAGCCAGTTCATGTCAGACATGGGCATGCTACCCCAGGTGTGAGGACTGCACTGACCAGGAGATTCTTGCTGCAATCAGGGAGGGTTATCAACCCCAAAACGGTTCAGAATGAAATTCTTGCGAAAGCCTCCCGCTATTTCAGCTGTTAAAAATATAAAGGGCTTAGATTCGCATCTAAGCCCTTTATTTGATGGTGCGCCCGGCAAGATTCGAACTTGCGACTTTCAGCTCCGGAGGCTGACGCTCTATCCCCTGAGCTACGGGCGCAAAATGGCGGATCAGACAATGAACAGGGTGTTGAAAGACGGCGCCTGAAGCCGTGATCCGGCGTTGTGCGGCTTTTGTAAATGCGTTGTATGTCAGAAGCTAGAAGGCTGGGAAGCTTGAAGGAAAGCCTTTTATGCTTTTTTTAGCCTCCTAGCGTGCCAGCCTCCAAGCCTCCAGCCCATAGTCGCCTTGGCTGACGGCCCGATGCTTGTTTTTCAACACCCTGTTAATGGATCGGCGCGTCGAAGTCAAGCGCTAAAAGGTCCCGGCGTTAGCGGCTGAAGCGGACGATACCGTTCTCGATGGCCGCCTGGGCTTCGCCGACGACGTAGAGGGAGCCCGCCACCAGGGTGAGCCCGTCCGCGGGTGCCGTCTTCACGGCGAGCTTGAGGGCCTGGGCCACGTCGGTGATGACGGTGATGTCGGTGGCCATCGGCTGCGCCGCTTTGACGAGCATTTCGGCCGGGAGTGCCCGGTTGATTTTGGCCTGGGTGCAAATGACGCGGCTGGCCAGGGGAACCAGGCGCTTCAGCATCGGACGGTAGGGCTTGTCGTCTAGGATGCCCACGACCAGGGTGAGCGGGCGGCCTTTCAGGTTCTTCAACAGCCAGCGCGACAGCTGGCGGGCGGCGTCCAGGTTGTGGGCCCCGTCGAAGACCACCAGGGGGTTTTGGGAAACGACCTCGAGTCGCCCCGGCCAGCGGTTTTCGATCAGCCCTGCGCGGATGCTGTGAAGATCGATCTGCGGGGCTTTCGGCATCAAGAGCTCGCAGGCCGCCAGGACGAGGGCCGCGTTTTGCACCTGGTGCTCGCCGCGCAGTCCGGTGGCCAGGCCGGTCCACACGTGTTCGATGCCCGAATAGGTGAAGGTTCCGTCCGCCCGGCGGCGGACCCGGAAAGCCGAACCCAGGCGGTAGAGCGGCGCCGATCGCTGTCGGGCGGTTTCCGACAGGACGGAAAACGCCGATGGTTGCCGGATGCCCGTGACGACCGGCTTGCGGTGCTTGATGATGCCGGCTTTTTCGAATGCGATCCGTTCGATGGTGTTCCCCAGGTATTCGCGGTGCTCCAGGGAGATGTTCGTGATCAGGCTGAGCTCCGGGGTGATCACGTTGGTGGCATCCAGGCGGCCGCCCATGCCGGTTTCAATCACGGCCCAGTCAACCTTGCAGCGGGCGAACTCATCCAGAGCCATGGCGGTGGTGAATTCGAAGAACGTGGGTTCACGCCCCCCGGTACAGGTCCGCTGAACCCGTCGGAAGCTCCTGACGATCTGCGTGTCTGAAATCTCTTCGCCGTCGACCTGGATGCGTTCGTTGAAACGCACCAGGTGCGGAGAGGTGTAGAGCCCCACCCGGTAGCCGGATTTCATGAGGATGGTGGCCAGGGTCGATGCGACCGATCCCTTGGCGTTGGTGCCGGCGATGTGGATGCAGCGGTAGCGCCGTTGGGGGTTGCCCAGGCCGGAGAGCATCCGGCGGATGGTGGCCAGCCCCAGCTTGATCCCGAAGCGCCTCAGCGCGAACATCGTCTCGAGGCATTCGGCGTATGCGGTCTCGCGTGGCATGAGCATCAGCTGGGTGTTGAAAAGCGGTGTTGCTTCCAAATCGCCGCGCGGCTTGGCGGACGGCCTGATAGTTTCTTTTCGTGACCCTGAAAAAGAACCCGGTGGCGAGAGCCACCGGGTTCGGCTGTTTCCAGGTTCAGGGGATTAACGTCGGCGCGCGGCCCGCGCCAATGCAATCCGTTCTCTTCTCTGAGATTCGCGCTGCTTGCGCCGCCGGAATTCGCTCGGCTTCTCGTAGCTCTTTTTCAGCTTCAAGCGCTTGAAGAGACCGTCATTCTGAATTTTTTTCTTCAGAATGCGCATTGCTTTTTCAATATCGTTGTCAAAGACTTTGACTTCGATTTCTTTCACTCACATCGCCCCTTTCGTGCCGCCGGGCATGACGCAATGCCGTCATCGCAGCGGATAGTCAGCTGGTTTTCCAACGGGCCACTTATATAAGCAATTTTCATGTTTGACAAGAAAAATCTTGGCGATCGGACGAGATTCGGGTCTGTGTCACTATTGTCTTGACAGCCCGCCAGCCTTTCGCCATACTCTGCTTCCAAAAAAATCAGCACCTTATTGCAACTACTTCATATACAAAGGAGGTCTTCCCATGCGTCTGATTCTGCTGGGCGGCCCTGGGGCGGGGAAAGGCACCCAGGCCAACTACGTCAAGGAACGGTATCAGATTCCGCAGATTTCCACGGGCGACATGCTGCGCGCTGCCGTCAAGGCCGGAACCGAGCTCGGCAAAAAGGCCAAGACCATCATGGATGCGGGGGGGCTTGTGCCGGACGAAGTGATCATCGGCCTGGTGAAGGAACGCATCAAGGAGGCCGACTGCAAAAAGGGCTTTTTGTTTGACGGTTTCCCCCGGACCATCCCTCAGGCCGATGCCATGAAGGCCGCCGGAGTCGAGATCGACGCAGTGGTCGATGTCGATGTGCCCGACGCGGAGATCGTCAAGCGCATGAGCGGCCGGCGGGCGCACCTGGCAAGCGGTCGCACCTACCATGTCATCTTCAACCCGCCCAAGGTCGCCGGCAAGGACGACGTGACGGGCGAGGCGCTGGTCCAGCGCGACGATGACAAGGAAGAGACCGTGAAAAAGCGCCTGGATGTCTACCACAGTCAGACCGAGCCCCTGATCGGGTACTACAAGAAGTGGAAGGAATCCGGGGATAAAAAGGCGCCGGTGTACATTCGGATCCACGGGATCGGCAAGGTCGAGGAGATCCGCGACCAGATCTTTGCGGCGCTGGATAAATTCAAGAAATAGCTTCTGGGGGTCATGCACGCGGGTCCCGCCTGGCATGCGACGGGGCCCGCGTTTCAGTCCTGGTTCTTCAGGTAGGCCCGCACCATCGCCAACGCCTCGGCGCGGTCCAGTTCACTGCGCGCGAGGCGCTCCTCATCGATCGAATCCAGGATTTGCTTGAAAAGGGCCGACGGTTTCAGGCCGAACTCGCGGATCAGGTCGTTGCCGGAAATCGGGGCAGGGGAGTGCCATCGGGGCGTATAGGCGAAAGCGTACGTGTGCAACAGCTCCGCGGTGAAGGAGCGGATCTCCTGCGATCGCCCCGCCGGTGCGGCCGGCTCGGCCATGAGGTCTGCTGCCGCGTTCAACAGCAGATCGGGCAGCACGGCGTGCGCTTCGCGGAAGAAGCGCATCACCTCGCGCGGGGACGGCCGGGGCGCGGCCAACATCCCGAGCGCTCGTGCGTGATGCCGGATCAGGCCTTCCAGCAGGGCGGTGTCGCGGCGCGAGAGCCGCAGGCCCTGCGCGATCGCCGGGATGCCCGGGACGTGGCTCAGCACGGCGGCACACTTAAGAAGGATGCGGCGGTTATCGGTCAGCTCCCGCATCAGCATCTCGGCCGTGTCCGGGAAACAGGCCGGCAGATCGCTCAGCAGCGATTCCAGCTGCCGGTGGGCCGCGACCGCGCGCTGCAGGGCATCCTCACCCGCGCGCGTAAGCCCCGGGAAGAGCGCGGTGAGCAGCCCCGCCCGGGCCATGCCCTGGAGAGCGGGCGCGGAGCGGCCCGCGCCGAGCATTTTGAATAACTCCTCGCGGACGCGTTCGCCGGCGGGTCGCGTGATGCGACCGGCATCGCGGCCGATGGCGGCAAGGGTACCCGGCTCGATACGGAAACCGAACCGGGCCTGCAGCCGAAAGGCCCGGATGAGCCGCACCGGGTCGTTCCGGAACGCGGCGGCGGAGACCATGCGGATAGTACCGTCGGCCAGGTCCTGCCGACCGCCGGTGACGTCGATGATCGCGCTCGTGCTCATATCGAGCGCCAGGGCGTTGATGGTGAAATCGCGGTGGCGCAGGTCCTTCGCAATGCTGGCCCCGGCGGCGGCGGTGACGTCGATGACGGCGCCCGGGGCGACCACCCGCCACAGACGAAATGCCGTTTTGCCGATTGAAACGATGCGGCCCCCTGCGGAGGCCGCAAGCGCCTGCGCGTACGCCTGGGGGTCTCCCAGGACGGACACGTCGTAATCGGCTGGCGGGCGTCCGAGCAAAAGGTCGCGGACGCAGCCGCCGACGAGGTAGGCCCCCTCGCAGGTCGGAAAATAGGCGGGAAGGGCGGTCAGCATGCCCTCACTTAGCATTATTTTTCGGCGCCGAAAACATGAAACTACTTGACAGGCCGGGGGTTCTGATATAAAAGTATTAGGTATCGCTATCTTGGGCATGATCAACCCGCCCGTTACGAGGATTCATTTTCTCTATCGCCTTAACATCCTCCTTATTCGTCCGACAGGGTTCAAATCCTCAGGTAAAAGGCACGTCGGTTGAAATTTTCCGGTTGGCACTTTTGGGAGTTTTGTATCTTTTCAGCAACTTGCCGCGACGATCGCTGTAACTTCTTCGGGCGCAAGCACCCATTATCGATCCGATTCACGAAAACGGAGAAAACCACCGGCGGCCGCAATCGACCGGGACGACTCGCGGATGCCTGCGTGCATCCGGAACCACACCAAGGGGAATCGCATTAATGAACATCGCCGAACTCAAAGAGAAAAAAATCAGCGAACTCATGCAGATGGCCAAGAGCTTGGACATCGAAGGCGCCTCCAACATGCGCAAGCAGGAGTTGATGTTCGCGCTGCTGCAGAACCAGATCGAGAAAAACGGTATGATCTACGGGGAGGGAACCCTGGAGATTCTGCCGGACGGATTCGGGTTCCTGCGCTCGCCCAGCTCCAACTACCTGCCCGGCCCAGACGATATCTACGTCTCGCCCTCCCAGATCCGGCGGTTCAGCCTGCGCACCGGTGACACCATTTCGGGACAGATCCGGCAGCCCAAGGAGTCCGAACGTTATTTCGCCCTGCTCAAGGTGGAAGCGACGAACTACGAGGACCCCGAGGTCGCCCGCGACAAGATCCTTTTTGACAACCTGAAACCGCTCTATCCCGAGCGCAAGATGAACCTCGAAGCCGACCCCGATAACTTTTCCACGCGCATCCTGGATCTCATGGTGCCGATCGGTTTCGGTCAGCGCTGCCTCATCGTGTCGCCGCCGCGCTCGGGCAAGACCATGCTGCTGCAGGCCATCGCCAACGCCATCATCAAGGGCCACAAGGACGTGGTCCCCTTCGTGCTGCTCATCGACGAGCGGCCGGAAGAAGTGACCGACATGGAGCGCACGGTGAACGCGGAGGTGATCAGTTCGACCTTCGATGAGCCGGCTGAGCGCCACGTTCAGGTGGCCGAAATGGTCATCGAGAAAGCCAAGCGACTGGTCGAGCACAAGAAGGACGTCGTGATTCTGCTGGACAGCATCACGCGCCTGGCGCGGGCGCACAACGCGGTCGTTCCGCCGAGCGGCAAGATCCTCTCCGGCGGTGTCGACTCCAACGCCCTGCAGCGGCCGAAGCGCTTCTTCGGCGCGGCCCGCAACATCGAAGAGGGCGGCAGCCTCACCATCATCGCGACCGCCCTGGTCGACACCGGCAGCCGCATGGACGAGGTGATCTTCGAAGAGTTCAAGGGGACCGGCAACGCCGAGATCCAACTCGACCGGAAGCTTTCGGACAAGCGCGTCTTCCCGGCCGTCGACATCAAGCGCTCCGGCACCCGCAAGGAGGAGCTGCTGCTCGAAAAGGACGTGCTCAACCGGGTCTGGATCCTGCGCAAACTGCTCACCACCCTCAACACGGTGGACAGCATGGAGTTTTTGCTTGAAAAAATGAAAGGAACAAAGAATAATAGAGACTTTATGAATTCCATGAATGCATAGAACAGTAAGGATCACTACGAAAGAGGGGGACTCACCGGTAATGAAAAAGGACATTCATCCGAAGTACGAGGAAACCAAGATCCGCTGCGCCTGCGGAAACGTGATTGAGACCGGCTCCACCCGGGACAATATCTCGGTGGAAATCTGCTCCAACTGCCACCCGTTTTTCACGGGCAAGCAGAAACTGGTCGATACGGCCGGCCGCATCGAGCGTTTCCGCAAGAAGTATGCGAAGTTCCAGAACTCGGAAAAGCCGGCGTAACCGCATCCGTCCGCCCGCACCCCGGTGAGCGGAAGCCGGCGGCGGCACCGGACGCCCGCACGCGGTTTGCGCGCGTGCGGGCCGCAGCGCGCCGGAACACCCGCGGGTCGTCATTCAGATCATCACGTGCATTTTGATGAGCCAGCCACCTTCGGGCCGGGGAGGAATCTTCCCGCGCCCGAGCTCTTTTTTGCGCCTGCGGCGGGCACAGGTGAATGAACCATGTATGCCAAACTCCAAGGCGTCGAAGAGCGCTTCGTCGAAATCGAACAGCACCTGAGCGACCCCGGCCTCATCGGCAACCGGGAGGCCTACCAGAAGGCCGTGCGCGAGCACTCGGACCTCGGCAAGATTGTCGCGGTGTTTCGCCGGCACAAGGAGGCCCTGGCCCGCATCCAGGAAAGCCGCGACCTGCTGAACGACGCTGACGCCGACATCCGCAACCTGGCCAAGGAAGACCTCGCCGCCCTCACCGCGGAACAGGCGCAGCTTGAAAACGATTTGATGGTTCTGCTGCTGCCGAAGGACCCGAACGACGACAAGAACGTCATCCTCGAGATCCGCGCCGGCACCGGCGGCGACGAGGCGGGACTTTTTGCAAGCGACCTGTTCCGCATGTACTGCCGATATGCCGAAGGCCGCAGCTGGAAAATCGAAATCCTGTCGGGCCATCCCACCGGCGCGGGAGGGGTGAAAGAAGTGATCGTCATGATCCAGGGCAAGGGAGCCTACAGCGCCCTCAAATACGAGAGCGGCATTCACCGCGTGCAGCGTGTGCCGACGACCGAAGCCCAGGGCCGCATCCACACCTCAGCCGTCACCGTGGCGGTGCTGCCCGAAGCCGAGGAGGTGGATGTCGCGATCAACCCAAACGACCTGCGCATCGATGTCTACCGTTCGGGGGGGCCGGGAGGCCAAAGCGTCAACACCACGGACTCGGCGGTGAGGGTCACGCACCTGCCGACCGGCCTGGTGGTCATCTGCCAGGACGAGAAGTCGCAGCTGAAGAACAAAAACAAGGCGCTCAAGGTGCTGCGCGCCCGGTTGCTCGACGCCAAGATCCAGGAGCAGGACCAGCAGCGCTCCGAGGAGCGCAAGAGCCAGGTGGGAACCGGCGACCGCAGCGGCCGCATCCGGACCTACAACTTCCCGCAGAGCCGGGTGACCGATCATCGCATCGGGCTGACCCTCTACCGGCTGGAGGCCATCCTGCAGGGGGACATTCAGGAACTGATCGACGGGCTGACCACCCACTACCAGGCTCAAGCCTTGCAGAATGTCGAACCCGCCGCCAGCCGTTGAGCCGAAATGGACCATCCTGGGGGTGATTCAGTGGGCGGCCGCCTACCTGAAGGAGCGCGGGATCGAAAGCCCCCGGTCGGCGGCCGAAATTCTGCTGGCGCACGCCCTGCAGACCGATCGGGTGCAGCTCTACGTGCACCACGACCAGCCGCTGGAGAAGGCGGAGCTTGCCGTGTTCAAAGAGCTCATCCGCCGGCGGGTGCGGCGGGAGCCCGTGGCCTACATCCTGGGCCGCAAAGGGTTCTGGTCGCTTGATCTTACCGTCGGCCCGGAGGTGTTGATCCCCCGATCGGAAACCGAACGCCTGGTGGAGACGGCCCTCTCCGTACTGGTGAAGGTCCCCGAGGGGCAATGTGCCCGGGTGCTGGACCTCGGGACCGGTTCGGGGGCCGTCGTTTTGGCGCTGGCCGCCGAAGCCGGCCGGCACCGCTATTTCGCCTCCGATCTTTCGATCGCGGCCGTCGCCTGCGCGCGGCGCAACGCGCGTGCCGCCGGCATTGGAGGCCGGGTGGACTTTTTCGCGGCGGACTGGTTCAGCGCGATTAAACGCGGGTGCGAGCCGTTCGACGTGATCGTGTCCAACCCGCCTTACGTGGTCCGCAGCGCGCTCGCCGAACTTCAGCCGGAGATCGTCCGCCATGAGCCGCACCTTGCCCTCGATGGGGGCCCGGACGGCCTGAACAGCTACCGCGCCATCATCGGCGCGGCCGGCAGCCACCTTGCGCCCGGCGGCGCACTCCTGCTCGAGATCGGTTCCGACCAGCGGGAGGCGGTGCTGGGAATTGCGGCGCAGGCCGGCGGCTACGACGATGGCCGATGTGTTGCGGATTTCGCGGGCCGCGACCGGGTGGTCGCTTTGCTGAAAAAAGATGTTGCGGCTGACCCAAAGATTTGCTAAATAAAACAATTTAATTGTTCAGTCTGAAACATGAGGTGTCATCAACTACACACGCAGCCGGACGGCTTCCCGGTGCCCCGGACTCGGGGCTGGAGGCGAGAACGACGGCGGCGGTGGCAAAACCGAAAGGAAGGGAGAACAGTATGGCGTACGTCACCATGAAGGAACTCTTAGAGGCAGGAGTTCATTTCGGCCACCAGACCAAGCGCTGGAACCCGAAGATGAAGCCTTACATCTTCGGCGCCCGCAACGGGATCTACATCGTCGATCTGCAGAAGACGGTCAAGATGTTCAAGACGGCCTATGACTTTCTCGTGGATAACGCCGCGAACGGCAAGTCGACGCTCTTCGTCGGGACCAAGAAACAGGCCCGGGACTCCATCTACGAGGAGGCCAACCGGTGCGAAATGTTCTACGTGCATAATCGCTGGCTGGGGGGGATGCTGACCAACTTCCAGACGATCCGCAAGAGCATCGAGCGACTGAACCACCTCAACACCATCCACAACGACGGCACCATCAATCTGTTCCCCAAGAAGGAACGGCTGCAACTGGCGAAGGAGCGCGAGAAGCTCGACGGCAACCTGGGCGGCATCCGGCCCATGGCGAGTCTGCCGGGGGCGATTTTCATCGTGGACCCCAAGAACGAGGAGATCGCCGTGCACGAAGGCCGCCGGCTGAAGATCCCCATCGTCGCCATCGTCGACACCAACTGCGACCCGGACGTCATCGATTTCGCCATCCCCGGCAACGACGACGCCATCCGTGCCATTCGGCTGCTGACCTCACGGGTCGCCGACGCCTGCATCGAAGGCCGGCAGAAATACATGGAGCGCATGCAGGCCGAAGCGGACAAGACTCAACCGGAGGAGTACAAACCGGTCGCCGTTGCAGCGGAGCTCAAACCCGGCGAACGCAAGGTGATTTCCGACGGCGGCGCGGGACCGGTGGTGGAAATCATTCGACGTTCAACGGCCGATGCGACGCTTGCCGACGCGGCTTCGGAGCCGGCCGCTGACGCCGGAGAGCGTGCGAGCACAGGAGACGAATGATGACGGACATCAGTGCGACACTTGTCAAAGAGTTGCGGGAGAAAACCGGCACCGGCATGATGGACTGCAAGCAGGCCTTGTCGGCCTCCGGCGGCGACCTGACCAAAGCGATTGAGTTCCTGCGCAAGAAGGGACTCGCCACGGCCCAGAAACGCGCCGGACGAGCGACCAGCGAAGGCACCATCGCGACTTACATCCACATGGGCGGAAAGCTGGGCGTGATGGTCGAGGTCAACTGCGAAACCGACTTCGTGGCCAAGAACGAGGCGTTTAAAGAGTGTGCCAAGAACATCGCCATGCACATCGCCGCCTCCAACCCGATCGCGGTGCGGCCCGAGGAAGTTCCGCCCGAGACCATCGCCAAGGAAAAAGAGATCTACGCCGCCCAGGCCCGGGAAACCGGCAAGCCCGAGCAGGTCATCGACAAGATCGTCGAGGGCAAGCTCAAAAAATTCTACGAAGACAGCTGCCTGCTGAACCAGGCCTACGTTCGCAACCCGGACATCACGGTGGCCGACCTTCTCAACGAGCTGGTTGCCAAGATCGGTGAGAACATCTCCGTCAAGCGTTTTGTCCGGTTCCAGGTCGGAGGGTAGATTGCCTTGAACCACCAGCCTCAGCACAAGCGCGTGGTCGTCAAGATCAGCGGTGAGGCCCTCATGGGGGAGCAGGAGTTCGGGATCAGCCCGGACATGCTCCGCTATGTGGCCGAGGAGGTCCGGGCCATCGTGGAACTCGGCGTTCAAACGGCCATCGTGGTGGGCGGGGGCAACATCTTCCGCGGCATTGCCGCAAGCTCCTACGGCATGGACCGCACCTCCGCCGATCACATGGGGATGCTGGCCACGATCATCAACAGCCTGGCGCTCCAGGACGCGCTGGAGAAACAGGGCATCCAGACCCGCGTGCAGTCGGCCGTTGCCGTGCACCAGGTGGCCGAGCCCTACATCCTGCGCCGGGCGATCCGGCACCTGGAAAAAGGGCGGGTGGTCATATTCGCGGCCGGAACCGGAAACCCCTATTTCACGACGGACACGGCCGCCGTGCTGCGCGGCCAGGAGATCCACGCCGAAATGCTGCTGAAGGCCACCAAGGTGGACGGTGTCTACGACTCGGACCCGGTCACCCACCCGGATGCCAAGTTTCTGAAGCATGTCAGCTACATGGAGGTGCTGGAGCGTCAGCTCAAGGTCATGGACACGACCGCCATATCGTTGGCGATGGACAACGACCTACCTCTGGCGGTCTTCAAGCTCGCGCACAAAGGCAACATCCGCCGGGTGGTCTGCGGCGAGGCGATCGGCACACGCATCAGCAACTAGAAGTGGTTTAAAAAATCTTGCATCACTCCCGAGGGCACAGGAGGACGCCATGATCGAGTCGGTCTACCAAGACACCAAAGAGAACATGGGCAAGGTGATCGAGGCTCTGAAGAAAGAGCTGAAACGGGTCCGCACCGGACGGGCATCTTTGTCGCTGATGGACGGCATCAAGGTGGATTACTACGGGACGCTGACCCCGCTCAACCAGCTGGCGACTTTGGCGGTGCCCGAAAGCCGGCAGATCACGATCCAGCCCTGGGATACGACCGTCATCAAGGAGATCGAAAAGGCGGTTTTGAAATCCGACCTCGGGCTCACCCCCTCCAGCGACGGGAAGATCATCCGCATCGCCATCCCTCCCCTGACCGAACAGCGGCGCAAGGAGCTCGTCAAGGTCGTCCACAAGATCAGCGAAGAGTACAAGGTGTCGGTGCGAAATCTCCGGCGCGATGCCAACGAGTTCATCAAGGATATCAAAAAAGACGGCAAAATCTCCGAGGACGACGCTTTCAAGTCCCAGGAGAAGATCCAGAAAATCACCGACGAGCACATCAGTCTCGTCGATGCGTGCTACAAAGAAAAAGAGAAAGAGATCCTTGAGTTCTAGTGTATCTTCCGGGGGGCCGGCCGCGGGCGTTCCCTCCAAACTGCCCCGGCACGTTGCCATCATCATGGACGGCAACGGCCGCTGGGCCCAGCAACGGTTGTTGTCCCGGGTCTTGGGGCATGAAAAAGGTGCGGAAGCGGTGCGCGTCGTGGTGCGCACATGCCGCGAGCTGGACATACCCTTTCTGACGTTGTACGCTTTTTCCACGGAAAACTGGCAGCGATCGAGCATGGAGGTGGGGGCCCTGATGGGCCTGCTGCGACGCTTCCTGGAGGGCGAACGGGCGGAAATGCGGCGGACCAACATCCGCTTGCACGTTATCGGCTGTATCGAACGGCTTCCGTCGGACGTGCAGCTGGCGCTGCGGCAGAGCATGGCGGAGACCGCGCACAACTCGGCGCTCCAGCTCAACCTCGCCTTGAGCTACGGCGGGCGGGACGACATCACGCGGGCGCTGCGGTCCATCGCGAACCTGGTGCGCGAGGGTCGCCTGAGCCCGGAATCCATCACCGAAGAGGTCGTTGCCGCCCACCTGGACACCCGGGGCATGCCCGACCCGGACCTCCTCATCCGCACCGGCGGGGACATGCGGGTCAGCAATTTTCTGCTTTGGCAGCTTGCGTACACGGAAATTTTCGTCGTCCCCACGCTCTGGCCGGACTTCGGCCGCGACCTGTTTCTCCAGGTATTGAACGACTTTCAGTCTCGTGAACGGCGCTTCGGGCGGGCTTGAGGTTTCCGGTGCCGTCGGCAAAGGTGACAGGGATGGCTCAGGGCCAGGCGCACCTCAAACGGTGGATCACGGGGCTGTCGGCCCTGCCGATCCTGATCGTCTGCGTCGTGACCGGCGGGACCCTGTTCAGCGTTTTAGTGGGATTGGCCGGCCTGGTGTGCCTGTGGGAGTACTTTCGCATCGCCTGTCCCCCCGGCACCCGGCTGATCGCGGAGCCGATCCTGCTGGCAGGATACGCCAGCGGGGCCGCTTTGATCGCCTGCGCCCACGCGGCCCGGCCGGATCTGATACCGGTCGTGCTGGCGCTCGACGTCCTGGCCGGCGGGCTGATCTCCCTTTTCTGTTTTCCGTCGCAGCGCGGGGTGGTGGAACTCGTGGCGAAGCAGGTCCAGGGGATATGCTATATTCCGCTTTGCCTGGCCCTGCTGATCCTGCTGAGGCAGGCGCCCGACGGAATGACCTGGGTTTTTCTGCTGTGTGCCGTCATTTTCGCCGGCGACACCGCCGCCCTCTATGCCGGAACCCTCTGGGGCCGGCACAAACTGAGCCCGTCCATCAGCCCGGGCAAAACCGTCGAGGGTGCCCTGGCCGGGCTGGCCGCCAATCTGGCCGTCGGCGCAGCAGCCAAGGCCCTGTTTTTATCGGAGCCGGGCTGGATCGCCTGCCTGCTGTTTGCCGTCGCGGCCGGTGGCATGGGGCAGATCGGGGATCTTTTCGAGTCCGAACTCAAACGGGTATCGAACGTAAAGGACTCCGGCGGGATTCTGCCGGGCCACGGCGGGATCCTCGACCGCATCGATGCGCTGCTCTTTGCGGCCCCGGTGGCTTATATTTTCCGTTTCATTATAATCCCGGCGTGAACGGCAGTGTTGTGATCCGGGCATCATTGCGAACCATGGCCGCCGTGGCCATCTTTTTCGTGAGACGATGAGAACGCTTTCGATACTGGGTTCGACCGGATCGATCGGGCGCAACGCGCTCGCCGTCGCCGGCATGTTTCCCGAACGATTTTCCGTGAAAGCCCTGGCCGCCAAGCGCAATGTCGCCCTTCTGGCCGAGCAGATCCGTGTTTTTCGCCCTGAAGCCGTGGCCGTTTTCGACGAAGCCGGCGCGCGCGAGCTGAAATCGCTCATCGGCGCCGGATTCCCCGTCGAGATCCTGCACGGCGCGGAGGGGTACAATGCCGTCGCGGCCTGGGACTCGGCGGAGCTGACTCTCATGGCGGTGGTGGGCGCGGCGGGGTTGATGCCGACGCTGGCGGCGATTGACGCCGGGAAAACCATCGCCCTGGCGAACAAGGAAACGCTGGTGATGGCCGGCGGCATCGTGATCCCCCGGGCCGCGCAGCGCGGGGTCTCCATCATCCCGGTGGACAGCGAGCACAGCGCAATTTTCCAGTGTCTCCAGGGCCAGCGCCGGGAGGACCTGACGCAGATTCTGTTGACCGCCTCGGGGGGGCCCTTTCTGAACCGCCCACGGGACTCTTTCGGCAGCATCACGCGGCCGGAGGCCCTGCGGCACCCCAACTGGGCGATGGGAGCCAAGATCACCATCGATTCCGCCACCCTGATGAACAAGGGCCTGGAAGTGGTGGAAGCCAAATGGCTCTTCGGTGTTTCCGAGGAGAGAATCCGGGTGGTGGTTCACCCTCAAAGCGTCATCCACTCCATGGTGGCGTTTCAGGACGGATCGGTGATCGGCCAACTGGGCATCCCGGACATGAAGGCGGCGATCGCCTACGCGCTCTCGTTCCCGGAGCGCCTGCCGCTCGCGCAGCCACTGCCGGACTTTTCCGGCGCCGTGGACCTGACATTTCGAGAGCCGGACTTCGGAAAGTTTCCATGCCTGGCGCTGGCCTTCGAGGCCTGCCGCACCGGCGGCACGCTGCCGGCCGTGCTCAACGCCGCCAATGAGGTGGCGGTGGGCGCGTTTTTGGAGGATCGGATTTCCTTCATCGCGATCGCGGAAATCATCGGCCAGACGATGGCGCAACACCAAATCTTTCCGCACCCCGACTTGGCCGAAATCATTGATGCGGACCGGTGGGCCCGGAGCGAAGCCCGTCATCGGGTGCAGGCGTACCCGGGCTGAGTCAAGAAGGCAGGGCTTACAAAAAAGGAGTTCATGGCGTGGCGTGCGGCACCGTCTTGAGTGGCAATGCGGCGAGGCAACGCTGACGAATCGATGGCTTTGTAAATAAGGATGATGACGGAACGCTTATGGGTACAAGTGCTTGGGCATTTCTGGTCGTTCTCGGGATCCTGATATTTTTTCACGAGTTCGGGCATTTTCTGGTCGCCCGGTTCTTTGGCGTGGGTGTCGAGAAGTTCTCGCTCGGTTTCGGGCCTCGCCTGATCGGCAAGCGGGTCGGCATCACCGATTACCGTCTCTCCCTGGTGCCGCTGGGCGGGTACGTGAAAATGGTCGGGGAGGAGCCCGACGAGGACCTCGACCCTCAGCTTATTCCGCTCTCCTTCACGCACAAGCATGTCCTCAAGCGGATGCTCATCGTTTTTGCCGGGCCGCTCTTCAACATGCTGCTGGCGGTCGTCATTTTCTTCGTCATCGCCCTGTTCTCGGGCATCTTGATCCTCAAGCCCACCGTCGGCACGATCAAGGAAGGCTCTCCTGCCCATGCCGCCGGGCTCCAGAAAGGCGACCGGATCACGGCGATCGACGGGGTCGCGATGGACAGCTGGGAGCAGATGGCGGAGACGATCAGCCGCAGCAACGGCAGGCCGCTCGAGATCAGCGTGTCGCGCGCAGACGGCGAGGTCCGGCTGCGTGCCACCCCCGAGTTCATCGCCACCAAGAACCTGCTGGGCGAAGAGGTCAAACGCTACGTGATCGGCGTTTCCAGCGCCGGAGAAATTTATTCCAAAAAACTAAGTTTGTTCGAAGCGGTGTTCGAGAGTTTTCATCAGACTTACAACATCGCGGAACTCATGGTGGTGATCGTTGCCAAACTCTTCACGGGCGACATCGCATTCGACACGGTCGGCGGGCCGATCATGATCGCCCAGATGGCGGGGGATCAGGCCAAGGCCGGTGTCAGCAGTCTGTTTCAGTTCATCGCGGTGATCAGCGTCAACCTGGCGGTCATCAACCTGCTGCCGATCCCGGTGCTGGACGGCGGCCATCTCCTGTTCTTCCTGATCGAGGCCGTCAGGCGGCGGCCGGTGAGTGTCAAGGTTCGCGAGATCGCCCAGCAGGTCGGTATGGTGCTGCTGATCATGCTGATGATTCTCGTGTTCTATAACGACATTACGCGGCTGTTTTTCAGCTGATGATTTAAATCCATCACACTCAAAATGTGAGTTGACAGCCATGCCATCCCGACTTGAGATTGCTCTCCAGGACCACCTGGCCGACCCTGAAGGGGAGGGGATTCGCAAGAAAGCCAGGGCCTATTTCGGCATCGAGGTCTCCCGCATCCGCGCCGTGCAGATAGTTACCATCGATGCGGGGCTGAGCGCCGAGCAGCTCAAGCTCATCCGGACCGATTTCTTCACCAACCCCGTGACGCAGGTCTCCTCCGATCGTCCGCTCGCCGTCGATTGCGACTGGGTCATCTGGGTCGGTTACCGTCCGGGTGTGCGGGACAACCCGGGTGCCACGGCCGTGGAGGCGATCGAGGACCTTCTGCGCATCCGGTTTGCTCCCGGAGAAGCCGTCTACACCAGCAAGCGTTACTGCGTGAGCGGCCGGGACCTGCGTCGGGAGGATGTGCAACGGATCGCCGGCGGGCTGCTCGCCAACGATATCGTTCAGCAGTGGCGGGTCTATTCCGCCCGCGAGTGGGACCCGTCCGAGGGGGTCGGCATCATCATTCCCAAGGTCCGCCTCGATCATGCGCCGACGGTGGCGGTTATCCCCATCGACAGCGACGCGACCCTCCAGCGCGTGAGCGACGAGCGCAACCTCGCCCTGAACCCGAACGACGTTCCTGTGATCCGTGCCTACTTTTCCGACCCGGCGGTGCGGGCGGACCGGGCGGCGGCGGGGCTGGGCGACCCGACGGACGTGGAGATCGAATACATCTCCCAGGGGCGCAGCGACCACTGCAATCACAACACGTTCCGGGGCCTTTTCCGCTACCGCGACCTCGCCTCCGGCGAGGCGCAGGCCGTCGACAACCTGTTCAAGACCTGCATCGAGGCGCCGACGCTCGCATTGGCCGGCCGGAAGCCCTGGGTGGTCTCCGTTCTCTGGGACAACGCCGGGGCCGGGCGCTTCGACGACGATCACCACTACGTCATCACCGGCGAGACCCACAACTCACCCTCCAACATGGAAGCCTACGGCGGGTCCATTACCGGCATCGTGGGCGTCTACCGGGACCCGCTGGGCACCGGCAAGGGATCGAAGCTCGTCATGGGCAGCTATGGTTTCTGCGTCGGTGACCGGGACTACAGCGGCGATCTGAAGCCGCGTCTGCACCCGCGGCGGCTTCTGGACGGTATCATTGAAGGGGTGCGGGACGGGGGCAACAAGAGCGGTATCCCGACCCCCTTCGGACAGGTGTTCTTCCATCCCGGCTACATGGGCAAGTGCCTGGTTTTCGTGACGGCGGTCGGCATCATGCCGGCCCGCATCCAGGGGCAGCCCGCCGAGGAAAAAAAGACCAGTCCCGGGGAGCTCGTCATCATGTGCGGCGGCCGGGTCGGCAAGGACGGCATTCACGGTGTAACGGCCTCCTCTGAGGTGTTTTCCGAACACACCCCGGCCGGGCACGTGCAGATCGGCGACCCGTACACCCAAAAGAAAATGCACGACTTCCTGCTGGAGGCCCGGGACGAGGGGCTCATCCAGTACATCACCGATAACGGCGGCGGCGGCCTCTCCTCGTCGGTGGGCGAGTCGGCGCGTTTTTCAAACGGCGTCGAGATCGACCTGGAGAAGGTGCCCCTGAAGTACGAAGGCCTGGACCAGTGGGAGATCTGGGTGTCCGAATCGCAGGAGCGCATGACGGTTGCCGTACGCCCGCAGGACCTGGACCGTTTCATGGCGCTCTCCCGCAAGCACGCCGTGGAGAGCAGTGTCATCGGCCGCTACACGGACAGCGGGAAGCTGCACATTGCCTACAACGGGAGCCCCTGCGCCCATGTGGACATGGACCTGCTGAAATCCGGTTTTCCGCAATGGGAGTTCGACGCCGAGTGGACGTCCCCGGAGCAGCGCGGGCTGCACGAACCGGTGCTCGGCGCCCCGCACGACCTGAACCGACTTTTCCTGGACGTGCTGAAACGGCCCAACATCTGCTCGACCGAATGGATCATCCGCCAGTACGACCACGAGGTCCAGGGAACGAGCGTCGTCAAGCCCCTGGTCGGGGCGGATCGGGACGTGAACAGCGATGCGGCCGTGCTGCGGCCGGTGCTGGGCTCCCGGCGGGGGCTGGCCTTCGCCCAGGCGCTGCTGCCAGTCTACTCGGCGATCGACGCCTATCACATGGCGGCCTGCAGCATCGATGAGGCCGTGCGCCGTGTGCTCGCCGTCGGCGGGGACTTCGAGCACATCGGCGGCGTGGACAACTTCTGCTGGCCCAGCATTCAACACCATCCCACCCGCAACCCCGACGGGAAATTCAAGGCGGCCCAGTTGGTGCGCGCCTGCTGGGCCCTGCGGGACCTGTGCCTCGACTACGGCATCCCGCTGCTGTCGGGCAAGGACAGCATGTACGTGGACGGGCACCTGGCGGGGCGCTACGGCGAGACCCACAAAGTCTCGGCGCTGGAGACCCTGCAGTTTTCCGCCATCTCGGTTGTGCCGGATATCGCCCGGTGCGTCACGATGGACAGCAAGATGGCGGGGGACTTGGTGTACGTGCTGGGTCTTACGCGCAACGAGCTTGGCGGATCGGAATTCTACCAGCACTTCGGCTACACCGGGCTGCAGGTGCCCCGTGTGCGCAGTGCGGAATTCATCCCGACGTACCGGGCCTTGAACCGCGCCGTGGGGTCGGGGTTGATCGCCTCCGCGCACGGCGTCTACCGCGGCGGGTTGGCGGTGCACCTGGCCATGGTGGCCATGGGCGGCAACCTGGGCCTGCAGGTGGACGCGCGCCGGGTTCCCGCAGCCGACCCGCACCGCACCGAGACGCTGCTCTTTTCCGAGTCTGCCGGCCGCTTCATCGTCACCGTCGACCCGGCCCGGCGCCGCGATTTCGAAGCGCTCTTCACGGAAATCCCGTGCGCCTGCATCGGGACGGTCAGCGCCGAGCCGGTGCTGCGGGTGGAGGGCCTGGACGGCGCCGTTGTCATATCCGCTGCCGTGGCGGAGCTCAAGGCCGCGTGGAAACAGCCGTTCGGAGATTTGATATGATGGAGACTACCATGAAGACCGTCAACGTGCTCGTTCTCTCCGGATACGGGCTCAATTGCGACTATGAAACCTGCCACGCATTCGAGCTGGCCGGCGCATCCGCCAGCCGGGTTCATATCAACTCCCTGATCGACGGGTCGGTGACGCTCGCAGAATTTCATATTCTCGTTTTCATCGGCGGCTTCAGCTGGGGGGACGACCACGGTGCCGGCGTCATTCAGGCGGTCCGGATGGGGACTCATATCGGGAGCGATCTGCGGCGCTTCGTCGAAAAGGGCAATCTCGTGCTCGGGATCTGCAACGGTTTTCAAACCCTGGTCAACCTGGGCCTTCTGCCGGGTTTTGACGGCAACTACCAGGCCCGCTCGGTTGCCTTGATCTCAAACGAATGCGGTAACTTCCGAAATCAGTGGGTGCGGCTGCAGGTGAACCCGGACTCACCGTGCATCTTTACCCGGGGAATTCGAGCGGCGGATTTTCCGGTCAGACACGGCGAAGGCCGGTTACACGCCGAGGATGCCACGGTAAAGCTTCTGGAGCAGGCCAATCAAATCGTGCTGCGCTACGCACGGTCGGATGGAAGCCCGGCCGGTGGGAGTTTCCCCGACAACCCGAACGGTTCGGTGGCGGACATTGCCGGCATATGCGACCCCACCGGCCGCATCTTCGGATTGATGCCGCATCCGGAAGCCCACAACGACTGGACCAACCACCCCGACTGGCCGCGTGAACGCGAGATCGCCCGGCGGGCCGGCAAACCCTTTGGAGCAGGGGACACAGTTGGAATCCGGTTGTTCAGAAACGCGGTGGAATACATCCGGTGTAACTGCTCAGGCAGATGACTGAAGGCTGACGACTGAAGGAAAGACAACCTGAATCCTGAGACCTGAGTTGAAATGCGAAGTTCGTGATTGAAATCCAGTGAGTTGTTTCTTTGCAAGTATTCATGCAAGCCGGGCTTCCTGTAAGACAAGCCTCGCCCGCGATGGTATTAATATTTTTTTGAGACCTTAAAACTAAATTAATAGATTTATTGCACCGGCTGACCTGGTTTTCAGTGCGTAAATACTCCGAAATTTAATAACAACTACCTGATTGTTTTATAAATATTAAAATATACCGGCTCGACCGATTTCAAGGCCGCATCCCCGCTGTCCCGCCTCGCTCCGCAACATAAATAATAATTAAAATTAATTCCGACGGCTATAACGTATTGCGTCCTTCGCATCCCCATGTTCCAGTCCTCACTATACTCTTAGCATTCGCTCCTGACAAAAAATAGATGTTTGATTTTAAGCAAGTGTTAACAGTGTGTTGTAATTTATTGGGTAATATAAAAATTTAAAATCATAAGGGGCGGCCGGTAGCGTGTCCGAGAAGTGGCACAGGTTTTGTATAATTTCCTCCTGAATTCAAGGCAGGAGTGTAAAATTCATGCGACGCAATTCCGGGTTCACAGCGTATGAGCTTGCGGTCACCTTGGCCATAGTTGCCATTATGGCCACGGTTACCATGCCCTCCTTTCTGAGCTGGCTGACGGCCCACCGGTTGAGAGGGGCGTCCATCAATCTCATGGCCGATATGGAGATGGCGAAGATTAGGGCCATCCGGGAGAACACGTTCGTGGCCGTGCAGTTCGCAGCTGATCAGTACAGGATTTTCATCGACAACGGGTCTGGAGGCGGTGTGGCCGGCGACTGGATTCAAAACGGCAGTGAACGCTTGGTGATCGACCGCCCGTTTCCGTCAGGAGTGAGCATTCCCCTGACAGAACTCACGCTTACCAACAAACGGGTACGGTTCACCAGCCGGGGTCTGCCCGCCGACCCGCTCAATGCCAATCCCGAATTGATTCCGCTGGTCAACCGTGCCGGACGCCGAGACATCTGGCTGAATCGTCTGGGGCGGCTGTGGATCCAATGACTCTGTATAGGAGCAATGCCATGAGTAAACCCGTGCGCCGAAGGGGCGGCCAGGATGGCTTCACGCTCATCGAGCTTATGATTGCCATGGCCATTTTAGGTATGGGGATGGTGGCTGCGGTATCCATGCACTTCGGAACTGCGCGCAATAACACCAACGGCAATATCATTACACAAGCCAACATGTTGGCTAAAACCCAGCTCGAAACCCTCAAGAGCCAGAATGTCGGCCTGCTGGCGGCAGGTGGTCCTTACCCGGACCCCAACAACCCCGTCAATGCGCAAGGGCAAGTTGGCGGGATCTACACCCGCAGTTGGACGATTGAAAACCTGGGAACCGATGCACGCCGCATAGCCGTTACGGTGGAATGGGGCCGTTTCGGCAGTCAGCGGCGCGTGGTGATTTCATCGAACACTAAAGGAAACGGCGTATGAATGACAGGAATACCCTATTTCGTCTGCGGTTGGATAATCGCCCCCGCGGCCTGTCGCATGCCGGCTTTTCCATGATCGAGCTGCTGATTGTCATCGGCATTTTGGCGATCCTTTTTACGTTCATGTACAAGGGCTTTGAACGGCTCAACCGTTACTATACCGCTGAAAACGTCAAAGCCAATACGCAGCAGAGCGCGCGCATCGGGATCGAAATGATGGTTCAGGACATCCGCCTGGCCGGGCTCAATCCCCTGGGCACGGCCGGCGCCGGGATCGTGGCGGCCAGCCCAACGAGCTTCCAGTTCACAGCCGATGCCAACTTCGACGGCGACCTCGACGATCCTTTCGAGAACATCACCTACGATTTGAACGGCACCGATCTGCGGCAGCGCAATAGCAACCTGCTCCTCAGCCCCAATTTCGAGGTGCTGCTGAGCAACGTCACTACCCTGGCGTTTACCTATCTTGACGACACGGGTATCCCCACAGCTAATCTGGCGGACATCCGCACGGTCGGCATCACCCTGACCGTCAACCGGCCGGCCGGCCGCGACGGGACCGTATCCCGAACGTACACCACCCAGGTGCGGTGTCGAAACCTATAGGAAGGCCTGTATGACCATGGTTGCAACCGCGAAACGCATCATCGCAAACGAAAACGGCTTCGTGCTGGGCGCCTCCATCCTGATCTCCGCCATCTTGCTGCTGGCAGGCGTTTTGGCGCTGTGGACGTCCAACACCGAAATGCATGTCGTCCGCAACGAGGGCGACCTCACGCTCGAATTCTACAACGCCGAGGGCGCAGTGATCGACGCCATGGAGAACTATGATGCGGGCACCATGGAGTGGTTGACCGATGCATTCCTTATTGCCGCCCACACGGCGGCCGGGGCGGTTCGGACATCCAACAATTCGGCTGGAGAGACCGTGGCGACGGTTGAAGTACGCTGCATCCACGATGAATCTGATTCGATCCTTCCGATCCCTCCCGGCCTCAGCGGGCCCGTTCCTGGGCTCAGCGACGCCGCCAACACGGTGCCGCATCAGCCGCACATCTCCCCGCCGCCTTCAGGCTCCGGATTCAGTTTAAAGTATTTTGAAGTGCGACGTTACGGCATCACCGCCACGTCGGCCACGGGCAACACCCGGACCCAGATAGGCGCATACAAGGTTTTCAACAAATATT
>DATITS010000129.1:0-27519 GCA_035467535.1 Desulfobacterales bacterium
CGGCATTCCCCGCCGCGCCCCAGAGGGTACAGGCGTGAGAGGGCTGGAGGCTGATAATCCACCAGAGTGCCGCCAACCATGCCAGTCGCAGCGGCCGTCGCCGGATCATCCCAGGACCTTTCCTGCTCCGAAAAATCAATACCGAAATGAAGGATATCACAGTTGCCTCCCGGCAAGCCGCTCGGCCAGGATGCATTTGGACTGCTTCAAAAAATCAGAAAATGGGGTGGGATTCACGTCGCTATCCTGACATTATGAAAATTGTCACTGCCTGTAAAACATATCTTATTGAACCGTATTGGAAAGATCAAGCACTTGACATCGCAATATAAAACTGGCTTAACTGGGGCCGCACCCCTCGCTGATAACTCCTGCCGCAGAAAGGTTCCTGCCATGCGCCGCAAGATAGTCGTTCTGGTTCTGAGCCTGCTGTTCCTTGGTTCTACGGTCTTGGCCCAGGAGGCGCCGAGCGTCTCCGGGTTCACGCCCCAGGGGACCGTGAAGAAGGTGCGCCAGGTGCGGGCGAGTTTTTCCGAGCCCATGGTGGCGTTCGGCGATCCGCGGGCTGCGGCGCCGTTTGCGGTGCAGTGCTCCGAGGAGGGCCGGGGGCGCTGGGCGGACCCCGGCAACTGGGTCTACGACTTCGAGCGCGATCTGCCGGGCGGGATCCGGTGTTCCTTCAAATTGGTCCCGGGCCTGCGAACGCTTTCAGGCAAGACGCTTGCCGGAAAGCGGGACTTTTCATTTTCCACCGGCGGGCCGGCCATCCGCAACTCGCTGCCCTACGCCGGCAACCGCGGCATCGCCGAGGACCAGGTGTTCATCCTGGTCTTGGACAGTGTGCCGGACGAGGCCTCGGTCCTCTCCCGGGCGGGGTTTGCCATCGCCGGCATCCAGCAGCGGGTGAGTGCGCAGATCGTCACGGGTGCTGAGCGCGAGGCGATCCTTGCCGCCAACCGCTGGCTTTTTAACAGCGACCCCGACCGCGACAAGGTCGTGCTGCTGCAGTGCCGGCAGCGCCTCCCCCAGAAAGCCAAAGTGAGCCTGGTATGGGGCAAGGGCATCACGTCCGCTTCCGGGGTGGCGACCGAGCAGGACCAGGTGCTCACGTTCGAGACCCGCGAGGCCTTTTTGGCCGAGTTCCACTGCGAGCGTGAAAACCCGCGAGCCGGCTGCATTCCGGTGTTGCCCATGAGCCTGCGCTTCAACGCCGCGCTCGACCCCGGGCAGACCGGCGCAGTCGTGCTGAAGGGGCCGGACGGGAAAACCTGGAGCGCCCCCTTGGGCGAAGACGGCAGCCGGGTGACATTTGAAGGGCCATTGCCGGCCAATGCCGACTTTATGCTCGAGCTGCCGGCCGGCATCAAGGACGACGCGGGGCGGGCGCTGACCAACGCCAGCCGGTTCCCGCTCAAGGTCCGCACGGCCGGTTATCCGCCGCTTGCCAAGTTTGCTGCGCGCTTCGGCATCGTCGAACTCAACGCCGACCCGGCGCTGCCCGTGACGATCCGCAACATCGAACCCGAACCGAAAGCGCGGATGCTGAAAGTGGAGGCCGGTATGACCGGCCGGGTGACCGGCAAGATCGTCAACGTCCCGCCGGGCAGGGCCGAGGAGGTGCAGCCCTGGCTGCGCCGGGTCGCCGCCGCCAAGCGGGATGCCTCGCTGTTTGCCGGAGATCATGCCGTCGAGGATTTCAAGATCCCAGAGAGCCTGGGGCCCGGCGCTTTCGAGGTGGTCGGGGTCCCCTTGAAGAAGCCCGGGCTCTACATCGTCGAGATCGAAAGCGCCATCCTGGGCCAGGCGCTGCTCGATGCACCGAAACCCATGTACGTGCCCGCGGCCGTGCTGGTCACCAACCTGTCCGTGCACTTCAAACAGGGGCGCGAATCCTCCCTCGTGTGGGTGACAACCCTCGACCAGGCCGAGCCGGCTGCCGGAGCGGATGTCGCCGTGATGGATTGCGCAGGCAAAATTCTCTGGAAGGGCCGCACCGACGCGGACGGCATCGCGCGCATCGATGCGGAGCTTGCCGCCGCGACCGACAACCCGGCGTGCGCATTCGAGTTGCCGGAATACGACGCCTCCCAACTCGGCGCGCTGCGGCGCCTGGGGGAGGGGCTTTTCATCACGGCTCAAACCGGCGACGACATGAGCTTCGTGCACTCCAGTTGGGATGAGGGCATCGAGGCCTGGCGCTTCAAGCTGCCGGCGGAGGTCGGCGCCGGGCCCGTCATCGCCCACACCATCTTCGACCGCAGCCTGCTGCGTGCCGGCGAGACGGTGCACATGAAGCACCTCATCCGCCGCCACACCATGGGCGGCTTTGCCGTTCCAAGGGCGGACAGGCTGCCCGAGACCGCCTCCATCCGCCACGCCGGCAGCAACCAAGCCTACGAACTGCCGCTTACCTGGGATGCCTCCGGTGTCGCCGAGACCGACTGGGCCATCCCGCAGGAGGCCAAGCTGGGCAGCTACAGCGTGACCCTGATGCGCAAGAGCGGCCAGCAGGACCCGCCGGCGGAAGGCGACGCGACGGACGAGAACGCCGGGGAGGAGTCCAACGAGTTTGCGGTCTTTCGGAGCCTGACCTCCGGCCGCTTCCGGGTCGAGGAATTCCGCCTGCCGCTGCTCAAGGGGACGATCCAGCCGCCCTCGCAGCCGCTGGTCAACGCCAAGGAGGCCGTGCTCGACCTCAGCGTACAGTACTTGGCCGGCGGCGGGGCCGGGCTGCTGCCGGTGAAGCTGCGCGCGGATGTGGCGGCCAAGCGCCTTCCGGTGTTCGAAGGCTTTGACGATTTTGTGTTCGGCAACGGGCCGGTCAGGGAAGGCCTGGTGCGCCGCGGAGAGCAGGACGTTACGGGCGAGGCAGGCGGCGGGCTCAAACCGAAGCACATGACCGTGGATCTCTTGCTGGACTCCGCCGGCACGGCGCGCACCGTCGTGCCGGGCCTGCCGGCGGCCGACGCGCCGCAGGACATGACGGCGGAAATGGAGTTCCGGGACCCCAACGGCGAAATCCAGACGGTCTCCAGCCGGGTCCCCCTGTGGAATGCCGGCCGCCTCATCGGCATCAAGCCCGACAGCTGGGCGGTTTCAAAGGAAGCGCTCCGGTTCCAGGCGGCGGTGGTGGACCTGTCCGGCCGGCCGGTCGCCGGGGCGCCGGTGAAAGTCGAACTGTTCGAGCGCAAGGTGATCTCCCACCGCAAGCGCCTGGTGGGCGGGTTTTACGCCTACGATCACACCGTGGAGATCAAGCGGATCGCAACCCTGATTGAGGGCAAGACCGATGCGAAAGGGCTGCTGCGGTGTGAAACCGCATCGCCGCTGTCGGGCGAAGTGATCCTGGCGGCCGAAAGCCGGGATGCGAGCGGCAACCGCACGTTTGCCAACCGGTCGATGTGGGTGGCCGGAAAAAGCGAATGGTGGTTCGAGGCCGCGGACCACGACCGCATGGATCTGCTGCCCGAGCGCAAGCGTTACGAGCCCGGAGAATCCGCTGTGTTCCAGGTGCGCATGCCGTTCCGGGAGGCCACGGCACTGATTTCAGTCGAACGCGAAGGGGTCCTGGACACCTGGGTGCGGAAGATCTCCGGCCGCGAACCCGTGGTTGAGATCCCCATCAAGGGCAATTACGCCCCCAACGTCTTCGTGTCGGTGCTCGCGGTGCGCGGCCGCACCGGTACCGTGCAGCCGACGGCCATGGCGGATCTGGGCAAGCCCGCCTTCAGGCTCGGCATGGCCGAGATCAACGTGGGGTGGCGCGCGCATGAGTTGAAGGTCACGCTCACCACGGACCGGAGCGTCTACAACGTCCGGGAAAAGGTCAAGGTTACGGTTCGGGCGGAGACGGCCGACGGCAAAGTGCCGCCCTCCGGAAGCGAGGTGGCGCTCGCCGCCGTGGACGAGGGGCTGCTCGAACTCATGGCCAACAAGAGCTGGGACCTGCTGCCCGCCCTGATGGGGCGGCGCGGCTATGAAGTGCAGACCGCTACGGCCCAGATGCAGGTGGTGGGCAAGCGGCATTACGGGATCAAGGCGCTGCCCCAGGGAGGCGGCGGCGGCCGCCAGGCCACGCGCGAGCTGCTGGACACGCTGCTCCTGTGGAAAGCCCGGCTGCCCCTGAACGAGCTCGGCGCGGCCGAGATCGAGGTGCCGCTCAACGACGCCATCACCTCCTTCCGCATCGTTGCCGCGGCGACCGGCGGGACGGGCTTTTTCGGGACGGGCGCTGTGTCGATCCGGTCCACGCAGGAGCTGATGGTGTTCTCCGGCCTGCCGCCGCTGGTGCGGGAGGGCGACCGCTTCCGCGCCGGCGTCACCGTGCGCAACACCTCGCGGCAGCTCGTGGCGGTGGAGGTTTCCGCTTCCGCCGCCGGCATATCCCCGGTGCCGTCGCCCCAGACGGTACCCCTGGCAGCCGGTGAGGCGCGCGAGCTTTTCTGGGATGTGACGGCACCCTCCGGAGCGGAGGAGTTGGCCTGGGAGATCGACGCGGCGGTCAAAGAGACAGCCGCCCGGGACCGCCTGCGGGTCGTGCAGCGCGTCGCGCCGGCCGTGCCGCTGCGGGTGATCCAGGCGAGCCTGAATCAGCTGGAGGGGCGGCTGGCGCTCGGGGTTGCGCGGCCGGCCGATGCGCTGGCCGGCGGCGGCGTGCGCGTGAGCGCCCGGGGGAGCCTCGGCGACGGTCTGAGTGCGGTTGTCGACGCCATGCGGCGCGACCCCTACGGGTGCATGGAACAGAAGATTTCCGTGGCGGTGGCGCTGCGGGACCAGGCCCTGTGGGAGCGCTGGGTGGCCCAGGTCCCTTCCTACATGGACGCCGACGGCCTGGTGAAGTACTTCCCGTCCACCCCGCACGGGGACCCGGTGCTGACCGCCTACATCCTCGCCATCAGCCAGGAGGCCGGCTGGATCCTGCCCGAGGCCCTGCGCCGGCAGGCGGCCCAGGGCCTCAAGCGGTTCGTTGACGGCAGCCTCGTGCGGTATTCGCCTCTGCCCACGGCAGACCTCGCCATCCGCAAGCTCGCCGCGCTGGAAGCCCTGTCTCGCTATGGCGAGGTCGAGCCCAAGCTGCTCGGTTCGATCGCCGTCGACCCGAACCTGTGGCCGACCTCGGCCGTGATCGACTGGGTGGGGATCCTGCTCAATATGCCGAGTCTGCCCAACCGCGCAGAACGGCTGGCCCAGGCAGAGCAGGTGCTCCGCGCGCGGCTAAATTACCAGGGGACGGTGATGGCCTTTTCCACCGAGGCCTCGGACCGCCTGTGGTGGCTGATGGTCTCAAACGATGTCAATGCCGTGCGCCTGGTCCTGACGGCGCTGCGATTGGACGCCTGGCAGGCGGACATGCCCAGGCTCGCACGGGGCGCCCTGGCGCGGCAGCGGGCCGGATGCTGGGATCTCACAACCGCCAATGCCTGGGGAGTGCTCGCCATGGAGCGGTTTTCGGACAAGTATGAGACCGAGCCGGTCACCGGTACGACCCGCCTGGACCTCGCCGGCCAAAGCCGGGTGATCGACTGGACCGCTTCCCCCAAGGGCGATGTTGCGCTGCTGACGTGGCCGGCTGCAAAGTCCGAGCTTGACGCGCTGCACGCGGGGACGGGCAAACCGTGGCTGACCGTCCAGAGCCTGGCGGCGATCCCGCTGAAAGAGGCTCTTTATAGCGGGTATGCGATCCGGAAAACGGTTTCCGCCGTGGACCGCAAAACGCCGGAGCGCTGGAGCCGGGGCGACATCGTGCGCGTGCGGCTCGAGATCGAGGCCCAGGCGGACATGACCTGGGTGGCGGTGAGCGACCCGGTGCCGGCCGGCGCCACGATCCTGGGCAGCGGCCTTGGCCGGGATTCGCGGATCCTGACGCAAGGCGAGGAGCGCAAGGGCCGGGTCTGGCCGGCCTACGAGGAACGCTCGTTCGGAACCTTCCGGGCCTACTACGAGCTCGTGCCCAAAGGCGCGTGGAGCGTGGAGTACACCCTGCGACTCAACCAGAGCGGCTCGTTCCAGCTGCCGCCCACGCGGGTGGAGGCGCTGTATGCGCCGGAGATGATGGGCGAGATACCGAACAAAAGAATGGAGGTTTTTCCATGACGGGAAGAGGAAACTACTAAATACGCGAAAAGCTCGAAAAGAGAAGGCAAGCTACCATCAATCACTTTCGCGGTTTTCGCGCATTTTGTAGTGAAAAGCGAATGTGAGATAGCTGAGCAGTTACATGGAGAGTAAATATTATAGAAGGAGCACGTCTGCCTGCGGCGCGTTTGTAGCCACCCTGCTGATCGTTGGCGCAGCCCTGGCTCAGCCGACCTACCAAGACGTGCGTGCGGGCTTCCGAGCGTCGGATTCCCTGCTGCTGGACCGCCACGGCGCAGTGCTGCACGAACTCAGGACCGACCCGAGCCTGCGGCGGCTCGGCTGGGCCGAGTTGGACGCTGTTTCGCCGGCGCTGCAGGCGGCGGTGGTCCGGGCCGAGGACAAGCGCTTTTGGACGCACGGCGGCGCGGATTTTCGGGCGCTCGCCGGGGCCGCGATCCAGGGCATTTTCTCCGGCAGGCCCCGGGGGGCCAGCACCATCACCATGCAGCTTGCGTCCATGCTGGACAAGCGCTTGCAGGGGCCCGGCGGACGCCGCACAATCTCCGAGAAGTGGAGGCAGATTCAAGCCGCCCGGCACATTGAGCAGGGCTGGAGCAAGGCCTGCATCCTCGAAGCCTACCTCAACCTCGTCTCCTTCCGGGGCGAGTTCCAGGGTGTGACGGCGGCTGCGCGCGGGCTGTTCGGAAAAGAGCCGCACGGGATCGACACCGCCGAGTCGCTGCTTCTGGCGGCACTGATCCGCGCACCCAACGCCTCCGCTGCGGAGGCTGTCAAACGGGCCGTTCAGCTGCGGCAGGCGCTGGGATGGGTAGCGGAAAGCGAAGACATTCGTAGCCTCGCGGACGAAGTGCTTTCGCACCCCCGGCCGATTCGGCCCCGCGTCGATCTCGCCCCGCACGCGGCCCGACGGTTGCTGCGGGGCAAGGCCGGGCAGGCGGTTGCCTGCCGCCTGGATGCCGATCTCCAGCGATTTGCGCTGGAGCGGCTCACCCATCACCTGCTGCCCCTGAAGGCGCAAAACGTCGGGGAGGGGGCCGTGCTCGTGGTGGAGAATGCCACCGGCGACGTTCTGGCCTATGTGAGCGCCACCACGGACCCTGGCCGATCCCGCTTTGTGGACGGGGTCACGGCCCGGCGGCAGGCGGGGTCCACGTTGAAGCCGTTTCTCTACGCGCTCGCCTTCGACCGCCGGATCCTGACGCCGGCCTCGCTCCTGGACGACAGCCCCCTAAACGTGGCCGTGGACAGCGGGATATACCAGCCCGGTAACTACGACGGCGGGTTCAGGGGCAGCGTGAGCGCCCGCAGCGCGCTGGCCTCGTCTCTGAACATACCGGCGGTACGCACCCTGGAGATGGTGGGGGGCGAAGCCTTCCTGCAAGCGCTGCGGGAGTTGGGGTTCCACGGGCTGCGCGAGGCGGGCGACTTCTACGGGCCGGCGCTCGCGCTCGGTGCGGCGGACGTGACGCTCTGGGAGTTGGTGAACGCGTATCGCGCCCTGGCGAACGGCGGGCGGACGGGCGAGTTGTTTTTAACGCGGCCGGCGCAAGCGCCAGCGCTCAAGCCCGTGTTTTCCCCCGAGGCCGCGTTTCTCGTCTCCGACATCCTCGCCGATCGCGAGGCCCGCAGCCTGACCTTCGGTCTGGAGAACGTTCTCGCCACGCGCTTCCAGGCAGCCGTCAAGACCGGCACCAGCAAGGACATGCGCGACAATTGGTGCATCGGCACCTCGCCGCGTTTCACGGTCGGCGTGTGGGTGGGAAACTTCACGGGAGAGCCCATGTGGGACGTGAGCGGCGTCACCGGCGCCGCGCCGGTCTGGCGGGAGGTGATGGACCTGCTGCACCGGCAGGGCCCGAGCCTGGCGACGGAAGCGCCGCCGGGGCTCGTGCGCGGCCCGGCCTGGGCGGCTTCCGCAATGCGGCATGAGTGGTTCATCCGCGGCACCGAGCCTGCCCAAGCTGCGTCGTTGCGCCCCGAGTCCGCCACGCGGATCGTTTATCCTCCGGATGGTGCTGTGTTTGCCGTCGACCCGGACATCCCGGGCGACCGGCAGGGAATCTTTTTTACCGCGGCGGGCGGCGAGGAACGCACGCGCTGGGTCTTGAACGGCCGGCCGCTGAATTCCGGCCGCAGTCGTGTGCGCTGGGTCCTCGTCCCGGGAAGACACTGCCTTTCGCTCAGTGCCCCGGATGGTCGAACCATCGACACGGTGATGTTTCTGGTGCGGGGAGCCGCTCGCCCGGGTTATAGATCCTAAACTGTTCAAAATTGACATCAGCGGCGGGGTTTGTTACGTAGACACGCCCTTTCAGACTTAAAACCCAGATCGATTCGCCGACCGGCCACCGCGGGCCCCTGCGTGGCCCCGGCGGATCGGCCGAACGGAAGTCCGACGTCATGCTCAAAGAACTGCTTGTTAATTTACCGTCTCTGCCCGTCGGAAACGCTCTGGGCCGCGCGCTCTACCTTCTCGACATCCCCCATCATCGGGTCGTGCGGCGCAACCTAGCGTTCGCCTATCCGGAGCTTTCAGGTGCTCAGCGCCGGCGCCTGGCGCGCAGGGTGTTTCAAAATTACGGGATCAACCTTGTAGACTTGTTCCAACTGGGCTTGATGCGGCCGGAGGAGGTCGCCCGTCGATTCAGGCTATACGGGATCGACAACTTCCGGCAGGCATTCCTGCGGAAGCGGGGTTTGATAGCGGTTTCCGCCCACATGGGCAGCTGGGAGTTCGGGATGCAGGCCCTGCCGTGCATATTCGGCATGAATCTCACGGCCGTGGCGAAAAGATTCAAGTCGAATTTCGTCGAGAACTGGATTCACTCCACGCGCACGCGGTTCGGAAACTCCATCCTTTACAAGAAGGACTCGCTGGCGGACATGACGAAAATCCTCCGTCAGGGCGGGGTGCTCGCTATCCTCGTGGACATGGCCCGCCGCAAGGACGGCGTCGACGTCCGGTTTTTCGGGAAGAAGGCCACCGCGACGCCGGCGGTGGCCATGCTGGCGCTGCGGTGCCGGACCCCGGTGCTGCCCGTCTACTGCATCCGGGAACCCGACGGCCTCCTCGGGATTCACGCGTTGCCGGCGGTCGAGATGCGCAGGACCAAGGACTTGCGGGCGGACCTGGTCGAGAACACCCAGCGGATCACGGACGTGGTGGAGCAGGTGGTGCGGGAGCATCCCGAGCAGTGGTTCTGGCTGATGCGCCGATGGAAGGAGCATTACCCGCATTTGTATCGATGACGCGGACGCAAGGCCACCTAAGAACAGTGCCTGTAGTGCCTAAAATGCCTAAAGTTCCTAAAATTAAAAGATGGTTCTGCTGCGGTCCGGAGCCATTTCGATTCAGCCGCAATCGCCAGCAAACATCCAAACATCCAAACACCCAAACACCCAAATACCCAACTATCCAAACACCAATTCATCCATACTGGTTGACCAGCTCCGCCAGCCCGAGCCGTTTCAGCGTGGCCTCCTCCGGCACCCCCGTTTGCGCATTCCAGCCCATGGCGCAGCGATAGTCGCGCGCCAAGCTGTCCACGTCGATAACGACCCCGGCCAGGGGCCCTGCGGCGAGCGGCGGACGCCCGGCCATGCGGTCGGGCAGCCGCACGTCTGCCGCCTGGATTCCCTCGCGGATGTTGAAGCTCTGGCGAAGGGTCTGGATGCGCGCACCGGTGGTAAGGGCTTCCGTTACATCGAGCCCCCAGCCGGTGACGGCGTTCAGCAGTTCGATCAGGGGATAGTTCCCGAAGAACATGAAGGGCATCACACAGACCCCGGCACAGTTGCCTATCTGGAGATAGCCGGAGGCGGTCGCGCTCATGGGGCCTTTGCCCGTGGCGGCGTAGCGTTCGAACTTGTCGATGCGCAGTTCGGGATAGGGGGCGTAGGCGCCGGGGCCGCCGTCGAGGCGCGCCATGGGAGCGGCCGTGTGCCGGCCGGGGGTGGGGTCGCACACGAAGCCGGTCCCGCGGCCGGGAAGAAGGAGCGCGTTGTGCAGCCCGGGTTCCTGGCCGCCGACGTGCACGGCGCAGGCCGCGGCACCGCGACCGATCCGGCCCGCGGCCGCCTTCACGCCGTCCGCGAGCAGGTCGCCGATGCCCTCCCGCCGGATGACCTTGTCCAGCAGGGCCACCATGGCGGGCCCGCTGCCCCAGGTGATGCGAATGCCGTCCGTGTCTTCCGCGGTGAGAATGCCCTGTTCGAAGCACTCCATGGCGAAGGCGAGCACGTGACCGGCGGAGATGGTGTCCAGCCCGCTGCGGTTGCACATGTCGTGCAGCTTGATGATCGTTTCGAGGTCATCGCACAGGCACAGCGGCCCGAAGGCGCCGATGGTCTCGTATTCGGGCTTGTGAACCTCGCCCACTGGATATTTTCCGGAGGAGACGTCGCAGATGCCACCGCAGGCGATCGGGCAGTTCGCACAGCCGTATTTGCGCCTCTGAAAGCGGATGACGGCATCCCCGTCGGCGACCTGCTTCACCCCCGGGAACGCCTGGTCGCCGGCCAGCATCCAGTTCTTGATGGGGGTCGCACCGCTGGCGACCAGGGCCGAGGTGAAGCCGCAGGTTCCGTGTTTCATCAGCGCCTGGGCCATGCCCGGCAGGTCGCGGGATTCCGTGGCAAAGGCCTTGGCGAGCCGGCTCAGTTCAGCGGGATGTGCGACGGGTACCTTTGCGTGCCCGCGAACCGCTATGGCCTTCAACCGTTTGGAGCCCATCACCGCCCCCACACCCGAACGGGCGGCGATCCGGCCCCGGTCGTTGACGATGCCCGAGATCAGGGAGAGGCGCTCCGAGGCCGGGCCGATGCAGGCGACCCGGATTTTTGAGTCGCCGAATTCGGCTTGAAGGCTCTCTTCGGTCGCGATGGTGTCCTGGCCCCAGAGGTGCGCGGCGTCCCGGATTTCGACCCGGCCGTCGGTGATCCACAGGAATTGGGGGGTGGGGGCCATGCCGGAGACGAAGACGGCGTCGAAGCCGGCCGCCTTCAGCTCGGAGCCGAAATAGCCGCCGGCGTTGGCATCGCCCCAGCCGCCGGTCAGCGGCGACTTGCAGAAGGCCATATAGCGCGCGCCGGTCGGGGCCTTGGTGCCGGTCAGCGGCCCGGCCGCAAAGCCCAGGATGTTCTCCGGTCCCAGCGGGTCGACGGTTTTCTGCTGTTGCTCGAAGAGCATCCGGACGCCGAGGCCGTAGCCGCCGATGAAGGTGCGGGCCAGGTCGTCGGACAGCGTCTCGATACGGATGGTGCCGCTGCTCAAATCCACAAACGCAAGGTTTCCCATGTATCCGGGTGTCATGTCGTAGTCCTCCAGAAGTGATTTCGCCTGGATCTTATACGCTCGCCGGCAGTTTGGCAAGCTGGAGGAGATGGGCCGAGGGCGGCCTCTTGTGCGGATCGAAAAATGGGGTATTATAAGATAAATCTTAAGGTAGACAGACTGAAGGCTGAAGACTGAAGGCACTACGAAATACGCGAAAGGCGCGAAGGTGTGAAGCCACTCTGCTGTGTGGAACGAAATCCCCCCGGCCCCCTTTTTCAAAGGGGGAAAGGCGCAGACCGATTCGAAAGCGCAGCAACCACGCCAGTATGTGAGCATTTCGAGAGGTCTGCAACGCCGCCATCGGGTGTCAGACGGGGTTATGAAACCACTTCTAAACACCTGAGCAGTTGCGACGCAGCACTCGCCGAAAAAGGCATGAGGCTGCAATTCAGAAGGAAGGCGAGGCGGCCATGTTCAAGTTTTTGGACTTTTTCCGCAAGAGCCGGTCGGCCGAGCGCGGCGGAGCGGACGACTCCCTTTTCCACCGCAAGTACGCAAGCTTCAAGCGACTGCTGCTCTCCAACAACCGGGCGCTCGAGATCATCGCCGATCTCGAAAACACGATCTACCAGGACCAGTCTTTCACTTACATGTATGCCGTATCGCAAACGGAATCCCTCGTCGTGGAAGTCAACTCCATTGCCCAGGACCTGAATGCACTCTCCGGTAACACGTATTCCGAGCTGCCGGCCGCCGCCCGGAGCATCTCGGAAAAAATCCTCTCCGAACTGCTCCGCAAACGGCATTTCGAGGAGACGAGCTTCGTGCTGCCGATGGAGCGGCTCAGCCTCGAAAACGCCTCGGAGGTGGGCGGAAAGGCGGCCAACCTCGGTGAAGTCTACAACCGGGCCCACCTGCCGGTGCCCCTGGGCTTCGCCATTACCGCCTATGGCTATCAGCTGTTTCTCGATTACAACGAGCTGACCGAACTGATTCAAAAAAAGCTCAGGGACCTGGACATCAACGACACCGACGCCCTCATGGCGGTCAGCCAGGAGCTTCAGAACCGGATTTTCGATGCCGATCTTCCGGCCGATCTCGAGGCCACTATCCTGCAGGCCGCACAGGACCTGAAAGCGCACCAACCGCACGACTTCAAGCTGTCCGTCCGCAGCAGCGCCACCAGCGAAGACAGCGAGGCCAGCTTTGCCGGCCAGCATGCCACCGTGCTCAACGTCAGCGAAGCCAACCTCGTCGAGGCCTACAAGGACGTGGTCGCGAGCACCTTCAGTCCGCGGGCGATCTACTACCGGCGCCGCCGCGGCTACCGCGACCAGGACGTCAACATGAGCGTGGCCTGCATCGTCATGATTCATGCCGAGGTGAGCGGCGTCATGTACACGGTCGACCCCAACGACAGCCGCCACGCGGTAATCATGATCAGCGCCGTCTGGGGGCTGGCGGCCGACGCCGTGGAGGGGGCGGTCGCTACCGATTTCTTCCAGGTTCACAAAAAAACGATGGCGATAGAGGCCTCCGAGATCGCGTTGAAGGAGCGCCGGCTCCGGCCGGACCCGGCCGACGGGGTCCTGGAGGAAGACCTGCCCGAAGACCTGAAACGCGCGGCCTGTCTCACGGGAGAGCAGATCCGGCTGCTGGCCGACTATGCCGTGAGGCTGGAGAACCATTACGGGTATGCCCTGGACATTGAGTGGGTCATCGACCCGCAGGGCAAGCTCTACATCCTTCAGGCGCGCCCGCTGAAGCGCTCCCAGCGCTTCGGTGCGGAGGCGCTGGGTGCTGCCGACGCATCCCCCCCCGAGGCTGCGGCCGTCCCGCAGCCGCTGATTCTCCAGGGCGGGCAGACGGCCTGCGACGGTGCGGCTTCAGGCTATGCCTACGTCATTCAGTCCGACCACACCCTGCATCACATCCCCGAAGGCGTTGTGGTGGTCGCCCGCCAGACCTCGCCGCGCTATGTGCCTCTCATGGGCCGGATCCGGGCCTTCATCACCGACGTCGGCAGCGTCACGGGGCACATGGCCTCCGTGGCCCGTGAGTTCCGGATCCCGACACTCGTCGGGACCGGCAACGGCACCACGCTGATCGCGCACGGGGAGGAGATCACGGTGGACGCCACGCGGCGCATGGTTTACCGCGGACGGGTGGAGCACCTGCTGACGCAGAAAAAGGCCGTGAACCCGATGAAGGACAGCCCGACCTACAACCTGATGAAATCCGTCCTCAAGCGCATCGCTCCGCTGAACCTCATCGATCCTCAGCAGGAGAACTTCCACCCGGCCGGCTGCCGGACACTGCACGACATCATTCGCTTTGCGCACGAAATGTCCATGCAGGAGATGTTCCGGATCAGCGACGATGTCACCCCGGATGGGAGCGTTGCGGTTCCACTGCGGGCCTACCTGCCGATGAAAATTTTTCTGGTGGACCTGGGAAACGGCCTGCGCAACGGATTCAAAGACTCCCACGCCGAGTTGGACGATGTGGCCTCGATCCCGTTTAAGGCTCTGCTGCGCGGCATGAAACACGAAAACGTGGACTGGTCTCGGGACGTCGGCATCAGTTGGGGCGGGTTTGCTTCGATCGTCGCCCAGACCGCCATCCGGGACCCCATGAAGGAAGGCCGCATGGGGGCACCGAGCTACGCCGTGATCGCCGGACACTACCTCAATTTCAACTCGCGCCTCGGCTACCACTTCACCACCATCGACAGCTACTGCGGGCCCGAGGTGAACGACAACTACATCACGTTTTATTTCAAGGGGGGTGCGGCCGACATCGGGCGACGGTCGCGGCGCGCGCTGATGATCGCTCACATTTTGAAAAAACTGGACTTCAAGGTGGAGCAGAAAAGCGACATGGTACGCGGCGAGATGAAGAAATACCGGGAAGATCACCTTCTGGAGCGTCTGGACCTGCTGGGCCGACTGCTGGGATCGGTGCGCCTGCTCGACATGCATCTCTCCGAAGACCACCAGGTCGACTGGTACGTGGAGCAGTTCCTGAAAGGAAACTACCAGTTTGCGTCAACAGGGCAGTGACGATCCGATGGCAATGAAGGCTTCATCTGCGTCAGGGCGGCGTCTCCGAGAGGGACTGCTCGCTGCGATGCTGTTGACGGTGCTCGCCCATGGGGTGTCGGCGCAGCCGGCCGCAGGACCCGGGCGGGTGCCGTGGACGTATTTCGCGCTGCAGGCGGAAAGGTTGGGCAACCGCATCACCACGGAGGTGCGGATCGCCGCCCTTCCCGCCGCGGCGGAGCGGGCGCGGTTCCAGCCGGGCCCCAAAGGGGTTGCGATCAGCCCCACGGGACCGGATCTGGTGAAGCTTTCCGTCACTACCGAGATCGAGATTCTGGGCCGGCAGCCGGTGCGGATCGACAGCCACGTCTGGTTCGACCCCCAGGACAATGCGCCCCTGTTCCGCATTCGCACGCGTTCAGGGGCGGATGACTATCACCAGTTGTTCTGGTTCACCCGGGAGGGCGTTTTTCGGCGCCAGCGCGAACCGGCCTCCCGCATCGAGGCCGAAAGGCCGCCGGAATCCTGGACCAAGCTCGGGGAGCATTTCTACCCTTATGGGGCCGTGACGCAGGGCTGTCCCCGGCTCCTGGAGACCTCGATGCTGATTGGCCTCCTGTCGGAGTCCCCGATCCCGGGAAAAGAGGGCGTGCCGCCCGTGTGCGTGTTTCACAAGCGGATTCTGCACCGCGTCAGCTTCCATCCGGAGACCGTCAAGCCGGTCAGCGTTGATTTCCTGGAGAAGAGACCCGGCGGTGAAAACCGGCGCACCGGCACGATGCCGGCACGCAGAATTCGGATCGAATCGCAGCCGCTCGGCACTTACCGCGGTGACGTCGAAGATTTTTTTGGAGAAGACCTGCTCCTGTATGTCAGCCCGGACGGGCGGCTGCCCCTGATGGTGAGCTGCGAGCTGCCGCTCATCGGGCGGATGGAACTGCGGCTGAAAGAAATCCACTTGAAATGAAAATACCGGGTCAGCCGCGTTTGAAGAGCATCTGGACCATGCGGTCGATGTACCGCAGCACCGTACCCCGCGTGACCCGGCCGGGAAGGCTTTGCATGTATTCCGAGGAATACCGGGCTTCAATCACGGGGTTCGGATCAAGCTTCCAGTCCTCGAGGCTGTACCCCATGACTTCCATGTAGGGTGCGAACGCCGGTTGGAAGAGCCTGACATCTTCCTCCGTGAACCAGTGGCGCCAGTCCCCGTATTTTTTCTTGCGGACCACTTTGCCGTAGGCCTTGGGCACTTCCTCTTCGTGCTGGACCTTAAAGCCCAGGTATTGGTTCAGGGCTTCGAATTGGCTGTCGACCATGTCCTCGTACTTGAAAAGGAACCAGTCGCTGCCCAGGCCGCGGACGAATTCCGCCATCTGCCCATAGCGTTTGGTTTCCTTGTCGATGACCTGCTCGGTGGTCATGGGCCACTCGTTGTGCCCGGCGTAACGGCATATTTCGGCAAAGGAGACGGAGAGCGGATCCTTTTCTTTTTTCAGCACCAGCTCCACGTGCGCCTGGTATTGCTTCTTGCTGCCCATCACGCCGCGGTGCCAGCGGTAGAGCATCCGGCTGATGGCGGCATCCCGCGGGTCGCGTGCCATCCAGATGTGCCGGTCGTAGGGCACCTGGGCAAAGTGCTCCTTGAACAGCTCGAAGCTCTTGCCCTTGCGTTCGTTGTAGGTGTGCTTGTAGACCGCGTTCTTGTAGTCACCGACATATTTGCCGGGTTTACCCCCGGAAAACGCCGCGCAGTTCGGCAACCCTCCGGCGACCTTGAAGAGCAGCGCGGTGGTCCCGGATTTGCCGACGCCGAAAATACATACTTTCATGTTGACCTTCTTGAGTTCCGTAAAATTGAAAGACGACGGCTTGTGGCCGCGCGGGTCAGCGCGCAGCCGGCCAGTTGTGACTCTGCGTGTCTGCCCAAACCCGGACATTTCATGAAAATTTTCAGTATCGAAAGTTTGATGAAATGTTCGGGTAAAGCCAAGGGCGGATAATAGGGTATGCGCCAATCGGTGTCAAGCGGAATCACGCCCCGCAACCCGTTGAAAACCAGATCAATCGTGCCTTCTGTCAGGCGGCGCTGATGCGGAAGATTTTTTCGGAAAGCTGTTCGGCGCGAATCGGGGTGTCGTCGCCGAGGATCTCCTGAAACCGCCGGATCTTCGATTGCAGTTGATCGAGCGAGACGCCCGGATACCGGTGACGGTGGAATTCCGGTGGCGCATGCGAGCCGGGCAGGAACGATTTGATATGTTTGAGCATCCGCCGGCTGCCCGATAACGTCATCCCCGCCAGCCGGTCGGCCAGCGGCGGTCTGGGGAGCTCCGGCCGGCGGGTCACGATCTCCTCAAGCACTCCCACCATTCGTTCGCACGCCAGCGGGCCATCCAGGGCGGCCAGATACCGCATGACGACCGTGTTGCGGTCGACGCCTGCCGCAGGGCCGAGCCTGCCGTTTAAAACGGCCTCCATCAGACCGAACAGCTGGTCACGATCAAACGCCGGGTGGCTGAGCCGGTTCGGCAGGATGTAAAATCCGCTGTCGTAGGCTTCGTTGACCACCGGCCGGTAGGTGATGGCCGGAATCCGCATCACGTGCGCTTCAACGCCGGTGGTGCAGCCGTTGTGGATCAGCGCCCGGGCGGCGAGCAGCCAGGGCACCACGTTGCCCTCGTTGGTCACGTGGACCCGGGCCTGGCCGGCGGCGATGCGGTGGTAGACCTCCTGACCCTCCGTCGGGTGCGGCCGGACCACGATGGACAGCTGCGGGAAGGCACGGGCCAGTTCCGGGATCAGCCCCTGGAACGCCTGGAAAATGGCTTGCTTGTGGTCTCTAAGGCCTTCGGCATAGGAGAGCGTCATGCCGACGCCGGCCTTGCCGAACTGGGGTGGATCGTCGGGGTGCTTCGCCGGCTTGAACAGGTTCTGGGCCGGGAAAAAGGCATTGATGTGGTTGAAGTTCGTGTTGATCAGGACGAAGTCGCCGTATGTTTCCCGGATGGAGCGGACCTCCTCCGCGTAGAAACCGTGCAGCTCGGGCCGCAGCATGTCGTTGCGCGGATTGCCGGTGACGTGAATCGGAAGCCCCGGGGGGACATGCGGATAGTCTCGCCAGAGGTCGGCATTGTCTTCGCCCCAGGCAAACAGATGCGCAATGAACCGGATCGCCACCGGCGAAAGCCGCCGCGAGTAGTAGATCTCGGGCGGCAGGTGCACCAGGGCTTCCTCGTCCCAGGTGAGGATCTCATGCCCGAAGCGGCGCATGATCTGGAACATTTTGAGGTTGCGCTCGGTCATGCTCTTGTTCAGGTACAGCCCGCGGGGAAAGGAGGTGATCTGGAAATCGATCTCGCGGTGGGACCCGATGATGGAGGTGAAACCCTTCCGGGCGGCGATGCATGCCAGCAGCAGCTTGGGGTCCAGCTCGCGCACCTGGTTTTCAACGGGGATGATGAGCGGTGCTCGGTGAATCATCGCGGTGTTCCTGAAGGTTGATGGCTCGTAAAAGGTCTATTCATGCCACGCGCAGGCGGTAGAGGGTGGCCGTGACCGGCTCCACCTCCAACGGCGTGCGGTCGCCCAGCAGGTGCTGGAAGCGGGTCAGCCGGCTGCGGAACTCCTCGATCGGGATGCCGGGGTATCGGTGGCGCTGGAACTCAGGCCGGTTGTGAGAGCCCGGCAGCCGGGACTTGATGCGTCTTAGCAGGCCCAGCCCCTTGGTGATCGCCCAGCACTCGCAGCGGCGCGAAAAGCCGGGTGCGGCCGAATTGAACTGGTCGGTCGCGATCTCATCCAGCACGTCCACCACGCGCTCGCAGGCCAGGGGCCCGTCCTGGCCCGCCAGGTGCTGCTGCAGGATCCGGTGCTGGCCGTCCCCGTCCGGGGCGCCGAGGCTTCCCTCCAGGATCTGCCGCAGCGTTTCACGCAGTGCCTCGAACGTGAAGCACTGATGGCTGAGCGCGTTGGGCAGGCGGTAGAAGCCGCTGTCGTAAACCTCGTTCACGGTGGCCCGAAAACTCACCGCGGGGATCCGCATCACAAAGGCTTCCACGCCCGTGGTGCAGCCGTTGTGCACGAGCGCTTTGGCGCACAGCAACCAGGGGACCACGTTGCCCTCGTTGGTGACCCGCACCCGTTGGTAGCGCGCGGCGATCTCGCGGTAGACCTCATGACTCTCGGTGGGGTGGGGGCGGACGACGATGGTGTGGTCCGGGAAGCTTCGCTCCAGTTCAGGGAGCATGCGCTGGAAATCCGCAAATACGGCCAACTTGTGGTCCCGCAGTCCCTCGGCATAGTCCCGGGGCATGCCCCGGGCGGCCCGCCCGAACCGGGGCTTCCGACCGGCCTGCTTTGCCGGCTGGAACAGGTTCATGTCCGGCCCGAACGCGTTGACATGGTTGAAGTTGGTGTTGACGAGGATGAAGTCTCCGTATTCCTTCCGGATACCGTCTATTTCGGCCGCGTAATACGCATGCAGTTCGCGCCGCAGCAGGTCGCCCCGGGGATTGCCGGTGACGTGGATCGGGGTCTGCCGGGGCAGTGCGGGGTACTGGCGCCAGAGTTCGGCGTTCTCCTCGCCCCAGGCGAGCAGGTGGCTGACATAGCGAATGGCCGCGGGATGAAGCCGCCGCGAGAAGTAGGTCTCCGTCGGCAGGTGCACCAGCGCCTCTTCGTCCCAGGTGATGATGTCGTGGCCGAACTTGGAGGCGGCCCAGAAAAACAGCAGGCTCCTGACGGTCATGCTCTTGGACAGATAGATGCTGCGCGGGAACTGGTCGATAAGCATTTCCATCTCGCGCCGGGAGCCGATGATCGAGGAATACCCCCTGCGCGCGGCAATGCACGCGAGCAGCAGTTTGGGGTCGAGCTCGCGCACCTGATTTTCCACCGGGATCAACAACAATGGCTTTGCAACCGACATGTGCCGGACCGCCTCCGAAGGATCGATCAGCCCTTCGCGTCCAGGCTGAAACATGCCTGGCGCAAACGGCCAGTATTTCATTAAAAACCAATTATATAACCTATGCTTGGTTCTGTTGTCAAGAACACCTTCCTGTCCGCTGGGGGCTCCACCGCAGAGACAGATGCCGAACGGGCACCCTGCCGCCCTGCCCGGATCATCGCCTGCAAAGATATGTCTGCTCCTAACCAGCTGAAAGTATTATCTCAACTTGGAAACGGGGAAGGCTACGGCCTTGACTTTTTTGTGCATTCAAGGTAGCAATGACGGCCCGATTGGACATGTGGATGCATAGCCAATGCGGTGAAGAAATACCTCGCTTTTACATTTTGACCGATCCGGAAGGTGCACTCCATGATTCGTTATGACGCCAAGTCCTGGCCGCCGCACCGTTACCTGCGCAAGTTTCACCGGTGGCTGCTGAGATTGAGACAGCTTCTGGTCCGCGACATCGAGATCACCGACGGTTCTTCCGCGTACCGCTTCCGATGCGAAAGGGTGCGGGAATTCAACCGGTGCCTCAAGCTCTATTCCAAGGAGCCCGGGACCTTCGAGTGGATCGCAACCGAAGTGAAACACGGTCAGGTGGTTTATGACATCGGAGCGAACATCGGGGTCTACACCATCCTGGCCGCCCGGCAGGCCGGGCCCAATGGGAAAGTATACGCCTTCGAGCCCCACGCCGCCAATTTTACGCGGTTGATCGACAATGTGATCCGCAACAACCTTCAGGAGGTGGTGGTTCCATGCAGCGTTGCGCTGGATGCCGAAGCGGGCTTCTCGCACTTCGACTATGACTCTGCCAACGCCGGCACCTCCAACAGCCAGTTCTCGGCGGATTCGGGAGCAGCCATGCCGGCCCAAGGCAGAGAAATTGCCGAGTTGAAGTATGCCGCGACGATAGACCAGCTCCTGGAATCCGGCAGCATCAGCCCACCCCACCACATCAAGATCGATGTGGATGGCAATGAGTATCGCATACTCCAGGGCATGGCCCGGCTGCTCGGCTCTTCCGCGGCGCCCGTGACCATCCAGGTCGAGTTGAACGAGCCCCACACGGAGCAGATCCTCTCTTTCCTGCAGACGCATCGTTACGCGTTGATAAAAAAGCACTACACGCGTTCCGCCGTGCGCCGCATGGAGCAGACGGGTGAGAAACAAATCGAAGGCTGCAATGCGATTTTCAGAAGAAACCGGGAATGATTTATACATGTCAGCAGCAGCTGCGGGGGTGACTGGCGGAAAAATGAGCCTCGGCCCGCGGAAGCTGAAACATGGGACCGACCGCCACCGAATTGTGCCGGCCTTCCCAGGAACGTATCCCCTCACTTCAGGGCCTGATGGTAATACAGGCTTTCTTTTTCCAGGATTCGGATTTTGTCGAATGCCACGCGCGCGAGTTCGCGACCACGCATGGCAACCGCCCGCGATTGCTTGTCATCGCGGGCGGCTCCAACAATGGCGTGGGACAGTTGCGCGATGTCTCGAAAAGGCACGAGGTATCCGGAATAGTGGTCGATTACGATCTCACTGTGATTTTCAATGTCATAAGCAACCACCGGGACCCCGCAGAGCATAGCCTCAGCCAACGTCGAGCCGGAAAAGGGGCAGACCGCCATCCGGGCATGGACGGTCCAGTTGAAGACGACATCCGTTGAACAGGCTCCAAGGAAAAGGATTCGGCCTTTGAAGCGGCTGGACTCGATCCTTCGCTCCACATCTGCCCTGAGAGAGCCATCCCCAATGATAACCAATCGGTGTTCCGGGAGATCGGCAGCAGCCCGGTCGAAGGCGTCAATCACATCCAGCGGGTATTTGATCATGGCCAACCGTCCGACAAAAAGCAAATAGGGGAACTCCAGAGGGCGAGCGGGTAAGTGTGCGGGGTCGTAGTTATTGTAAACCGGATTGAAATTGCTGATTCTCAACAACGATAGCCGTTCCACCGGCGCCCCCAAGGCAAAGGCGTGTTCGTAGTTGTTCTTGTTCCGACCCAGCACGAAGATGGCGTGTTTCAAGGGAAGCCCCAGGAGCCAGTTTGCCAGCGGCGGAGCCATGATCCTGGCGATTGGAATTTTGCTGAGGGTCCGGAAATAATAGGGCTTACCGGTCAGTCTGCGGATCAGCTCATAATTACCGGCGATATCGACGATGAACGGAATTTTGATCAAGCACGACACCAGGAAGGCTTCCAGTGCGGGGAAATTGTGTTTGTAAGCGCGAAGAATGCCGATTCTTTCTTTGACACAATAGGGGATGATTTTATAGACGGCGTAGCATTCGCGGAAGATGGTGGCCGTTGCCTTGAAACCCATCTGTGCCAAGAAATGGATGGCGGTTGGCATCCTACGGATCAACACGAAGAGGTTCTCGGCCACCTGAATGTCTTCATCCCGGGAGTTGACCGGGTCGAAAAATCCCATCCAGCGGATGGTCGGATTTCGAAACGGCAGCAGAAAGTCATAGCCCCTGCTCTTCAACTTTTCGATGTTGAACCCCTGGATGATCAACGCTTTGGGGTTGCCTCTGGCGGATTGGATCCACGCGCGGCGCTGCTTGAAAAACCACGGCAACGAAAAGAGAAAGAACAGGAGGCACCCGAGCGCCGCCGGCAGGGCAAGGGTGCAGTCAAAACATCGTTGAACGGTTTTGAGTAGTTTATTCATCCCTGCTCCGGTGCGGCCGCCGCCGGCCTATTCATCGTACACGAGCGTCACCTGGCCGTCGGCTTCCAGGCGAACTTTTCCGATGGGTCGTGCGGGCACTCCGGCGGCGATGGTTAAGTCTCGAACATCCTGCGTGACGACTGCCCCGGCCGCAATCAGGCAGTGGTTGCCGATGCGGACACCTTTGGTCACGACTACCTGACAGCCTAAAAAACAACAATCGCCAATCTGGGTGCCCTCGTATTCATAACCCGATGTTCCTCCCGATAGCGCCCATTTGACCGTGTCGTGCGTAAGCAGGTGGCATCCGGTCGAAATGGAGCAGTTCCGGCCGATCTGCAATCCGCCGCCGCCATCCAACAGACAGAATGGGCCGACCCAGGTGTGGGCTCCGATGCGCACATCCCCGATCAGGGTTGCCGAGTTGTAAATGGTGACGCCGTCATCCTTTCCGGTCCAGAAGGATCCACGTTCAGTCCAGCTGAACAGGTCTTCATAAAACGGATTCATACGGTTGAACTTCGTTTGGGTGTGTGAGCGAAAAAAATGGTGCAAATCGACAAGCGATTTCCACAGCGTTTTCAACTTTGGAGGCATATCATCCAAGTTATGCATGGGCTCAGGATCCTGGCGGGTGTCCTGTCACTCGGGCGCGTTGTATCAAGCGCCTGAAGGGAGGTATTGGTTGATCCAAAATTCGAAATTGAGAAGAGACCAGATCAAAAGCCTGCGGTTGGTTCGCCCCTCGATGTGCTCCGTGACCAGTTCCTGCACCGCCCCGGCGTCCATGAAGTCGTAGAGCGAAGAGCGTTTGTTGAAAATGATCCTTTTTACCAGATCGATGCTTTCGCCTTTGAACCAGGATGAGTCCGGCGCCGAAAAGCCCTGCTTGACGGCTGTCGTGATGCTATCCGGGATATGGTGGCTCATGACCCTGCGCAGGATCAGTTTGCCGTCCTGAGTCTTCTGAAAATAGCGTTGGGTCTTCGCGCCGGGTTCGTTTTCGTTCAATCGAATTACATCCGTGATCTTGCCCAACTTGAGGTTGACCGGCAACCGCATGGCGAAATCGACCAGATCATTGTCCAAGAAGGGAACGCGTGCCTCTAAGCCATGGGCCATGCTTAGCTTGTCCTCGACCACCAGAAGGCCATGCAAAAAGGTCTTGGCTTCGAAATAGAGAGAGAGATTGACATAGGACTGCGGATCTGAGATTTCTTCCGGCCGGGCGTGAAAAACATCGCGAAAGATATCTCGCGTCCAGACATGTTTTACTTGACTCCAAATCGGGCGAAACACCTTATGGATCGTGGTGTTAGGGATGAGGCGCTGCCAGTAGCTGTAATATTTGTCGACGTAATTTTCAAAGTTGTCATTGATGACGGCGCGGTAATAGCGCCACGGATAGCCCCCGAACAGCTCGTCTCCGCCCGTCCCTCCCAACACGACTTTGACGAATTTGCTGGCCAGTTGCGCCGCGTAAAAATTGGGGTAGCTCTGTCCGACCCGGGGTTCCTCGATATGCCAAGCGACCTTGGGCAGCACCCGTTCCATGTCGCCCGATTTCAATACCATTTCGTAATGTTCGGTCTTGAACAAATACGACATGTACTCGGCTTTTTCGCGCTCATCATAGCCAAGTTCCAGGCCCGAAGCCGAATTCAGATCAAACCCGCAGGTAAACGTCTTGATATAGGGAAGGTGCATAGCGGCGATGGCCGTGATCGACCCCGAGTCCATGCCGCCGCTCAGGTAGGAGCCCAGTTCCACATCACTGATCAGCTGGCGACTGACGGCCTGTTTAAAAAGGCGGTCAAGCTCTTCACGGTACTCCTCCTCTCCGGCCGCTTGCGACGGTTCCTGAAAGCAATAATCCCAATAGCGCTCGATTCGAATGGGTGGCGGCGATGCGAAAGACGCCCCGAGAGGAACTGACGCACGGCAGCCGGCGGGCAACAGGTGGACGCCTTGGAAAAACGTCTTGTCGGTGAAAAGATTCTGAAACGTGAAATACTCCAACACCGCTTCCATATCCAGTTCGCGGGTGAATCCGGGATGCGCAAGGATTGATTTCTGCTCGGAAGCAAATACGAAATGGGAGCCCCAGTAGGCATAGTACAGAGGTTTGATGCCGTAGCGGTCGCGGGCCAGAAACAGTTCCTGGTGCGTGCGGTCCCACACCGCGAAGGCGAACATCCCGTTGAACTTTTCAACGCATGCCGGTCCCCACTGGGCATAGGCGTTTAAGACGACCTCCGTGTCGGTTTGGGAGCGAAACGGTCGCCCCAGGGCTTGCAGTTCGATGCGAAGTTCCCGGAAATTGTAGACCTCTCCATTGTACGAAATAAGGAGATTCCCATCAGGGGTCGACATGGGTTGATGCCCCAACGGGGACAGGTCGATGATGGCCAGGCGGCGGTGGCCCAGTCCCACAAAGCGGTCGATGAAAAAACCTTCGCCGTCCGGGCCGCGATGCGCGATGGCTTCGGTCATCCTGCGAAGAATGACTGGTGAAACGGTCTCACCGTTCAGATTGAATATCCCGCAAATCCCACACATAAGACATTCGCACACAGAGCGGACGGCACGTGCTGCGTCGGTTGGAGATTGGAACGATCCGCTCGCTTTGGGTCTATCGCATGCGGGAGCCGGATCGATCAGGTTTTGTTATTCCTTACCTGCTGAATCACGAAAGCTTGCTCGGCCTCGCTCATACCGTGGAACAACGGCAGTGAAATACTGCAGTCGTTGGCGGCATGGGCGTTGGGAAAGTCTTCGGCCTTTAGTTCATATTTGTGCTTATAGAAGGCCAACATGTGCACGGCATGGGTTGCCGGGCGAGTGGAGATGCCCACCTGTTGCAGATGATCCATCCACTCGTTTCGTTTCTGGTTGATGCGGCGAACAGACTCTGGCGTAATCGGCTCGGGCTGAAAGAGACACGGGTAGCTTTGGTAGCCGTGTTCAAGCCCTTCCACGTGCGCTGGTGTTTTGAGCCAAGGAAGGTCGGCAAAGGCATCGTCGTAAATCTTCGCGAGACGTTGTCGCTCGGCGATGATGTCCACAGCCCTTTCCATCTGGGCGGCCCCGAGGGCCCCCTGCAAGTCCGTCATGCGCTGGTTGTAGCCGGCATCCGGGTGGTCGGGGAGTAGGTAGGGCCGGGCGCCCAAGTGGCGCTGCAAGTCGCTTATCGCCGCGCCGTGGTCACGCAGGCGCCGCAGTTTTTCCGCCAAGGCATCGCTGTGGGTGGTGATCATGCCACCCTCGCCGGTGGTGATGGCCTTGCGGGGGTGGAAGCTGAAGCAGCCGGTATTCCCCAATGTTCCCACATGCCGGCCGTAATAGCGGCTGCCAAAGCCGCAGGCGGCGTCTTCCACAATCCAAAGGCCATGTTGTTTAGCCAGTTGGATGATGGGATCCATGTCCGCTGCCAGGCCGAAGAGGTGAACCGGCAGGATGGCTTTGGTTCGCGATGTGATCTTTTGCGCGAGTGGTTCAACGTCGAGGTTGAAGGTGTTGAGATCGATGTCGCCGAATACTACCTTTCCGCCCAAGTGCTCCACCACATTGGCGGTGGCGATCCAGGTAAAAGCTGGCACAATGGCCTCGTCACCCGGGCCGAAGCCCATCGCTGTTAAGGATAAATGCAACGCTGTGGTGCACGATGTGACTGCGATAGAATGCATGGCTCCGGTGAAACGGGACCATTTTTCTTCGAACTCCCGCACCTTGGGGCCTTGCACCAGCCAGCCGCTGCGTAGTGGACCGAGCACGCTTTCTATTTCCTGCTCGGTCAGACTGGTGCGCGCGATAGGTACATTCATCTTGGTTGGTTCTATCATGCGGGCAATCCTACGGCTTGGCGACGGGCAGCCACTTCGGCCTTGTGATTGGCACGCCATTCGATCAGACGCTTGAGCCCTTCTCGTAGATCGATGGTTGCGCTGAAACCAATTTCCGCACTGGCCATTTTCGGGCAACCGATGCGGTTGCGTACCAAGGTGGCTTGGCTGCTTGGGGCGTAGTTGATCGGCTTGTCGCATTCAGTGATTTCGAGCAGCAGTTCGGCGAGTTCTTTCAGTGATGTCCGCTTTCCGGTGCCGACATTGTAAAAGGTATCGGTTGTGTCGGCCTTCATGGCGCAGACATTTGCCAAGCCGCAATCTTCTACGGCGACGAAATCGAAGGCTTCCGAACCATCGCCCATGACGGTCGGGCTTTGGCCCTTGTCGATGGCATCGAGCATTTTCATGATTACGGCAATATAGGCGCCGTGGTAGTCCTGGCGCGGGCCATAGACATTCATGTAGCGTAAGCCGACGTAATTAAGGTCATATCGGTGATGAAAGGCCCGCAACATGGCTTCGCCGGCAATCTTGGTGGCGCCGTAGAAATTTTTGTTGTTGAACGGGTGGTCTTCGTCCATGGGCTCGCGCACTGCGTCGCCATAAACCGAGGCGGATGAGGAGTAGACCAGCCGCTTGACGCCCCTGGCCACACAGGCCTCCATGACGTTAAAGGTGCCTCGCACGTTCACATCGAAGGCGCTGCGCGGGTACTCGTGGCACTGCAAGAGCCAGAGTGCGGCCAGGTGAAAAACGCCATCGGCGCCCTCAAAGGCGGACTGTAGAATATCGGTTTGCATGATGTCGCCGCCGACATCGTAGATCTTGATGCGCGGGTCTTTCATTGCACCATGCAGGTTTTCACGGCTGCCCCGCACGAAGTTGTCGTAAATTAGAATTTCCTTTACATCTTCCATCACCAGGTGATCCACGGTGTGCGAACCGATCAGGCCGGCGCCTCCAACCAATACGAGTTTTTTTCCTTTTAAGTCCATTAGGTGTTCCTCATTAGGCCTTCCGTGCACTTTCGGTATCTTTTTCCGCAAGCAGTGCACTCGAAATCATCGCTCAAGCGTTCACCGCACTCACACATCCAACCGATCTGTTTAGCCGGATTGCCTATGGCCAACGCATGATCCGGTACATTGCGATTCACCACCGCACCGGCCCCCACGAAACTGTAACGGCCCAGGGTGGTGCCGCAGACAACTGTAGCATTTGCACCAATCGTGGCACCTTTTTTCACAAGCGTCGCACGCACTTGGTCCATTTTTGGGATTTCAGCCCGAGGGTTGTAAATGTTGGTGAACACCATGGACGGACCGCAAAACACCCCGTCCTCCAACGTCACGCCCTTGTAAACGGACACGTTGTTCTGAATTTTACAGCCCGTGCCGATGCTCACATCCGGCCCGACCACCACGTTTTGGCCAATGTTGCAGCGCTCGCCGATGCGCGAACCGGCCAGCACGTGGGAGAAGTGCCAGATCTTGCTTCCGGCACCGATGACAACACCTGCGTCGACAACGGCCGTATCGTGGACGAAGGCCCCCGGTGCAATGACCGCGGCGTCGCCGGGCGAAGCCGGCGCCGCAGACTTACGAACATCGGCTGTCGGCTTGCC
>DATITS010000130.1:0-7629 GCA_035467535.1 Desulfobacterales bacterium
AATCTACCTGAGAAATTCCTCAACCCCGGACCGGATGTCTGCCTGCACCCGGCTTTCATCCCGGGCGGCATCGATCACGCGGAACCGCTCCGGCGCCCGCCGCGCCAGCTGCAGATACCCCTCCCGCACCCGCTGGTGGAAGGCGAGCGCCTCGTCTTCAAAACGGCTCTCGGCCGCGGGGCGACCGCCCTTTTCCAGCTGGCGCCGGGCGCGCGCCAGCCCCACCTCGACCGGCAGGTCCAAGAGCAGCGTCAGGTCCGGTCTTAGGCCCGCGAACACGAGCTCGTGCAGCCGCAAAATCCAATCCGTTGCCAGCCCCCGGGCGAACCCCTGGTAGACGACGGTGGCGTCGAAAAAACGGTCGCACAGCACTGTCCGGCCGGCGGTGAGCGCCGGCGTGATGACCTGGTGGATGTGTTCGGAGCGGTCCGCCATGTACAGGAGCAGTTCCGTCGCCGGGGCCATGCCGGCGTTCTCCGGGTTCAGCAAAACGGCGCGGATCGCTTGTCCGAGGATCGTGCCGCCGGGCTCCCGCGTGCGCGTGCAGGGGATGCCCCGCTCGGCCAGCCAGCCTGCCAAGTGCACGATCTGGGTGGTTTTGCCGGCGCCTTCGCCGCCTTCCAATGTGATAAACATGCGGTCTCCCGAAACGGCACGGCTCTTCGAAACCCCACCGTCGACGTTCAGAGTGTGCAACACCTCAAGTAGCGAGGGTTCACGGTTCAGGGTTCAGAAAAGAAGCCGTTGCCGGGAACTGATCACCGCCAGCCCCGATCGTCGATTTCACTTCAGCTTCGCGTCGAGCCCCCATTGCTTCAGGTCATCCAGGGTTTTATAGTCGGTCATGTCGCACGTTATCGGCGTGATGGAGATGAACCGGTGGCGCAGGGCGGCCCCATCGACGTCGAGGTCCTCCCCGAAGGTCTGCATGTCCGCGCCCTGCCAATAATAGGTCCGGTGGCGGGGATCCGTGCGCTTTTCCATGTACTCCCGGAAGATCTCGAGCCCGTGCCGGTTGATCCGCACGCCGGCGACGTCCGTCTCCGGCACATTCGGAAAATTCACGTTGAGAAAGGTCCCGGAGGGCAACCCCCGCTGCAGCACCACCTCGGCCAGATGCGCGATGAACACGGCCGCCGTGTCGTAGCGGTAGGGCCCATGCCCCTCGATGGACGCCGCGATGGCCGGAATCCCTCCCAGGGCCGCCTCTTTGGCGGCGGCGACCGTGCCCGAGTAGGTGATGTTGACGCCCACGTTGGCGCCCGGGTTGAGGCCGGCGACCACGAGGTCCGGTTTGTGCTTCAGGATTTCCAGAATGCCGAGCTTGACGCAGTCGGCCGGTGTGCCGTTGACGGCATATCCCCGCCCGCCGCCGTTCAGTGCCACCGGGTGGGCGCGCAGCGGAAGATGCAGCGTGATCCCGTGCCCCACGGCCGTGCACTCGCGGTCCGGAGCAATGACGACCACCGCGTGGCGGGGGGTCAACCGGTCGTGCAGCGCCCAGAGGCCCTCGGCATGGATGCCATCATCGTTGGTCAACAGAATGTTCATCGCGGCGTGCTTGCCTTTAAAGTCGATCGGCGACCGTTAAACACATCTTGACTTTTCAAGCCAACTTGTCTTTATAGCTTAAATTTCAAAGAGCTTCAATATGCACCCCCGTACAGGCCAGGCCGGGCATCCCCGCACACGGCCCCAAGGAGAAGAGGCAGCCACCGAATGGATCCAGCCGCGACGCGTCCACGAAGCCTCCGAACCCGGCTCAAGGCCTGGACCCTGGCGGCTTTTCTCGCGCTGGCCTCCCTCCTGACGGACACCTCTCTGCCGCCCGCTGCCCATGGCCTGGAGAGCTCACCGGGGTTCTCTGGCCTGACGAAGCTCGACCCGGGGCAGCCCTGGCAGATCGAAGCCGACCGCATCAGCTACGACCAGCTCCGTGACGAGTACATCGCCGAGGGTCGCGTGGTCATCTGGAAGCAGGACCGTTCGATCACCGCGGACACGGTGCGGTACAACCTGCAGACCAAGATGGCCTATGCCGAGGGCCACGTCGTCCTGACCGCCGGCAGCGATATCCTCACGGGGGACTATCTTGAAACCGACCTGGAGAGCGAAAAGGGGTATATCACCAACGGCACCATTTTCATCGCGAAAAGCAACTACCATATCCAGAGCGACCGGATTCAAAAAACCGGCCCGGAAACCTACACCATCGGCCAGGGGGTGGTCACGACCTGCGATGGGGCCTTGCCGGATTGGAAAATCGCCGGGCGGGATGTCACGATCAAGGACGACGGCAGCATCACGGCCTGGAATGCCGTCGTGTATGCCCGGGACATGCCGTTCGGCTATTACCCCTACATCGACATTCCTCCGCCGGGCAAGCCCACCACCGGCCTGCTGATGCCCCAGGGGGGCTATTCCAACCGCAAAGGGGCATTTGCCACCCAGCCGTTTTACTGGGCCATCGACGATCGTTCGGATGCCACATTTTACCTGCAGTACATGAGCGAACGGGGCTGGAAGCCGGGGGTGGAATACCGATATTTCCTGACCCGGGAAGCCAAGGGTGCCGTCATGTTCGACTATTTTCATGACGAGCAGGTCGACGACGGCACCGACACGCAAAGCCAAGACTTCGGCTTCAAGGACCCCGTAGGGGATATCCTGCGGCCGAACCGCGACCGCTATTGGTTCCGGATGAGCCATGAGAACCCGCTGCCGGAAGGTTTTTTAAGCAGGCTCGAGCTCGACATCGCAAGCGACCAGGACTACCTTCGGGAATTCAAGACCGGCTACATGGGCTTTGAAGACAGCCGGGCTTATTTCAACCGATTTTTCGGGCGCACCCTCGATGATTACAACGCCTCCATCCGCACCAACCGCCTGCTGGTGTCCAGATCCTGGGCAAACTTCAGCCTCAACGCTAACGCGAATTGGTACGATAACGTGAACAAGGGCGCGAACTGGAAGGAAACCACCCAGATCCTGCCGCAGGTCAGCTTCACGGCCCCCAAGCAGCAGCTCGGCACAAGCCCCTTTTTCGCAAATTTGAACACGCAGTACATCAACTACTGGAATGACCGCGGCTATAGCGTGCAGCGCACGGACGCGTGGCCTCGCGTTTACTATCCGATCGGGCTGCCGCCCTACTTGACGATCGAGCCCTCAGCCGGGCTGCGCGAAACCGTGTGGAACCAGTACAAGACCGATGAGGCCGCCGCCTGGTCCGACGACCAGTACTTCCACCGCGAGCTCTATGACGCGCGCCTGGCACTTTTCACGAATTTTTCCCGAAGCTATAACGTCGATCAGGAAAACCTGAAGAAGGTCAGGCATGCCGTCAGACCCGAGCTCAGCTACACCTATGTCCCGGACGTAGACCAGGAAGACCTGCCGCTGATCGACACCAAGGACCGCGTCATCAACCGCCGGCGCATCGCCTATTCCCTTACCAACACCCTGACCTCCAAATCGCTGATGGCACCGCAGGTTAGAGAGGCACGCACCCGGGAGACGCAACCGGGGGAGGAGACCCTGCGCGAGACCATCGTGACCGAGACACCTTCCGATTATGATTACCGCGACTTCATGCGCCTGAAGGTGGGTCAATACTACGACCTGGCCAGGGAGTATCACCCCTTCTCGCCCTTTTTCGGAAAGCTGCAGTTTCTTCCGATAGAAAAAATCAGCCTCGATAGCGAGATCGCTTACAACGTCTACGAACAGAGCTTGGACCGTTACAACATCGGGCTGAGCCTTTCAGCCAGGCAAAAGGACCGCCTGAGTGTTTCATACCGTTATGACCGTGACCCCTTGGCCGTGGAACGCCTTGATGACTACGATACGCAACAGGAGATTTTTCTGCCGACTCTCACGGACAACAAGAAGATCGATTACTTGTTAACCGAGCTGCGCCTGGGGCTGACCGAGCGGTTTACGCTGATCACCTCGTACGAAGAGGATTTTGAAGACGGCAGCACGACTTACGGGGCCGGGTTTGCACTCGACTCCCAGTGCTGGACCTTTGAAACCCTCGCCACCTACGGAACCGATAATATCGGATTTGAAATGCGCATCCGCTTGAAGGGGATCGGCGAATTCGGACTTTGAGAGTGGAGGACCCTGATCGATGCTTGAAGACAAGCGCCTGAAACGGCACTGGTATGTGCTGCACACCCGGAGCCGGCATGAAAGCGTCGTCTGCGACGGCCTGGTCAAAAAGTCCCTGGAAGCCTTTCTGCCGAAAATCAAGGTCCGCAGCACGCGCCGGGACCGGAAGGCCATGATCCACATCCCGCTCTTTCCCGGCTACCTGTTCATCCGCACGGACCTCCACCCTCACTCCCACATCGAAATCGTCAAGACCGCCGGTGTGGTGCGCCTGATCGGCAGCCGTCAGGGCCCGGTGCCGGTCCCGGACGAAACGATCGAATCGCTGAAAATCATGGTGGCCTCCGAACTGCCGATCGGCACCGGTTCACGGCTGCAGCCGGGCGCCCGGGTCATGGTGGTGCAGGGACCGTTTGCGGGGGTGGCCGGAACGTTCGTCCGCTACCGCGGGCAGGGCCGCGTGCTCGTCAACATCGAGGCCCTCGGCCAGTACGCCGGGGTCGACGTCAGTGAGGACGATATCGAGATCCTGCCGCCGATCCTTGCATAACTGCTTGACATCTTATCAAGTTTGAGGCTATACATTCAAAGCGTGGTTACGTCATTCTGGCCGTCCCATAAGGAGGGTGTATGAACAAGCTGGAGCTGATCTCCGCACTGAAGACTGAAGCGAATATTTCCAAGGCGGAGGCCGCCCGGGTCGTGCAGATTTTTTTCGATCACATGGCGCAGGCCATGGCGCGCGGGGAGCGTGTGGAAATCCGCGGCTTATGCAGCTTTTTTGTCAAGAACTACAAAAGCTACACCGGCAGAAACCCCAAGACCGGTGAAAAAGTAACCATCAAACCCAAGCGGCTTCCGTTCTTCAAGTCCGGCAAGGAACTTAAAGAACGCGTCGATTTGTAGATTCGTGCCAGGGTTCGACTCGATCATCGATCAAGAGCGCCCCATCCGAATCCTCACCTCCCTCCTGGTCAACGGGACCATTCCCCACGCCCTTCTTTTTACCGGAATCGAAGGCGTCGGCAAGAAAACGGCGGCGGTCGCCCTGGCCATGGCGTTGAACTGCACCGGCAGGGAGGCAGGCGCGGAGGCGGCGGCCGCACCATCGCCGGGCGCGGTCGAGCCCTGCGGGGAGTGTAGTGCCTGCCGCAAGATCGCAGCCGGCGCACACCCCGACATCCTGCGGGTGTCTCCTGCCGGGGCCATGATCAAGATCGACCAGATTCGCGAACTGTGCCAGGCCCTGGCCATGAGGCCCTATGAGGCGCGGGTGCGCGTCGTGATCATCGCCGATGCCCACTCTTTGAACCCGGCCGCCGGCAATGCCCTGCTGAAAATGCTGGAGGAACCCCCGGCCCGGACGGTGCTGATGCTGACCGCCCCGCAGACGGGCGATCTTCTGCCCACCATCGTGTCGCGCTGCCGGCACATCCGGTTCAAGCCGATCGCCCGGCACCATCTGGCGGCGATACTCACCCGGGTTTACGGGGTCGACCCGCCGCAGGCATCCCTGACGGCCTCACTGGCCGGCGGAAGCCTCACCCGGGCGCTCAGCATGCGCCGCAGTGAGTGGCTGCAGCGACGCAGCTGGCTGATGGCCCAACTGACGGCGCTCCCCCGGCAGTCGACGGCGGCATTGCTGGCGCTGGCGGAGAAATTGTCCCAGACCCGGGAAGAGCTGCCGGACGCCCTGGACCTGATCGCAGCCTGGATTCGCGATCTGGCCGTCGCACGGCATGCCCCCGAGAGCATCCTCCACCAGGACCTCCGGGAGGTCATGGTCGAGATCTCTCACACCATACGCCTGGAGGCGTTGACGAGCGCCATGCGCGCGCTGCAGGACGCCCGCCGGCGAATCCAGGCGAACGCGAATCCGCGGTTGACACTGGAGGCGCTTTTCGTCAAGATGTCAACGCATCTGAATCAAACCAGAAACCAGTTACCGGGTCATCCACGTCCAATATGATCAAGATCGTTGGCATTCGATTCAAACCGGCCGGCAAGGTGTACGATTTCGACTGCGGGGCCTACGTGCTCAACTCCGGCGACCGGGTGATGGTCGAAACCGAGCAGGGGCTCAGCCTCGGCACGGTGGTGGTCGCCCCCAAGGTTCTGGAAGATTTCCCGGCGAACCAGACCTTCAAAAAGATCTACCGCCTGGCCGCACCGAAGGATTTGGAGCAGCTCGAACGCAAGGCCGACGCCGAGCGGGCCGCGCACGCACTCGGCCGCCGGTGCATCCGGGAACTGGGCCTCAAGATGAACCTGTTCGCGGTGGAAAAGTCGTTTGACGGCAGCAAGATGACGTTCTTCTTCACCGCCGAGGGCCGGGTCGACTTCCGCCAGCTCCTGAAAATGCTCGTCAAGGAACTCGGGACCCGCATCGAAATGCGTCAGGTGGGCATCCGCAACCAGGCCAAGATGTGCGGCGGCCTCGGCCGCTGCGGCCGGGAGTTCTGCTGCGCCTCGTACCTGGAGAAGTTCGAGCCGGTCTCGATCCGCATGGCCAAAGAGCAGAGCCTTTCCCTGAACCCCACCAAAATCTCGGGCCAGTGCGGTCGGCTGATGTGCTGTCTCGTCTACGAGTATGAAACTTACATGGAGTTGAAAAAGGGCCTGCCCCGGATCGGCACCATGGTCAAGACCCCCAGCGGCCCCGGCAAGGTCATCCGCCAGAACGCCATCTGCAACCGACTGGTGGTCCGGCTCGAAGACGGGATGGAAATCGAGACGTCCGTCGACAAAATTCAACTTTAGGCAGGTAACGCCATGTCCTTCTACATCACGACACCGATCTACTACGTGAACGCCCGCCCCCATCTCGGCCACGCCTACACCACCATCGTGGCCGACGTGGTCCGCCGCTTCCACTCCATGCGGCAGACGGAGGTCTTTTTCCTGACCGGCACCGACGAGCACGGCGACAAGGTGGTCCGGGCGGCGCACAAGGAGAACATGACGCCCCGGGTCTATGTCGACGCCATCAGCGGCTTGTTCCGCGACCTGTGGCCGGAGTTGAACATCCAGCCCGACCGTTTCATCCGCACCACGGATGCCGACCACATGGCCGTGGTGACCCAGGTGTTGCAGAAGATCTACGACGCGGGGGAGATCTACTTCAGCGAGTACGAGGGGCTGTATTGCTTCGGCTGCGAACGCTTTTACGGGGAGCGGGAACTCGTGGACGGCAAGTGCCCGGACCATGAGACCGCGCCCGAACCCATCCGGGAGGCCAACTATTTTTTCCGGATGAGCCGCTATCAGGACTGGCTGATCGAGCACATCCAGAACCACCCGGATTTCATCCGCCCGGAACGCTACCGCAACGAAGTGCTCTCCTTCCTGAAGGAGCCCTTGGGCGACCTGTGCATTTCGCGGCCCAAAACCCGGCTGAACTGGGGCATCACCCTGCCCTTCGACCCGAACTACGTCACCTACGTGTGGTTCGACGCCCTGTTGAACTACGTCTCCGGCCTCGGCTACCCGGACGGCGAACGCTTCCGCACGTTCTGG
>DATITS010000131.1:0-13931 GCA_035467535.1 Desulfobacterales bacterium
GCGATGAATTCGACGGGGTCAGGGCCCGCCGCCGACAGCGTCGCCGCATTATCTAAATGGTAAATTTTCAAACATCTTTTAAATGACTGTATTGCCCCAAAGTCGTCTTAAAAACTCTTCCCATGGCAGAATGTCAATGCCGTCCGAGGTTTTGCGAGGCTTGGGGTCCATCGAGATGACGATCAAACGCCGTGTCTGGTAATCTTCCCGGAAGGCCCGGAGCCCTTTCAGGTGCCGGTCGGTGACCATTGGGCTTGATTTCACCTCAACTGCCACCTCGTGATCCCCCAGAACAAAGTCAATTTCGATGCCGGATGAGGTTTTCCAATAGGAGATCGGGTAATTTTTTTCTGTGTATCGCGAATGAGCCGATAATTCCATCCAGATAAAATGCTCGAACGCCTTGCCGAAGAGCTCGCTGCCGCTAAGCACCTTGCCGCGGCGGGTTAGGTGCGCCACGATTCCCAGATCGAAAAAATAGAACTTCGGGGCTGCGATGATACGCCTTTTGGCCCGCTTGCGATAAGCCGGCAGCATTTTACCGATCAGCGTGTCTTCTAAAATCTGAAAATATTATTTAACTGAGGGCGCGCTGACCCCGCACTCGGATGCGAAATTCACATAATTGACCAACTCGCCGTTGGTCAGCGCCGCGACTTCAAGGAACCTCCCAAACGCCGGGATGTTCCGTGTCAGTGCCTCGGCGGCGATCTCTTCCCTGAGATAATCCCCCACGTACGATTCCATGAGACGATGCGAGTGAAGGCTGAGATAATGCCGCGGGAGAAGACCTTTGTTCAAGGCGTCGGGCAGGGAAAAGCCTGGAATCTCAGAGTATATCAGCGGGTGCAACTCGTAGCGAACGGCACGCCCTCCCAAAAGATTCGCCTGCCCGCGCTTTACTTTCCGCGCACTCGATCCGCAAAGAACAAACCGGATACCCTGATTTTCGATCAACCAGTGAACTTCGTCGAGCAGCGCAGGAATTTTTTGCACTTCATCGATGATGACGGGGGGTGCGTTCCGCTCGCGCAGCGTTTCATCTGCCTGACATTCTTCGCGCAGGATGCCCGGGTTGCGCAGGAGCCGCTGATAGTCGCCAGAGAGAAGCAGATCGTACGTCTTGGCACCCGGAAAAAGCTGCTTCAGCAGGGTGCTCTTTCCGGTCTGCCTCGGCCCCCACAAAAAGCATGTTTCCTGGTCGCTAAGCGCTAAAGACAACATTCGCTTATACATGTAATTACAAATATATGTTTTTGATTTGCATGTCAAGAAATAAACCGAATCTGCCGGCGGCCTTGAGGAACGTGGCTAACACCTCTCCAAAAGCAGGCCTGCGTTCGCAGGCCTTTGAGGAGCGTCCCGCCGGAGCAGAACTTGAGGAGCGCGGCGATAGAGACGGTATTCGGCTCGTTACGCGTTGCCCGCGGCTTTCAACCTTGCCACCGCCTGAATCATTTCTGCGTGGGATGGGCCTCCGGGGCAGTAGTCGCAATCCCCGTGCGGTGCCACTTCAATGCCGAGCGCATACGCGCGCAGGTGCGCCACGCGGCAGAGGAAATCGACCGGCTGCTGCGAATCCCCGCATTCGAGTTCGCCGTTGGCTGGACACATCCCGCACAGCTCCTGCAGGGTGCACATCAGGCACTTCGTGTCGCGGTCGATTTTGCGCTCGCGCAGCCGCGCCAAAAACCGGCCCCACCCTTCTTGAAAACTTCCACGCCGGAGATCAAACCCTTCGCCGGGGGAGATCGCGCAGGCGCGCAGCCGGCCATAGGGGTCGACCGCAAAGGAGTGCGCCCCGCCGCCGCAGGGATAAAGGGGGCTGCCTGTCTTATCGCCGGCGCCATGGCCGGGCCGGCGCAGGGCGAAATCCCGCAAGGCCCCGGCCCGCTCCGGGTCGGCCAGATCAAGCTGCACCACCGCCTCCGGCGACAGCCGCACATCAAGGGGCCCCGGGGAACGGTCGCAGCGCGCGTTCAGCAGGGCATCGAACTTGAAGGGCAGCCCCAGGCCGTTCTCGGCGAACCGCTTCATCTCTTCGATTTCATGCCGGTTGAGCGTCGACAGGGTGGCCTTGAGCTTGAGCGACAGCCCGCGCTCCCTCAGATGACCGATCCCGCGCAGGCACTGCTCGAAGGAGCCGGGGTTGCCCGTGACCCGCTCGTATGTGGCGCGGGTGGCCCCGTAAAGCGTGATCTCGATTGAAAACGGTCGCCGGTTTGATAGAAAATCGGCCAGCTCCGGTGTAATGAGGGTACCGTTGGTAAAAAGAGTGACGAGCAGGCCCTTCTGCTTCGCGTGCGTGTAAATCTCCCTGAAATCCGGTCTGAGAAAAATCTCGCCCCCGGTGAGCAGCAGCCAGACGCAGCCGGCTTCCGCTGTCTCATCCAGGATGCGGATCAGCTCATCCGTGCGGAGCTCTTCGGCCAACGCTTGGCGATCGGCGACGGACAGGTTGTTGTAGCAATGCACACAGCGGTTGTTGCAGCGCCGGGTCAGCTCGATCGTCCCGGCCAGCGGCACGCGCCTGCCCCCGACACGCTGCCGGACACCGCGGCTCCAGGTTGAGTAGTCGAGGGTTTCCAAGGGAGTCTGTCAGATCTGATGAGTAACGGTTTAACGCATTTCCATATATTTTACCACGGCATAGCCCCGTTCTCAACCTGCACGCGAGAGACCGACAGCATCATTTTATCAACCAAAGCGAGACGATTTCCCTGCGATGATCGATCAGGTAGCCGACCATGTCTCCCACCCGGAACGAGGATTTCGACGCATAGGAACTCGACGGGGTACCGTACACGACGCTGCTCGAAAGCTTCTTCGAAGAGTCGCTGATCACCATCCGGTCGGCGAAGATTATATCGATTCGTCCGTACCCGTCGAATCCGCGCGGGTAGAACGCCGGCAACTCCCACTCTTCGCGGAAAACCTTGCCGTCGGCATGGCTCAGGTTCCCAAAGAGGACCCCGCCCGCCACCAGCACCACCACTGCCAGGCAGAATGCCGCGGCATGCTTTCTCCAAGTTTTCTCGTGGCGTTTCATCACCTGCACCCCTTTCTGCACTCGGGTTAAAATCTGATCTGTCGCGGCCATTTTCATCAACTTCTTTCTCTAACAGGGTGTTCAAAAACAAGCATCAGGCCGTCAGCCAAGGCGTGCGGCGTTTTGGAAAGCGCAGCATATTCATCGATATGCGAGCATTTACAAAATGTCGCACAACGCCGGATCATGGCCTTAGGCGCAGTTTTTCAACACCCTGCTAGTGCCTCACGCGCCAGTACGTCATCCCCAACTTGGCGGCACGCTCACGCTGGGTTTCGATGGTGTTTCTCGAAGAGCTCATGTACAGGAGTTCGGTACCGTCGGGCATGATCAAATAGGTCGGCGGCTGCACCTTGCCGGCGTATTTGATTCCGCTGGGCACAACCATGATCGGGTTCTGCGCCGTTCCGATGTTCACCAAATCTTGCGTGTCGACTTTGCCGTCGCCGTTGATATCGAACTGGGTCTTGGACAGCCTGGCGCCCGTGCAGGCATTCAAGGTCATGAGCCAGGATTCTCCGTTCCCGCCGCAAAGGCTGTTGCTCGGGGCGAAGGAGACGACGGTCAGAATGCCCGATCGGACGATTACATCGGAGACCACCCGTTCGCGGGCGCCCGGCAGATTCAAATACCATCCCACATTGCGCACGGGGTCCGGCTTGGCCCCGCTGCCGTTCGGATCGCAGTCCTGGGTTCCGTACTCACCGCAGGCCCCGCCCGCGGTGGTGCTGGTCTTCCAATCGGCCGCCTGCGGTGTCATGGTCCGCAGACTCATGCCGTTCACGGGGCGCTCGTCGACAACGACCTGCTGCAAGAGCGAGACCGTGCCCGGCAGGTTGGTGTTGGTGAGCGCCCCGCCGGAAAGACTCCCCACGTACTCGCTGTCATCGGCATCGTCGCCATAGTCCCAGATGCCGTAGACGGCCTGCTGGCCCGCATCGCTCAGGTCGGCTTCGTTCAGGTAACGGCCGGTACCGAAGAGCACCATGTAACCGTGCTTGCTGCAATGGTACATCGCGTTGGGCTTAGTGGTAATGGGCTGCCCGGAAGGAGTCTTGAAGAGCGGTTTGGGCACACCGCCGCCGGCGTAGGCCACACTCCATTGGTTGTAGTCGGTGGAGGTCAGGTCGAATTTCCACAAATTGCCGTTCAGGTCGCCGGCATAGACATAGTCCACTTTGTTGTCGTAGTTCACATCGACGGTGATGCTCGGCGAAAGGCCGTTGCAGGTTGCCGTCCCGGTGTCGATTCGTTTCAGCAATTCGCCGGTATCCGCACGCAGGATAAACAAGACCGCATGCCCGTTGCTGCTGTCGTAACCGTTGCCGAAAACCACGATCCCGGCGGCAGCGGCGGCAGCGGTGGCATTGGAGAGCACGATGTTGGGCCGGCTGAACGAGTAGCCCAGGTCGGCGATCTCGCTGCTGGTGGTGCTCGTCCGGGGATACTCCCACAGCACCTTCCCGGCCAGCGAGCTCTCCGTTGTAGGAACACCTGAATCAACACCGTTGGTCTGCGACATGCCGGTTACATCCATTGCGAAGTAGCCGCGGCCTCCCTTGCCCAGGCCGCCCACCAGGTACGTTTTAGTACTGGCGCTAAATTTTAAGTCCGTGACGACAGGGGTCAAATCCACAAAATAGCGGTGCGCGTAGCTGGTCTCTGAGAGATCCTTGAGACCACCGAATACCAGGTTGGGGGCATAGGCGAAAAGCTCCACCCCGGTGTTGGCGTTGAAGGCATGCAGCAGGCCGTCGTTGCTGCCGGCGTAAAGAATCCCGTGCGAGAATACCGGAGCGGAATGCACGATATCGCCCAGGCGGGAAAAACGGTTCCGGAAGATCCCGCCGTTTTGCACTTCCTGACTGCTGTCGCCGCGCAAATAATTTACTAGGTTTTGCGCCTTGGTCGCGTTGACCAGATAACCGGCGTCGAGCTGGCCTTTCTGGGTGGCGGTCAAGCTGTCATATCGGAAGGGGATTCCCCCTGCGCCGGTATAGGTGGCGATGAGGCGGTTATCCCAGGTCCGGCTCTGAAGCTTGTCGGCAGCCGACCATTCATAACTGCTCGAATCGATGGCCCCGGTGACGGGGTTGACGGCATAGGCTTTGATGTCGCCGGTCCATCCGTCACTGGAATAGGTGTTTTGAAACATGAGCAGGTCCGGGGTCAGTTTCTGATAGAGCTTGTCCCCGCTGACAGCCATCTGGGCGCTGGATTTGATCCTCAACTCCACATCCTGCATGACCGCCTGCAGGGACTGGGTCAATTCGGACGGGTTGGCGGCCGACAGAAATTTTCCCCGCCCGTTGACGGCGGCATGCCAGAAGTCGTCGATATGGGCCGCATCCGAAGATAGGGGATTGGGCCACACGATGGCCGCACCGTCCACCTTGTGCTTGAAGGTTTCGTCATACGCGGCCGGAGTGAGGGTGCCGGAAACGCCGAAGCCGATCGAGTAGCTCACCATGTGCTGGTGGGCGGCGGAGTCGAATGAGTTTGTCGGAGAGTTGTCGGGCAGTGTCGTGTTCAGGTCGCGTTCATAGTAGTACATGGCGATGTCGGCCAGGGTTTGCGAGTAGCTGTCGGCGTAGGGGAAGCCATTGTCGCCGTCCACGTTCTGGATAGCGACGTTGGGGAGGGCGCCGTTGTAATAACCATCGGTGATCATGATGGCGAAGGCCTGCTGGCAGCTGCCGCCGTCCGCATCGGAGTACCAGGGCGAATCATCGCCGGCGGTGCCATCCAGCTTGATGTTATCGCCCTTGTCGAAATACCGGCCGACCGCTTCCAGCCCGGTCTGCAACGGGGTGCCTCCTACCGCCCGAACCGCATAGAGCAGGCTCAACAGGGTGGCGCCCTCATCCTGGTTCCCCACTTTGACCGGAAGGGTGGGTTGAATGAGACTTCGGTTGATGTTGTATATCCCGATGCGCACCCCTTGCATGCTCTGGATCAGCTTGCCGACCGCATTCTGGGCGGCGAAGATCCGGCGGCGGTAATACGTGAACCAGTTGGCAAAGTTCTGGCGCTCCTGGGCGTAGCTGCGCGTGGTGGCGACGTCGGCCGGGGGGCTTGCGGTCTGCGTCAGCTCCCCGGGGTCGACCATGCCGTTGGCATTGAGGTCGTTCACCTCGTAGTAGCTGACGGCCCCGCCGTCAATGATAACAAGGTAGGGGGTGCCGGTCTGAGCGGACCACATGTAATAATGGGCATTCTTGATATCGACCGGGATGGTGCCGCTCGGGACGAATTTTACGGCGTCGGCGCAGACCCGGTCGCCCGTGTTATCATTCACGTGGAAGGTGATTTTCACATTGGCCGGGCCGGTTGCAAAATTATAGGTGCCGAGCGAAACCCACGTGCCACCGTTAATGCGCTGGTTGACCTGGACGATGCTCGTCCCGCCGGTATGGGTGATGGTATAAGGCACTTTAGTCTCGCGTTCGTCAGTCGCTCGGTACCGGGTAAAAACCGTGTATTGACCGGCCAGGAGGTACGGACTCCAGGCCGCCGTGACGTCGGAATTGCTTTGCGCGGTATGATAGTAGGTGTTGTTGTAGGCTTGATCGTCTGTGGCCGCTGTCCACTCCCCGGTCTTCGAGAAGACCGCCGGGTTCTCATTGTCCGCGATGACTTCGCCGGAGGTGATCGAGGTCGTGTCGTAACTGGTGCTCAGATTGAATGTGGGGGCCGCCATCAGGGGGTGGCTGCGCGGGTTATCGGGATCGGCGTTGTCGAACTGGCCGGTCATCGTCACCCAGGGCTTATAGGTCACCGCCGGGTTATAATAGGTTTTGTTATAATCGTAATACTGGGTCTTCCAGACTAGCCGCCCTGACCCGCGCAACAGAACGGGATAGGAATAAGCGATTTCGTGACAGCCGAGTCCATAAATCCCGGCGCCGCAGGGGTTGTCGAACACATACCCATAGGCATAATTCGATGCATCCTGATACGTGCCGTTGTAGAACCCGGGAATCATGATCTCCCAGTCCATGCTGCCGGAATCGTCAAGAACGACCATGATATTGGCGGGAGCCGCCAAGCGCCGAACCTCCAGCGGGACATCGGCGATATCCAGGCAGGTGGTGGGGTCGGGGGGCGCCGGGACCGCAACGCATTGGGCCTGGATCGTATGAGGGGCTTGGACGTTGGTGAAAGTGTAGGACGAGACCGCCCCTATCGACACCCCGTCCACCAGCACACGATCGATGGTATAGCCGAAATCCGGCTGGATGTTGAAAGTCTGGCTTCCGCCGGCCGGGACACTGATCGGCCCCGGCGGCGAAATGCTCCCATTGGAGGCGCTGGTCGTAATCGTATGGCCTAATGATGCGTAGCTGACCTGGATGGTGTGATTGGCGGTGACGTTGCTGAAGGTGTAGCTGGAGGGTGTGCCGACGGACACACCATCGACCAGGACCTGAAGAATTTTGTAGCCGGAAGCCGGGAAGAACCAAAAGCTCTTGTTGCTGTTGGCCGCCACGCTGACCGCACCGGAGGGGGAAATGCTGCCATTGGCCCCGCTGCTGGCGGTAATCGTGTAGGAGGTGGCAGTGGAGGGTCTAAGTGCGACTACGGCTTGGCTCCAGTGGGCATATTGTTCGGCCACGTTCCAGTTCATCGTAACCGGTCCCGCTGGCGATACCGGCCCCTTGCGCTGCGATCCGAACACGTCATAATACCACGAACTTGACATGTTCCAGTTCTGCGTATTGTTGGGTGACAAGGTGTTATAATAGTAGTAGCAGAAGCTATCAAACACCACGGCCCCATCCGTAACCGTCGTAATCGTAGCCGTAGGATATCCAGAAAGACCGGAAGTCCCTACCGGTGTCGCGTCCATGGGCACGGTCTGGTTCACCCCCGTATAGGAGATAGCCCCTGCGTACCATGCCCACGGTGTTCCGTTTAGATAAACTGAAATCGTTTTGGTTCCGGAGAGAGGCGCTACCAGGTACCAAATCTCCGACCACGTGCTACCGGACGAGTCCGTCGTTCGCTGGGCTCGCGTAAAAGCTTGTCCACCATACGTGATCGACGTGACACTTCTAGGAGGAATGTAGTCGTCTCCCGCCACACCGACCACAAGTATACGGTCTGAGCCGGCGCCCACGGTATGCGTCCAGGATCCGGCTGGAGATTGCTGGACCGAACCGATTTGGGTCAGGGCATCAACACCGATAGCGCTGTATCCGATCGAGCAAGCCCAAAACAGGAAAATATTGACAAGGATTGCTTTTTCCAAGCAGCGGACCATGGTGTAAAATAGTGGCTTTTTCATTCGTCACATCCTTGATGCAAGCCGTAGGCAGTTTATTCTCTTAAAACGCCTTCAGGTATCCTATCTGAACGGTCGTCGCCCCCCTGTTCGCTGGCGCACTGCGGCCATAGATGGCGTAGCCGTGAACTTTGGAGGCTTCCACATCCAGAGAAGAGCCTTTGGCAATGCCTTCCGAGAGCGCCATGAGCGTTGTATCCGCGAGCGTAGCAGAGACCTGGGGTACGAGGGATCCCCCGAATTCCCAGGTGCGTATCTTGGTGTCGGTGACCTCATTGACGACCTTGTTCAGCCATGTTGCCGTCGACAGACTGGGGTCGGGAATTGCTTCCAGCAGTTCAGCCCCTTCCATGGTCGCCCCTTCCGCGCGGTAGAAATTCTGCTGGTAGATTATTTCGTTGGTCGAAACCTGCACTTCGGTGTTGCTGACCTTAATTGAAGCGATCCCGATAATGGTCAGCAGCAGCAACACCATCAGGACGCCACCGAGCACGGTGCCATGTTGGTTTTGGCAAACACGCGGGGTCGACGGCCAAAAGCGCACTCGAAGAGCCATTTTGTTCTCCCTGCTCACAGGTCCAAGTTTCGGACTCTAAACTGAGTGGCGTACGTCCGCTCCACTTTTTTGTCCCGCCCCGCCGGCGCCTGAACGGTCATCGATATCTTGATCGTTCGAATATCCGCCAACTGGGCGGCATCTAACGCGGTGGCTGGAAACGTCGCCACCAGCTCGGCAGGAGCCACGCCCCCTTTGTAGTAAGTAAATTTTAGGCTCGTCACGTTGTCTACCAGCACACTGTCCGTGGTGTTATCTCCATCTATCCTTTGGATGAGCTGTGTGCCGTCCCATAAATAGCAAATATCTTCAAGAGTGAGCATACCGGGGTCTAATTTTCCGTCCTCGCAGTTAATCGCATCCGGAGGATTACGCATCGTGCAGCGATCGGACGTAAACCGAATGCTGATGGGGTCGGCCGATAGGATCCCGAAAAGGCCGGTGGCCATGGGGTCGAAGCCGGCCATCATGAGGTCTTCGGCCATCAGATCGAACGCGGCACGCATGGCCTCCTGCGCATCGGCGGCCGCGTTTTGGGTGGTATACGATTTCGTCAACGCCGCATGCAGGCTGTAAACCGCCGCGAGCACAATGCAGGCCATCGCCATGGCCACCATCAGCTCGATCAGCGAAAAACCGCTCGCAGACGCACCCGAAGGCGTACGGGTTTTCTGTGTGCCTGAAAAGGCTGAAAGGCTGCCCGTCATGTCCCGTTTCCTCGACTGATGGATGTAAGCACCACGCTGCGGTTCTGCCCATTGCGGCGCCACGCGACGGTCACGTCGATTTGCCGGGTGACGCTGGTGCCCAGCGGATTGGTGATGACCCATGTGCGGGTGAAGATACCGCCAGGCGTTCCATTCGCATCAATGGGATTGTTCGCATCCGCGCCACTGACCAGGGTGGTGACCACAGGTGCGTTCTTGAGCGTTTCCATCTGTGATCGCGCCAAATTGGCGGCCTGAGTCATGACATTGCCCGTGGCGGTGTTGCGAACGCTCCAATACTGCATCGAGGCCACCGCCAGGACACCGATGGCGAATATGGCAATGGTGACCAGAATCTCGATCAGCGCGAAACCCTTGTTGTCCTCTGGCTGGATGCTTTTGATCATGTCCAACTTCATAAAACCTCCAGACAGTTTAGCCTTTGCCAGTTAAGGGTCCTTGATGATCTTGACAGTCATTCGGCCTAGTCGGTTCAAGTTTATCTCTCCCCGCTGGCCGGCTTTCGACTTAAAGACGATTGTGCCAACGTTCGTCGTCTCCGGCAGCCCGCGATCGTTGAAGCGGGTTCGATCCTCAAGCAAATTCGTAGCGGCAAGATCAATCGAGACGCCAGGCTCCATCTGCCGGCTGGCCAGTAGACGCTCATTGCCATTGCGTTCCCAGTCCTCGGCGATTCCCCCTGCCCCATCACCATTATCCAAAAACACTTCGTATCCAGTGCCCGTGTCAAACATTTTGACAACGACAAACCTGTTTTCGCGAATCGCCATCATTTTGGCCGTTTGCAGATCGCCGCGCAGGTTGCTGACCGCTCCCCTCAACTTGGCGTTGATGCTTGGAACCAGCATATTAGGCACGGCAATGGATGCCAGGATGGCCATAATGGCCACGACGATTAAAAGTTCAATCACTGTAAGCCCCGATTTGCTGCGCATGGTTTCATCCTCTGGGCATAACTTTGTGCAATCCATGTGCCAGACTGGCACAATGCGCTTGCCAACACGCATCAGCCCTGGAAACCATCTATATTATATTTATACAATCAATATGTTACAGGCAGACACCACCGAATATCCGGTTCGAATCTCCGGTGCTGATAAATGAGCTTTAGACGCCTAATCTGCGAAAATCTTTTTTGCCTATTAAATTTATTAACAGTTCGATACTCCCACTTACATGTGCGGTCGAATGCATCAACTGACCGCTTTACCACTGATGGCCGGCCGTGGACGACCGATCGCAAAAGGCGGTCCGTGAGTGTGATCCGGCCGGCCTACAAGGAAATTCAACTGCGGGGCCTCTTCGCCCTGGAGAGGGAGAAAATGGATGGATTTCAAAGATGGCGGGAAATGGGTATCCTGGAAAAGAGCGGCAACTAGTTGCGGAACCTCCCTCCTTTTTCCTCAAATATCCGATGCCTGTGGAGGGCCGCCCCGTAGCGCATGGCCAGTTTCAGGGGACGAAACAAGCAGGCAAGGGGATACAGCGCATCGGGCAGCAGTTGTGCGTTCCATTCGACAAGCGGCAGCGTGACCATGAGCTGCCCGGCAAGCCGCAACTGGTCGATGCGGCGTTCCCGCGCCTTCATGTGGAAAAAATACCGCCCGAGCTCATCGTCATGCCCGTTGCACTCATGGGGGACCTCCTGCAGCACCCGCCGGGTGAGCGCGCCAACCATGGGGTCCGCGGCAATCTGCGCCGAGACCTCCTCCGGCAGGACGGCGCCGGCCAACTCCCGGGCAAGGTGGAGCCCGAGAAGCAGGATGCGCAGGACGCGGCAGCGTCGGGCAAGCGCGGTGAGCCGTTCCCAGTCCAACGGCGCGGGACCCGCGGTGAGGCTCGCCACGTCGCAGACCCATCCCATCCGGTACCAGAGATGCTTGGCGCCGTGGACGCAGAGGGCGACGAGCGTCTCCTCCGGCGGCAGGACGGGAAAGGAAAAGCCGTTCGCGCGCATCGTTTGCCGCTTTTCCCAGATTTTAAGCTCCGCTTCACGGAAACCGAAATAGGGGGGAACAACGGCCCACTGAAGCTCGATGTCGAGTTTTCCGTCGTTCCGGGAAAATGGAATGGCATAGTCGACGTGCCGGAAGGCGGAAAGCTTGACGTTTTGGTGGAACCTGCTCTTGACGGCATACCCCAGTGTCGCCAGGACCCCCACCGCGTCCCTGACGGCAGCGTAAGGAACGAGGATGTCCAGGTCCACCGACTGCCGCTGCATCGGGTCTCCATAGAGCATGACCGACAGGGCGGGTCCCTTGAACGGGTAAGCAGGGACCTCGCGCTCCTCGAAAGCGGCAAGAATCCGGGAGAGCTCCGAGGCGAGCAAGAGGGCCCGGGCGGAGCTTACGAAATTAAGGTGCCGGAGACGGGCCAGGGCGCCGGCCGGAACGTCATCGGGACAGGCACTTTGCAGGCTCCTGTAGACCAGGGAGACGATGCCGTGCCATCCGGACAGGGCGATGACGTTCCGCCAGTCCGGGCCGCCGCCGGCGAGTTCCTTCAAGCCGTCTTGCTCCGTCCCTCGCAGGGCATGCCTGGCACAGAGGATGAGAAGCTCACGTTCCCGCTGCATGCCGGCGGCCCTCCTTCGCCGAAGCGCGTGATCCCGTTCCTTTCAGGGCCTTGAGGCCGCAGCGGTGTCCCAGGACAAGCGGACGGGCCGCACGCCATACAAAGCGCGCGATTTCCCGCAGCGCGCCCCACCGGTTTGTCAGCGCGATCGCGAACCGTTCGCAGCCCAGGCCGAAATGGATCCGGCGGCCCTGGCGGGTGATCCCCGTCACGCGCCCCAGGATGTTTTCCCGCGGGATCCAGCCGTCCGGCTCGCTCACGCCGTCGCCTTTGACAAGGTAGGCACCGTTTCTCCGACCGACGACCCGGTGCACCCTGAGCCCGCCATGACCCGGGTGCAGAAACTCCACGACGTCGCCCGGAGACAACGCCCGGCGGCCGAGCGGCACCACGGTCAGCACATCCCCGTTTTCAATCAGGGGGTACATGCTCCCGCCCATGGCGCGAAAGCGAAACGCCGCGCCGCGCTCCAGGACCGCGCGTGACAGCTCGGCGAGCGCACCGCCGGAAAGGGGCCGGTCGCCCCGCCCGGTGACAAGGGGGATGGAGGGCCGTTCGACGAGGCGTTCACTTTCCGGACGCATACCCGCAGGCCTCCTTTGCTCCCAAAGCAGCCGTGTCGGGCGCACTTGCCGCCGGGAAGCCGCCCGGGAGCATGGGGGCGATCTTGCGGTCATAGAGCCTCGGAACCACGTGGCCGGGATTGAGGGCAAGGGATGCCAGCAGACAGGCCGCGAGCGACGGGTAGCCGCCGCCGGCATAATGCAGGGCCGCCCGCTGGTAGAGGCGTTCGCCGGCCAAGAGCAGGAAGGCCACAGCCTTCTTGACCAAAGACCTGTGCCGCTCGGCCGCGCGAAACATCTCAAAGCAAGGCTCCGGGCGGCCCTCGCGCCGCGCCTGCGCGCAGGCCATGACCCACCGGTGGCAGAGCTTCTGCTCGGCGTTCCTGGCCATGGTCAGCGACTCGCGGTGGATCCTGTAGAGAACGAGCGGCTCCGGGAGTTTCAGGAGCAGATGTCCCCGCTCCGCCGCACGGAGCCACAGATCCACGTCCTCGGCCTGGACGAACTGCGTCCGGTAGCCGCCGATCGCGATCATGGTGTCGCGGTGCATGAGCGTCGAGGAGTGGATGAAATAGACGGGCTCCCCGCTATCCCTGCGGCGGAGGAACTCCCCCCGCGTGAAAGGCCCTTCTGTCCCCACGAGCCCGAGCGACCGGCCCCGGTCGTTGATGAACCAGCCGCGTGTTCCCGCGATCTTCAAATCGGGACACCGCTTCACGAAGGCGAGCTGCCGCTCGATCTTTTCGGGAAAGAACAGGTCGTCGGCGTCCAACCGGGCGACCCAGTCGCCCCGGGCCTCCTCGAACCCCCGGTTCCCCGTCGCCGTCACCCCTCGGTTTTCCAGGGTGACGACCCGCACCCGCCTGTCGGCGCGGGCGTAGCGCTCCATGATGGCCAGGCTTCCGTCCGTGGAGCCGTCGTCGATGACGACAAGCTCCAGCTCCCGGTGGGTCTGGCATAGGACGCTCTCGATCGCCTGTGCAAGGTACTTTTCCCCGTTATGCACGGGAATGAAGACGGAGACGTCCATAGCGGAGGATCTCACCTTTCGTGTCCTTCCCGTCGGGGATCATCTGGCAGGCGACAAGCTCCCGGTAATAGTCGTTCGTTCGCAAGAGCTCGGCGTGGGTGCCATCGGCGACGAGGCGGTTTTCATTGAGAATGAGGATACGGCCCG
>DATITS010000132.1:0-12425 GCA_035467535.1 Desulfobacterales bacterium
CGAAGCCCTCAAACACAAGTGCCCACGCGGAAGCCGGTTCCACTGCCACTCGGACTTCCGCCATATTGGTCACCACGACATCGGCGCCGGCAGCGCGCAGCGCCTGCGCGTGCCCGCCGCGATCGACGCCGATGACACAGCCGAATCGGCCGGTACGCCCAGCCGCGACACCGGCGATCGCGTCCTCCACGATGACGGCACGCGCAGGTTCTGCCCCGATGCGCCGCGCCGCCTCAAAAAAAGCATCCGGCGCCGGCTTGCCCTTGAGTTCGAGGCGGGTAAGGTCAGTCCCGTCCACGCGCGCGTCGAACAACTGTGCGATATTCACTGCTGCGAGCACAGCCGCACAGTTGTTACTGGAGGATACGACGGCGGTCTTGATGTCCTGCGTACGGAGTTTTCGAACCAGAGCGATCGCCGCTTCATAGGGCTCGGCGCCATGCTGCTCCAGGTGTTGCAGGAAATACTGGTCCTTCAGATTGCCCAACGCACAAACGCTTTGCACGTCAGGGCCGTCTTCGGGTGTACCCCACGGTATTTCGATTTCGCGCGATTTGAGGACGGCGGCCACTCCGTCGTAACGCGGCTTGCCGTCGACGTAGCGCGGGTAGTCGGTGTCGAAATCAAAGGGGACGAACGGTTCGTCTGCTTGGGTAGCGCGCTGCTCGAAAAACCCGTCGAACAGTTTTTTCCAGGCCGCGGCATGCACGCTCGCCGTCCTGGTCAGCACCCCGTCGAGATCGAAGAGAACTGCGTCGTAGTCCCGCGGAGAGAGTGGGATGATGTCTTTCATAAAGCCATCTCCACTGAAGTATTGCCGGCAGCCGGCTCTCGGCGTTGCCCCACGGATTCGGTCGGAAACTGCTCCACATCCGCGTTACATCTTCCTGCCGCCTTCCGGGGACTGCCGGTAGCTTGACAGCGAATCGATAAACGGCTGCTCCTCTTCCTCGCCAGTATTGGCGGTTTTCGGGGATATACCGTTCTTTTCATCTGTATGATTGTACTCCTCGGAAGACGAAAACGCCTTCAGGTCGTGCGCAAAAACAGCCTCCATGAAGGAATCCACCCAGCGGTAGATATCCGATTTTTTAATTTTGCGGCGCAACGCCCTCATGCGACGGCGCCTTTCTGGCAGGGGCATGTCGCAAGCGACGGCGATGCTTCCGGCTACCTCCTCGACGTCATAAGGGTTAACGAGAATTGCTTCCGGATGCAGCTGCGCGGCGGCGCCGGCAAACTCACTCATGATCAGCACGCCGTCCTCGGTAATGTTGCAGGCGCAGTATTCCTTGGCCACGAGGTTCATGCCGTCCTTCAATGGCGTGATCAAGGCAATGTCGGCTGCGCGATACAGGGACACCAACTCGGTTCGATCGACACTGCGAAAAATGTAGTGAATCGGAACCCAGTGAGTCTGGGCGAACTTGCCGTTGATAGCGCTGACCATCCGATCGATCTCGAGCTTCAGGTCCCGGTACTTGGGAACTTTCACTCGGCTGGGAACCACGATCTGAACAAGGCTGATTTTTTCGCGAAGCTGCGGGAAGCGCTCCAAGGCATTGCCGAAAGCCGCCAGCCTCTCAGGGATGCCCTTGGTGTAGTCCAGGCGATCCACACCCATTAACAGCACTCGACGGCTCGAATCCGCCCCGAGGTTGGCCTTGATTTCAGCGACGCGCCGGTTGACGGCGGCGCTTTCAGCCTTGCCGGCGAACTCTTCGAAGTCAATGCTGATTGGGAAACTGCCGATTCGAACTTCGCGCTGATCGACCTCGGCGGTGGTCACCCGTCCTTTACCTTTGACGGAGACCCGTTTGAACATGGCCCGGACGCACTGGGTGAAATTGCGCTTGTCCCGCTGGGTCTGAAACCCGACAAGGTCATATGCCAGCAGCGCCTCGAGAATCTGGTAACGCCAGGGCAGCTTCAGGAAAAGATCAAGGGGCGGAAAGGGAATGTGAAGGAAAAACCCGATCTCGGCAGTGGCGCCGAGCGCCCTCAGCTCCCGGCCGACGTTTATTAGATGATAATCGTGGACCCAGATGTGATCATTCTCACCGGCGTTGCGGAAGATGACCTCGGCGAACTTGCGGTTCACTTTCCGGTATACCCCCCAGTACGCCGGGTTGAAATTGCAGCGGGTCTGCAGATCGTGGAAAAGGGGCCACAGGATCTCGTTGGAAAATCCGTAGTAATAGCCGTCCATCTCTTCCGCGCTGAGCGGCACGGGCTTGAACGTGTAGCCGGAATCCTTGACCGCATCGCGCAGCAGACTCTCTATATCCATGTCCTGCTTTTCTTCGGTGCCGGGCCACCCGATCCACAGGCCTCCTCGATCCTTCAGCACCGGTGCCATGGCAGTCACCAGTCCGCCGGACCCCGGCTTGACCAGCCAGCGGCCGTCGGTTTCCTGATCCAGCACGATCGGCAGCCGATTGGAAACGATTACCAGCCGCTCTTGGTTGCGATGCATCGCTTTCATCGTCCTCCCTCGGTGGAAGTTGGGGACAGCATGTTCCCTGCCTCTATTCAGTCCCGGCCAAGGCATCCGCATCGGCGCTGTCGACGCCGTCCCGGCATGATCACAGAAGGTCCTATCGCGGCCGATGCGCTCCTATGGGGGGGATAACTGGGGAGCACACCAATTGCCGCTTCTGCCATATCTATACCTACTCTCCAACGGGAATGGAAGACATGAATGGAATTATTAGGTTAAGTGCATTAATCCATTCCGGATCCAGATCAGGCAGCCTTGCGAATTGTGGATGAAAGGTGCAAAATATGGAAAACGGCGATTTGGTTCAGACTGGTGGAGTTGTTGTGTCAATAAGTCTGTGGGATCGGACGCCGCAGTGAGCGCGGAATGAGGCGCGAGGCAGAATTCGGGGTATTCGCCACGGCCTCTATATGTCTAAGAACGCCTGTTGGAACGTGCCGCTCGCCAGCAGTTCCTTTCCGCCGCCCTCGCGATCGATATCACTTGCCGCAGGAAGAAAAAACGGGCAGAATAAAGCCATCGTTGTTAATCCATTGACAAAGCGGTCGTTGCATCACATACAAGCCACACTCAAGCGATCAACAACCCGGACCCTCAACTTCGTGATTGCAGCGTCAATCAGCACAAGGAGACCATGGCTTTCATCGCACAAGAAGATCCCGCCGTAGCGACCCTGATTGAAAAAGAGCGCAAACGCCAGGAGTCCACCCTCAACCTCATCGCCGCTGAGAACTCGGCGCCGGCCGCTATTCTGGAAGCCCTGGGCGCGAGCTTCAACAACAAAACCGCCGAAGGCTACCCGGGCCGGCGCTACCACACGGGCTGCCAAGTGACGGACGAACTGGAGCAGCTCGCCGTTGAGCGTGCCAAAGCGCTTTTCGGCGCCGATCACGCCAACGTGCAACCCCACTCGGGTGTCAACGCCAACTTGGCGGTCTACGGGGCCGTGATGAACCCGGGCGACAAGATTCTCAGCATGAAGCTGAGCCACGGCGGCCACCTTTCCCACGGTGACCCCGCCTCGATCACGGGCAAGATCTTCCAAGCTTCGCATTATGGCGTAAACCCCGAGACCGAGCGGCTGGACTACGATGCCATCGGCGAGCTGGCGTTGAAGATCCGGCCCCGGGTGCTCGTTGCCGGCGCGAGTTCCTACCCGCGCCTGATCGACTACAAGGCCCTCCGCTCCATCGCGGACGAGGTTTCCGCCTATTTCCTGGTGGACATGGCCCACATTGCCGGGCTGGTGGCGGCCGGGCTCATCCCGAGCCCCGTGCCCCATGCCCACTTCGTGACGTTTACCACCTATAAGACCCTGATGGGACCGCACGGCGGGGTGATTCTGTGCACGGCGGAATTCGCCAAGAAAATCGATCGTTCAATCTTCCCCGGTACCCAGGGCACACCGACGCTCTCGCTCGTAGCCGCCAAGGCGGTCTGTTTCCACCTGGCTGCGAGCCCGGCGTTCCGCACGGTCCAGGAGTGCACCCTGCAGACGGCCGCCCTCCTCGCCGGTGAACTGGGCGACAAGGGCTTCCGGACGGTGAGCGGGGGCACGGACAATCACATGGTGCTCGCGGACCTGCGGGGCAAACGGCTCAGGGGCGACAAAGCCGAGGCGGCGCTCGAAGCCGCCGGGATCCTCTGCAACCGCAACGTCATCCCCTTCGACCCGGAATCCACCCTGGTGACGAGCGGTCTGCGCTTCGGCACACCCGGCATTTCCGCGCGCGGCATGGGGATGGAAGAGGTGAAGCGGATCGCGGGTTGGATCGACGAGATTCTCTCAACGCCGGATGACCCCTCCATTCAAAAACGCGTGAGACAGATGGTCCAAGATCTCTGCCGCCGATTTCCCCTGCGCGACCGGCTGGAGGGCTGACCATTTTTTTCTAACCTATTTCCATCGATGGCTATTTGGAACCGAGTGGTCTATGAGGCGTTGCTTGGCGGCCTGGGACGGCCGGTGGTCTGAGAAGACCAGAATAAGCGGGTGGGGCACACATGCGAGCGCCCCCTTCTTTGCTGGATGGGTCAGGGGATCTCCTCAAAGCGGCGGGCCTCGCGGTTCTTGCGGACGCGATCGATCGCGAAGACCCGGCCGCTCATGACGATGTAGACCCCGGGGGGGAGCACCTGCAGGGCGCCGATGGCGCAGCCGATGTTGAAGGTCGCATCGCTTTGCCGGAAGCGGTAGGGGCTGAGTGCGCCGGTCAGCACGATCACCTTGTCGGGGATGCCCTTGAGGGCGTGGCCGGTCTCCACCATGGTGTCGGTCCCGTGGGTCACGAGCGCCAGCCGGTGGGGTGAGGCGGCAATGCGCTGTCTCAAGAGCGCACGGTCGTCCTCCGTCAGGCGCAGGCTGTCCTTGCGCACCACGTCCTCGATGTCGTAGTCGAAGTGAACCTCCGCCTCCTTGAGTACCTCAACTACCTGGGGGTCCCCCACCTCGTAGCGGCTCAAATCGTCGAAGTAAAGCTTGTCGATGGTCCCGCCCATGGAAAAAATATTGATCTTCATGGACGCACGACCTCCATGGGGAGCCGGATGAGCTCACAATCTCAAGGTTGAAGGATCATGACAAGAAGGGGAGGGCATTCCGCTTTTTTCCTATCCGCCCAGATAGGCCTCGCGCACCCGGTCGTCGGCAATGAGTTCCGCGCCCGTGCCCTGCAGCACGATGGCGCCCACCTCCAGCACATAGGCATAGTGGGCGATCTTGAGGGCGGCAAAGGCGTTCTGCTCGACCAGCAGGACCGTCTTGCCCTGCCGGTTGATGGCGGCGATGATCTCGAAGACCTCTTTGACCAGCATGGGAGCCAACCCGAGCGAAGGCTCGTCCATCATGACCACGTCCGCCGCGCTCATCAGCGCGCGGCCGAGGGCCAGCATCTGCTGCTCTCCGCCCGAGAGGGTGCCGCCTTTCTGGTCTTTGCGCTCGCGCAGCTTGGGGAAAAGCTCGCAGATCCAGTCGATGTCCTTCCCGATCTGGGGCGCGTCGCTGCGGCTGTAGGCGCCCAGCCTCAGATTCTCCAGCACCGTCAAGTGGGGGAAGATGCGGCGCCCCTCGGGGGACATCACGATCCCGGACTTGACGACCTCCACCGGTCCCAGTTTGGAAAGATCTGCGCCGTTGTAAGTGATTGCGCCTTTCTTGTTCTTGATCAACCCGGCGATGGCTCGCAGAGTGCTGCTCTTTCCGGCCCCGTTGGCGCCGATCAGGGTGACGATTTTGCCCTGGGGCACATCGATCGAAATGCCCTTCAGGGCATGGATGCCGCCGTAATAAACATGCAGGTCCTGGACCTTAAGCATGGGCCACCGCCTCCTCTCCCAGATAGGCCTTGATGACCTTGGGATCGGACTTGATCGCCTCCGGCGGCCCCGCGGCGATGGTTTCTCCGTAGTCCAAAACCCAGATGTGCTCGCAGATGCCCATCACTACCTTCATGTCGTGCTCGATGAGCAGGATGGTCAGGTTGAAACGCGTGCGAATGTCGCGGATGAATCCCATGAGGTCCTGGGTCTCGTTGGGGTTCATGCCCGCAGCGGGTTCATCCAGCAGGAGAAAAGTGGGCTGGGTGGCCAGAGCGCGTGCGATCTCGAGGCGCCGCTGGGCGCCGTAGGGCAGGCTGCTCGCTTTCTCCCCCGCCAACTCTTCCAACCCCACCACGGCGAGCAGCTCCCGGGACCTTGCGACGACGGCGCGCTCCTCTCGCAGGCTGGAGGGCAGGCAGAGGACCGCCTGCCACCAGCCGGTCTTCTGCCGCAGGTGGCAGCCGATCATCACGTTTTCCAGGACTGTCTCGTTGCCGAACAGCCGGATGTTCTGAAAGGTGCGCGCGATGCCGTTTTTGCAGACGCGGTGGGGCGGGGTGCCGGTGATGTCCCGGCCGTGGAGGAGCACCTGGCCCTCGCTCGGCCGGTAGAAGCCGGTGATCATGTTGAAGCAGGTGGTCTTGCCGGCGCCATTGGGCCCGATCAGGCCCACGATGCCTCCGCGGGGGATGGCCGCGCTGAAGGCCTTCACCGCCGTGAGCCCGCCGAAGCGCATGGTCAGGTTCTTGGTTTCCAGAATCGTGTCAGCCGGCATGGCGGCCCGCCTTGTTTCCGAAACGGTGCCGCACCCAGTTCCAGTTGAACTCGCGTTTGCCCATGAAGCCTTCGCGGCGGAACAGGATGATGCAGATCAGCGCCAGTGAGAAGACCACCATGCGCATGCCCGGGATGCCCTGCAGTTCCCAGTCGCCGAAATAGATGGGGTTCTCTACGATCCGCAGCCACTCGAGCAAGATCGTGATGACGATGCCCGCGAGCACAGAGCCGGTGATGGAGCCAAGGCCGCCGGTGACGACGATCATCAGCACGTTGAACGTGAGGACGAAGGTGAACATCTTGGGGTCGATGGTGGCCAGCAGGCTCGCCAAGAGGGCCCCGCCCACGCCGGCGAAGAACGAGCCGATGGTGAAGGAGAGCAACTTCTGGCGGAAGACATCGATGCCCATGGCCTTGGCCGCGGTTTCGTCGTCCCGGATCGCCTTGAAGACGTTGCCGCTGTTGCTCGCCACCAGGCGGATGACCACGTAAAGGGTGAAGACGCACCAGCCGAAGTTCCAATACATATTGGCGTAGTCCGGTATGCCCTTGAACCCCAGCGCCCCGTTGGTGATGCGGGGCGCGTTGATGGCCAGCACGCGGATGATTTCGGCAAACCCGAGGGTGGCCATGCCCAGATAGTCGTCGCCCAGCCGCAGCAGCGGGATGCCCACCACCACGGCGAAAAGCGCCGCCGCCAGGCCGCCGGCGACCACCGCCACGAAAAAGGGCGCCTGGGCCTCCCGGACCCAGCTGAAGGCCGGCTCCAGGATGAAGAGCATCTCCTTCTGCTCCGGGGCCAGGATCAGCACGGAGCAGACATAGGCGCCGACGGCCATGAACCCCGCATGCCCTAAGCTGAACAGGCCGGTGAACCCGTAGATCAGGTTCAGGCTCAGGGCCAGGATGATGTTGACGGCGATGAGGTTCATAATCTGGATCTGGTAGCCGTCCAGGTTGTCGTCGGCCCACCAGAGAAAGAGGCCCAAAACGGCAACGGCCAGCAGGTTGAGGATGGCCTTGGTTCTTGCGTGCATCAGACCTTGTCCTCCAGTTTCTCACCCATCAGGCCCGTCGGTTTGAGCAGCAGGATGACGATGAGCAGGACAAAGGCGAAGGCATCGCGATAGCCGGCCAGATCCGGAAAGAAGGCGACCGCCATGATCTCGATCAGGCCCAGCATGAGTCCGCCGATCACCGCGCCGGGGATCGAACCGATGCCCCCGAACACCGCGGCAATGAAGGCCTTGAAACCGGGGATGGACCCCATCACCGGTTGCAGTTGCGGGTAGCGCAGGGCCCACATGATGCCGGAGGCCGCCGCCAGGGCCGAACCGATGCCGAAGGTAATCGAGATGATTCGGTTGACCGGCACCCCCATGATGTAACTGGTCTCGATGTCCTTGGAGATGGCGCGCATACCGAGGCCGGTCTTGGTCTTGTAAACGATCCAGACCAGGCCCAGCATGAGCAGCAGGGAGAGCGCCGGGACAAAGAGCGTGAGGGGCAGAAGGCGCACGTCGCCCATGAGGACCGGGTCCTCCAGCCAGCCCGGTCGGTAGACTTGCCGGGGGAGAGCGCCGAACACCACGATGGTGACGTTCTGCAGGAAGAAGGAGACACCGATGGCGCTGATGAGCGCCGAGATCCGGGGAGCGTCGCGCAGGGGGCGATAGGCCACGCGGTCCACCAGGATCCCCACGCTGGCCGTGACGATGACAGCCCCCACCATGGCGAGAGCCCAGGGCAGGTAGAACAGGGTGATGCCCCAGAAGACGAAGTAGGCACCCAGCATGAAGATTTCGCTGTGGGCGAAATTGATCAAGCGCAGGATCCCGTAGACCATGGTGTAGCCGATGGCGATCAGGGCATACAGGCTGCCCAGCGTCAGGCCGTTCAGGGTGTGCTGCACGAACATGGCCCAGGTCATGAAGCGAATCTCTCCGGAGTGCGGGAAAACCCGGGGGAAGCAGACGGCTTCCCCCGGTTGTATCGCTTAAAAATTTCTCAGCAACGCTTAGCAGGCTGTTGAAAAGCAAGCGTCGGGCCGTCAGCATAGACGGATATCAGCTTGAGGCAAGAGGCTCGAGGCTCAAAACAAATTCAGGCCCGGTCATCCAAGCGTCCAGCTTCGAGCTTCGAGCCGTTTCCATGTGAGCAGTTACAAGAGCCGCGCAACGCAGGGCCACGGCCCGAGGCGCCGGTTTTCAGCAGCCTGTTAGAGCTGCGGGGTGATGCTGCCGATGTAAGTCTTCTTGCCGTCCTTGATCTGCACCAGGCCCACCGGCTTCTCGGCGTCGTGCGTGGCGTTGATGGTGGTGCTGCCGGTCACGCCCTCGAACCCCTTGGTGGCGGCCAGGGCCTTGGTGATGGCTGCAGGCTCTGCTTTCCCGGCCCGCTTGATGGCGTCGAGCACCAACAGGTATGTGTCATAGCCCAGAGCTGCGTTGACGTTGGGCTCTTTGCTCGGGAAGGCCTTCTTCCAGTTCTCGGTGAACTTCTTGGCCATCGGGCTCATGTCTTTCATGGAGGGGTCGTACGGGAAAGTCGTGTGCACGAAGCCTTCCACCGCCGCGCCGCCGATCTCCACGATCTGGGGGTTGTCCATGGCGTCGCCGCCCATGACCTGGAACTTGGCGCCCAGTTCCTTGACCTGCTTCATGATGATGGCGCCCTCGGCAAAGTAGGAGGGGATGAACAGGACGTCGGGCTTCTTGCTGATGATCTCGGTCAACTGGGCCGTGAAGTCCTGGTCGCCGGCTTGGTACTTCAGGTTGGTCACCACCTGGCCGCCGAGCTTGGTGAAGGATTTTGTGAAGAAGCTTGCCAGGCCGACCGAGTAGTCGTTGGAGATGTCCACCAGCAGCGCCGCCGTCTTTAATTTCAGATCTTTGTAGGCATAGGTCGCCGCACCGGCGCCCTGGAAGGGGTCGATGAAGCACACCCGGAAGCTGAACTTCTTGCCCTGGGTCACGAGCGGGTTGGTGCAGGAGGTGCCGACCATGGGGACCTTGGCCTTCTCCGCCACTTCACCGCCGGCCATGGCGAGCGAGGAGCCGTAGGTGCCGATAATGGCCACCACCTTCTCCTTCTCGATCAGGCGCTTCACGGCGTTGGCCGCTTCCACCTTGTCGGATTTGTTATCGACGACGAAAAGCTCCACCTTCTTGCCCAGGACCGTCGGCATCTCCTTGAAGGCCATCTGCACGCCTTCCAGTTCCAACTGGCCCCCGAAGGCCATCTGGCCCGTCAGCGGCAGGTAGACGCCGATCTTGATCGTGTCCGCTGCGAACGCGCCTCCCGTCAGGGCAAAAACCATGAGAAAAACCAACGTGATCAGTCGTTTCATAAAACAGTCCTCCGTGAGTTGTTGACGTTAGGGTCACTGCCCTGAAAGGAGCTCCGATGGCGATCTCCTTGGGTACGCATACCGTTGCTATTTGCGCTTCTTTTTAGACCACAACGGCACCCGAAAACAATCTTTTTTTATGCACTTTCGGTCCGCGTCGCTTTGGATGCGCGCAAAAAAATATCAGAGCTGAATTGGGTCCTGTCGGGGTTCACACAGGAGCGCGGCTCCGGCTGAGGTTGTTCGAGGTAAAAAGAATAGCAGTGAGCGGCCTTACTTGGCCATTCCCATTCGGGACCGGTGTAGCCAATCCCCATGACCCCACCCTGAGGGTGGTGGGGGTTTCTCAATTAATCTAAATTCCCAAAAAGGCCTGCTGGAACGTGTCGCTCGCCAGCAGTTCCTTCCCACCGCCCTCGCGGACGATGCGTCCTGTCTGGATCACGTAGCCCCGGTCGGCCAAATCCAAGGCTTCGCGCACGTTCTGCTCAACCAGCAGGATGGTCATCCCCTGCGCCTTGAGGCGTCGTACCGTGTCCAGCACCTCGTCCACCAGCTTCGGGGCCAGCCCCAGGGACGGCTCGTCCAGCATCAGGATCTGCGGGCGCGACATCAGGCCCCGGCCGATGGCGACCATCTGCTGTTCGCCGCCGGACAGAGTGGATGCCGGCTGCAGGCGGCGCTCCTTTAAGCGCGGGAAAAGAGCGTAAACAAAATCCAGGTTTTCCTGAATCCGGTGAGGGTCAGACAGGATGTAGGCCCCCAGCATCAGGTTCTCTTCGACCGACAGCGGGCGGAAGAGCATTTTCTCCTCGGGGACATACACGATCCCCCGGCGCACGATCTCCTCGGTGCGCAGCTGCTGGATTTTCCTTCCCGAGAAAAGGATCTGCCCTTCGAATGCGCGTTGGGCGCCCATGACGGCCCGCAGAATGGTAGATTTGCCGGCGCCGTTGGCTCCGACCACACATACGGTCTCGCCGGCGTTCACGGTGAGTGTTACACCGTGGAGCACCGGCAGCCCTGAGTATCGGACTTTGATGCCCTGGATTTCGAGAAGGGGAGCGCTCATGGTACGATGTCAGCCTCCGGGTTCTGCGGCGTGTTCGCGGACGTAGCGCTCCCCGAGATACGCTTTGATTACCTGGGGATCGCGGGCGATGTCTTTGGGAAGGCCCTCGGCGATCTTCCGGCCGTAGTCGAGCACGATGACGCGGTGGCTGATGTTCATGACCAGCTCCATCACGTGCTCGATCAGCATGACCGTCACCCCGAGTTCGGTGTGGATGCGGCGGATGCCGGCCATGGTGGCCTCGATTTCGCTGGGGTTCAAGCCGGCCGCCACCTCGTCGAGCAGCAGCAGCTTGGGGTCCGTGCCGAGGGCCGTGGCCATGGTCACGCGCTTCTGGGCCGCCACCGGAAGCTCGCTCACCAGTTGGTGCCGAAACTCTTTCAGCCCCATTTGCTCGAGGATACCGTCGGCCTTGGATTTGGCGCGCGAACGGGAGCGGGTGTGCATGAAGCAGCCCACCAGGACGTTTTCCCCCACCGTGAGATCGCCGGCGGCGGTATAGACCTGGAAGGTGCGGGCGAGTCCCCTGCGGGCCATCTCGTGGGCCGGCAGACCGGTGACGTCCTCACCGTCGAAAACGATTCGGCCCGACGTGAGCGGGAACATGCCGGCGATGCAATTGAAGCACGTGGTCTTGCCGGCGCCGTTGGGGCCGATGAGCCCCAGCAGTTCGCCCTTCTCGATGGCAAAGGAGACATCGTCGTTGGCCTTGAGACCACCGAACGCTTTGACCAGATGCTGCACTTCCAGGAGAGCCATCAGATGCGCCTCCTGCGGCGGAATTTTTCGATGATGCCCCAGAGGCCGCGCGGTTCGAAGGCCGAGATGATCATGATAATGACGCCGTAGATGATCAGGTCGATGCCCAGGAGGCCGGCGGTGGCCCCCAGCCACTCCTTGAGGTAGCTCTTGAGGGGGATCAGCACGCCGGCCCCGATGACGGGGCCCCAGAGGGATCCGGCCCCTCCGAGCATGGCCATCAGGGCAATCAGAATCGAGATGTCCAGGCTCATGGTGTCTTCCGGCTCGATGTTTTTGACGTAGACGGCGTGGAAGGACCCGACCACACTTACGAAAGCGGTTGCGATGGCGTAGGTTTTAATCTTCGCCCAGTGGACGTTGATGCCGAGGGATCGGGCCACCTCCTCGTTGTCCTTAATGGAGCGCAACTGATAGCCGAGGCGGGACTTGCGGAACCAGTTCATATAGAGCAGGCCGACGATGAAAAAGGCGAAGATGATGTAGTAATAGTAGATGTCCTCTTTGAAAATGAGTCGCCAAAAATCGGGCGGGTGATACTTGTAGGGCAAGATCCCAAGCCCGCGTGCGGCGCCGACAAACTTCCATACCTCGAAGAGATCCTTGAGCACCAGGGAGGTGGCGATGGTGGCGATTGCGAAGTAGTGGCC
>DATITS010000133.1:0-6877 GCA_035467535.1 Desulfobacterales bacterium
GCCTCACGCCTTCGGCAACCCGGGCGCAAGCTCAGTTTGGTATGTATCGCCACTTTTACGGGAAACTTTAATAAGGTGTTGAAAAACGGTGCCTGAGGCCGGGAGGCAGCGAAATTTCACCCTCATGGCAGTAAACTATCAAAATGGATATAGGCGCTCCGTCAAGAAAATTAAGTTTATAAAAAGAGAAGGGGTTAGGCGAAATGGCCTAACCCCTTCTCGTGCAGACGGCTCAAATTAGTTTTTAAACTTCTTTCTTTTGCAGATAACCAGCCCGATTAGTCCTGTGCCCAACAGAATCATCGTTGCTGGTTCAGGAACCGCTGTCGGTTGTAGACCGTTCCCTGGACCGGGATTCGGTGCTACTTGCACTGCAACGTGTTTCGGTCTCTTGTTACGCTTACCACCACCATCGCCGCCCCACCACCATGCGAAACTCGTGTCGGCAACCGCAAATACCAACAAAGAACAAATTAATACCTGTAAGAATTTCTTCACGTTAGCGCACCTCCTCGGGTGTATGAGATTATCGAGAGCCGAACGCTTATCGATTTAAAGCTTTACATGCAAAGATCATGCTAATTTGTATTTAAAAAATTAATAGTATTATTATCAAATGGTTATAAATATTATTTTGGAGATATCATTGATTTCGAATGGATTAGCATACTGAGAAGTGGGTAAGAATATTCCCTGTTATAACCCAACTATCCCATATTTTGATTTGGCCCATAGATGGTCTGAAATCCACAAAATAATGGGACGTTTCAGATTTTGGATTTCGATGGATAAACTTTACTTCGAGCAACAGGTGGGTTTGGAAGGGCAATGTTACTCAGCGAAGGATTGCAAATCCGCGTTTGCCGCAATATGATAGAGACGTGGAACACCTGTTGACGTGCCGTCAGCGGCGCCATCCATGCGGGGAGACGATATGAGAACAATTTTGATTGCAGTGGGATGTGTGGCCATTTTCATGAGGGCCGCCGTCGCCGGGGGGGCAGAGATGCCCCGCACCGTCGCCGGGGTCACCCTCGGCCAGCCGATCCGGAATTTCGCCGACATCGTTGTCATGGAGACCGCGATGCCGGTGCGTTACGCGGAGAACCTCCACGAAGTGGAGATGCGGCCCATCGACGGTTTCAAGACCGGCCTCCTGTGGTACGGCACCTGCCTGAAAGAGCACCCCGTCGTGCGCATCAAGCTGAAATACGCCGATGGCCGCCGCGCATTTTTCGACGAGTTGTTCGGCCGATTTAAAAAGGCGTTCGGCGAGCCGGATGAATACCGCGGCGACCCTTTCCAGAACGTGATCGGCTGGAAATGGGCCTTCACCGACCAAGCCAATAACCGGGTCAGCATGATTCTGCAGCACAATGCGAAGGACGAAGACGAAAAGATGGGCAACGCCTTGAAGCTCACCCTGATGAACGTGCTGGAGGAAGACGCGCGGTGCTACGAGAAAAAGGCGACGCAGCAGGGGGAGAAATTGCGGCACCGCCGGGAGGGGCCGGCGATGAAGCCCGGCAGCTCAGGGTGGGACCGCTACCTTCCGAAATGACGACGGCATGAGGTCCGCGAACGGCAAAGAGATCGCCTGGAACGGGATCCGGTTCGTGGTTCCCGCCGCATGGGAGCCAGGCCGGATCGGTGCCCGCCACCTGGTGGTCGAATCCGAAGCCGGCCCGGCCATGGAGATCAAGTGGGGCACGGTCAAAGGGCGGTTTTCGCGGCGCGACCACCTGCGCCGGCTCGCGAAGCTGACCCGCGCCCGCGGGGCGGCCTTGCGCGAATGGGCGCCGCCGCAGGGCTGGTTGCAGGCGCTTACCCGGTTCGAGTGCGCTGGGTTTGCCTGGGAGGCCGGCTCCGAGGCCGCCGTCGGTGTCATCCTCCATTGCCCCGCTTGCCGCACGGCGAGCGTGGTTCAGTTTTTTCAGCCCCCCGGGCGAAGCGGGGCCACCGGCCAGGCGGCACTGGTTCTGGCAAGCCTGCGGGACCATCGCGACGACGGCTGCGCGGCGTGGGCCGTTTACGACATCTTCGCTCTGCTGCCGAGCGGCTTCGCATTGGCGCAGCACCGGTTTCAAGCCGGCCGGTTCTTCCTGGAGTTTCGCGCCGGGGGCCGGACGATCGGCCTTTATCGCTGGGCCCCGGCAGCGGTGCTGCTCAGGGACCGCGACCTCAGCCGTTTCGCCGAGACCGCGGCCGGCCTCGAGGGGCTGGAGTTCCGGGCTGCGGCCGTAACCGGAGATCCGGCGGTGGAGGGGCGTGAGCGGGATGAGGGCTGTGCGCGGCGGCTGGCGACATCCCTGGGGCTGCGTCGCGTCAGGGCGGCGCGCATCTGGCACATCCCGGGCCGGAACCGAATTCTCGGCATCGTGGTGGAAGGCCGGTTCGCAGTCGATCCGGCCCTGATGGAAACCGTGCGGGGTGGTTATGGGTTGGCCGAGGAAAGCAGACCGCCGGGCGCTCATCAGCCGCGCTGACGCGCTCGGCTGCACGCCGGTCAAAAACCGGCACGTCCGGGAGTCGCACCTGGAAAGCGGTGAGGTGGTGGTGCATTACCCCGTGGCGGTGCGTCCCTGGGTGGCGCGATTGGCGCGATTTCTTGGGAAAGAAGAGTCCTCTCCGCGCGATGGAAAGCTCCAGTTGGACGCGTTGGGCAGTGCCGTGTGGGAGATGATCGATGGCAAGCGCAGCCTGCGGCGGATCGTTGCGGCGTTTGCCGCCGCGCATCAGTTGGAGGCAAGGGAGGCGGAGATCGCCGTCACACAGTTTGTTCGGGAACTCGGCCGGCGCGGACTTATCGGCCTGCATTGAACCGGGCCCCGGGGGTGGAGCTGCCGGCCCGGCGCTCACAGTGCCCGGCGGGCGTCGTCCAGGGTGGGCACAATCGGCAGGAAAGAGTCGAAGCCGGCGATCTCGAAGACCTCCTTCACGTAATCCTGCATGGCGCACAGCATGATCTTGCCGTTCTCCCGTTTCAGTGCCTTGGTGGCTTTCAGGATAACCCGCAGGCCGGCGCTGGAGATGTAATCAAGATCCTTGAAGTCGATGATGACGTTTTTCGTGCCGTCCGCGATCACGTCAAAGACGCGCTTCTCGAACTCTTGCGACGTGTTTGAATCGAGGCGCCCCTTGATTTTGAAGGTGTGGATCGCCCCCTGTTTTTCTTCAACGATGTCCATGAAACGCCTCCTAATTGCCGGGTTGTAATTGGGTCAGATCGTTTCGATTCTTTTTTTCAGCGTCAGAATGTTTTTGTCATGGTTGCGGCGGTAACAGACATCGTCCATGAGGTTCTTGATCAGGTAGATCCCAAGACCGCCGATCGTGCAATCCTCAATGGTGGCGGGAATACGGGGTTCCGCCCGCTCAATCGGGTTGAAGGGTATCCCGTCGTCCTCCACCGTGATGGTCAGCAGGCCGTCGTCCGCGGCGATGCGGACCTGGATCGCGTGTTCGCTGCGGTCGGTGAAACCGTAGGAGATGATGTTGGTGAAGAGCTCATCCAGCGCGAGGTTGATTTCGAACACAAACCGCTGGGGGAGGCCGAGCGCGCTGCCGATGGATTCCAACTGCCGGCAGAGGATCTTCAACTCGGCGATGTCGTTCTTGAGTGTGAACGAAAATGTTTTCGGGTTACCCATGGCCCCTTGCGCCTGTCGCCAATCGGTCCGTGCTGCTCTTGGGACTGGTTTCATAACCCCGTCTGACACCCGATGGCGGCGTTGCAGGCCTCTCGAATTGCTCACATACTGCCGTGGTTGCTGCGCTTTCGAATCGGCCTGCGCCATGCCCTCGGGCGTGATCCGAGGTTTTGAAACCACTTCTATAGTAGGCTGACTCCCAGGCGAGGGAGGCATCCCTCGCAGTCCGTCGCCAGCTCCCCGAGAAAACGGTCTTCCCAATCGTTGATGGACCTCACCACGACTCTGATGATCCGGGGCATCTGCTCCGGGAACTGCTGGACGGCCTTGGTGAACTTGTCGCGGCCGAGAAGGATGCAGACAGTCTCTTCCACCGCCCGGAGCGAGTAAAGCCGCCGGGTCTCGCCCAACAGGGTCAGTCCGCCGATGAAGGCGCCGGCACCGAACTCGCGAATCTCGCTCGTGCGCTCGTTTTCGCTGCGCTCGAGGCGCGCCTTGCCGGAGACGATGTAGTAGGCCTGATGGTCGTCTTCCCCCTGGCGGAAGAGGAATTCGCCGGCCGGCAGCCGCTCCCTCACGCAAAGATAAGCGAAAATCTTCAGCGATTCAAGTGGGAGCCCGGAAAAGAAATAGATCTGGCGCAGGAGATTCAAGTTCTCCTGGAATTCGCTGGAGGGGCCAAGACTACTTTCTTCCAACGAGCTCATACAAAGCTCCTTTCTGGGCGATCAGCTCGTCGTAGCCGCCCATTTCGATTATTTTCCCGGCTTTCATGACTGCAATCTTGTCGAAGTTCCGAATGGTGTCCAGACGGTGCGCTACCGCAATCAGGGTGCTCTTCCGCTTCCAGCGCGTTTCGAGCAGGTTCTGGATGCGCGCCTGGGATTTGTTGTCCAGGGCCGAGGTGGCCTCGTCCATGATGAGGACCCGAGGCGCCTTCAGAAACACACGGGCGATGGCCAGTTTCTGGCGCTGGCCGCCGGACAGGTTATCGCCCTTGCTGCCGACGTTGTAGTGCATGCCGATGTCGACAATGGTCTCGAGCAGGTCTTTTTCGATCAGAAGCTGAACGATGTTCTGGGTGATGATCTCCTGGGTCTGGGTGCTGGAGGTCTTGGTTTTTCCGAAGAAAATGTTGTTCAGGATGGTCTGGGAGTAGATGTAGTCTTTCTGGCTGTAGAACGTGAATGCATCCGGCATGTCCCGGGAGATGTTGGCGCGGAACCGGGCGCGCTTTTCGAGCAACAGTTTTTGGAGGTCCTCGCCCAGCCCCACCATCTTGTGGATTCCGGGGGTGAACCGCAGCGCGAGGTCCAGCAGCCGGAGGTAGTCGTCCCGCGCCAGTTCCTGCGTCTGGCGGCGCCGCAGCTGCTCCAACACCGACCGGTAGGCCGGCAGTTCCTCGGCCGACATGGGGCTCCGCTCGAAAAAGACCTTGTCCGCCGGCAGGTTGCCCAAGATGTCGACGGTCTGGTGCGCGAGCCGCACGCCGATGTTGATGAGCAGGTGCAGCAGGCCCTCATCGTTCAGAAACGTCATGAAATAGTCGTTGCGGGACAAGCGCACATTGGCGAACTCCTCCCGGTTGGCGGCCCCGAAGGTCAGGTTCTCCGCGACGCTCGAGTAGGACAGGTACTGGTAATCGTTGAAAAACTCGACATAGTCAGCGAGCCGTTCGCCGAATTTTTCCTGAAATTTCCTGCGGACCCGGGTGATGTTTTTGACCACCTCACGGTGCTTTTCGGGATCCAGGAACGCGTTCAGGCCGAAGCGCAGCACATCCGTGAACAGGCCGGTCTGGTGCAGCACCGCAATGATGTCGTCCAGGGTCGGCAGGCCGTCCCCCGGCGCCCCATCGCCCGGGCCGGAAGCCTCGCAGGCGTAGAGCAGGTTCTCGGCCATGGTCCCCTCGAAGATGAAGGGATTCTGGGCCACGATGCCGACGTTGGCAACGACATCCTTGCGGGTCAGGTCGGCAACCTCTTCGCTGCCCAGCAGGATGCGGCCCTCGCTGTAGTCGTAGAGCTGGCCGATGCACAGGGCGAGCGTGCTCTTGCCGCTGCCCGAGAAACCCACCAGGGCCAGTTGCTCACCGGGCTCCAGGCTCAGGGTGACGTCATCCAGGAGCCGGATCCCGCTTTCGGTCACGAAGGAGAGATTCTTGATGTCGAGGCTGGCTTCGAGCTCGAAGGGTTTTCGGCCGGCAGGCTCCAGGCTGTGTTCCGGCACGGCATCGAAGAATTCCATGGTCCGGGTGTAGCTGACCGTTCCCTCCTGGTGGACTTGATAAAACTCGATGAGCTCCTTCCAGGGGTCGTAGAGTTTTTCCTGAGCCGACAGGAACGCCACCAGGGAGCCCAGTTCGAGCTGCCCTTTGATGGTCAGATAGCCGCCCAGGATGAACACCAGAAAGGGCCCCAGGCTGGTAAACAGGTTGTTGGTGGATTTCACCCCGAAGCGGTACAGACCCCAGGTCACCCGGACTTTCCGCAACCGCTCCACCATCTTGTCGAACTTGCGCGTTTCGATCCGGTAGGTGCCATTGCCGTGGATTTCGTGGATGCCGCTGATGGCTTCCGCGATCCGGCCGGAAAAGAAGCGCGACTGGTCGACGCGTTCCTTGTTGGCGGTGTTGGCCCTTTTTTGCAGGAAAGGGATCAAGAGCATGGCGGCCGGGTAAATGCTGAGCGAGACCGCGGCCAGAAGCGGGTTCAACCAGAACAGGAAGCCGGCGAAGGCGAGCAGGGTCAGAATGTTGCTCACGGGTGTCGACAGGGCCATGCTCGCGAAGTTAGATGGCACCACCAGTTCGTTGACGATGGCATTGACGACGGTGCCCGGCTGCGTGTTGCGGAAGAAGGAGAGAGGCAGGGTGATGATGTGGGCGTAGAGTGCGGAGCGCATCCGGGCGAGAACCCGTTGGGAGATGAGGGTCTCCAGGATGTTGATCGTGTACTTGCAGGCGCTGGAAACGAGCACCGCCGCAAGGTAATACCCGCAGTACAGCAGCAGCAGGTCCACGTTGCGCAGGGTGACGGCCTGGTTGACGATGCGCTTCTGCATCTCGAGCGGCAGGACCCGCGTGAACACCGCGACCGCGATGACGCCCAACAGAGTGATCTGCCAGCCGAGGTTGCCGTCAAACACCCAGGAGAACAGGGAGCGTTTGACGATGGGGCGTTCAACCTCGGCCACGGGCATCTCCTTCGTCGCGCAGCGCGCGGGTC
>DATITS010000134.1:0-4355 GCA_035467535.1 Desulfobacterales bacterium
GGCCCGGCGCGGGTCTTCGAACAGGAAGAGGCCGCACTCGCGGCTATTTTCGGCGGCAAGATCCAACCGGGCGACGTGGTGGTGATCCGCTACGAAGGTCCCAAGGGCGGGCCGGGCATGCGCGAGCAGCTCCTGCCGACATCGGCCATCATCGGCATGGGCCTGGGCACGTCGGTCGCCCTGGTCACCGACGGCCGCTTCTCCGGCGCCACCCAGGGCGCCTGCGTCGGCCACGTGACGCCCGAGGCCTTTCTCGGCGGGCCGATCGCCTTCGTGGAGGAAGGCGACACCATCGCCATCGACATCCCCGCCGGAAAAATCGACCTCACCGTGTCGCCGGACGTGATCGAGCAGCGTAAAAAGAACTGGCGCGTTCCCGAGCACACCGGTCTCAAAAAGGGGTCCCTGCTCGAGCGCTACCGGCGCCTGGTCGGCCCGGCCACCCGGGGGGCGACCTTGACAGGGTGATGAAAAACTTCGCCTGAGGCCGTGATCCGGCGTTGTGCGGCTTTTGCAAATGCTCGCATAAAGGCAGCTGGAAGCTCGAAACTGAAAGCTGAAAGTTGAACGGATGTGGTCTTTTCCTATGAGCTTTGAGCCTGGAGCTTTGAGCTGATTTTCGCCTTGGCTAACGGCCTGATGCTCGTTTTTGAACACCCTGTTGGGTTCGTCCTTAAACAGTCGCTTGGCTCCTCTTTTCGCGCCTTTTGCGTATTTCGTAGTTCTCTTTTCCCCAGCCATCAGAGCCTCCTGCGCAGTTATGATATTGAATTGTATTCTCTTGACTGAAACACCTGCACCCGGCATTATGTTTTGCATTTACCGCCGACCAGGCTTGAATGTCGTCTTCAAGCCCTTAGAATAACCATAGTGAACTCTCACATGCTCAGCATCCGAAGCCTTAAGACCTATTTCCGCACTCCCAAGGGCCTGGCCCGGGCCGTGGACGGCGTCAGCCTGGACATCGGCCCCGGCGAGGTCGTGGGTGTCGTGGGTGAATCCGGGTGCGGCAAGTCGGTCATGGCGCTCTCCATTCTGGGTCTGCTGCCCCGGCCGCCCGCCTTCTTCGCCGGCGGCGAGATCCTGTTCAACGATCACGACCTCCTGAAATTCGAGCCGGATGCGATGCGCCGGCTGCGGGGCGATCAGATCAGCATGATTTTCCAGGAACCCATGTCGGCGCTGAACCCGGTCTTCACGGTGGGCAACCAGCTGCAGGAGGTCTTCCGGGTCCACCGCAACCTCGGCCGGGCCGCGGCGCTGCAGGGCGCCATCGACATGCTCGCCAAGGTGGGGGTGCCCGCCCCGGAGCGGCGCGTCCGCGAATACCCCTACCAGCTCTCCGGGGGCATGCGCCAGCGGGTCATGATCGCCATGGCGCTCGCCTGCCGGCCGGCGCTGCTATTGGCCGACGAGCCCACCACCGCGCTCGACGTGAGCATCCAGGCCCAGATCCTCGAGCTCATGACGGCGCTGAAAGAAGAGCTCAACACCGCCATCCTCCTGATCACCCACGACCTCGGTGTCGTGGCCGAGATCACCCGGCGCGTGGCCGTCATGTACACAGGCCGGATCATGGAGGAGGCGCCGACGCTCGATCTCTTCGACGCCCCGCTGCACCCCTACACCCGCGGGCTCTTGACCTCCATCCCCCGCGCCGATGCCTCCTTCGAAACCGAGAGCCTGACCGAAATCAAGGGGATCGTGCCCAGTGTGGCGGCCCTCCCGCCGGGCTGCCACTTCGAGCCCCGCTGCCCGAAGGCGATCGATATCTGCCGGGCGCAGGCGCCCGTGCTGGAAGAGGCCCGCCCCGGCCACCGGGTGGCCTGCTGGAGGGCGGCTGATGCCTGAGCTGCTCACGGTGCGCAACTTGGTCAAGCACTTTCCGGTGCGGCGGGGGTTCCTGGGCCGGAGCACCGCCGTCGTGCACGCCGTGGACGACGTCTCCTTCAGCCTTGCGGAAAACGAGACCCTGGGGCTCGTGGGCGAGTCGGGCTGCGGCAAGACCACCGCCGGGTTCAGCATCCTGCGCCTCATCGAGCCCACCGCAGGCGAGGTCTGGTTCCAGGGCGAGAACATCCTGGCGCTTGCGCCGGAACGGATGCGCCACCTGCGGCGGCACATGCAGATCGTCTTCCAGGACCCGTTCGGCTCGCTCAACCCGCGCCTGACCGTGGAGCGGGTGATCGAGGAGCCGCTGCTCAATCACGAGAACTTGAGCGGGGCGGAACGCCGCAGCCGGGTCGAGGAGGCACTCGTCCTGGTGGGCCTGTTGCCGGAGCACATGACCCGCTTCCCGCACGAGTTTTCCGGCGGCCAGCGCCAGCGCATCTGTGTGGCCCGGGCGCTCGTGCTGAGGCCCCGGCTCGTGATCGGCGACGAGCCCGTCTCGGCCCTGGACGTCTCGGTGCGCGCCCAGGTCCTGAACCTGATGGTCCGGCTGCAGCGCCAGCTCAATCTCTCCTACCTCTTCATCTCGCACGACCTGGCGGTCATCCGCTACGTCAGCCACCGCGTCGGGGTGATGTACCTGGGCCAGATCGTGGAGCTGGCCGCAGCCAAGGCGCTCTACGCCAAGCCGCTGCACCCCTACACCTGGGCCCTGCTCTCCGCCGTGCCCGTGCCCGACCCGCGCCGCGCCCGCAAGCGCATCATCCTCGAGGGCGACGTCCCCTCGCCCATGAACCCCCCGGCGGGGTGCCGCTTCCACCCCCGCTGCACGGAGGTCAAGCCCATCTGCCGGGAGCAAGCCCCGATCATGCGGGTGGTGGAGAACAACCACGCGGTCAGATGTCATCTCTATGACGATGGCGAACCCTGGAACCCCGCGCCTCCGACGCTTCGGAAATCTTCCCCGGAGGCCGACACCCAACAACCCAAAGGAGGAACCGCATGAAGCACAAACCATTTGCAACGATTCTGGTAATTTTGCTGGCAATGGTCCTGGCCGTCGGGCCGGCCCTGGCCAAGGACAAGGAGACGCTGGTCGTGGTGCAGGAGGCCGAGCCGGTGGGCCTGGACATCATGCAGAGTTCGATCCAGACCACCATGAGCGTCGACTACAACATCCATGACACCATTCTCAAGCCCCAGGAGGACGCGACGGTCAAACCGGGCCTGGTGGAAAAATGGGAGAAAGTGGACGATCTGACCTGGAAGTTCACCCTGGTCAAGGGGGCGACCTTCCACAACGGCGAGCCGATCAATGCGGCGGCCGTCAAATTTTCCTTCGACCGGCTCATGAGTGACGCACTCAAGAGCCCGCACAAGGGCAAGCTTGCCATCTTCAAAGGGGTCGAGGTCCTGGACGACCGCACCTTCAAGATGTCGACCTCCCAGCCCTATGCCCCCGGCCTTTACATGCTGGCCCAGTACCTCTTCGTTGTGCCGCCGGGATACATCCAGAAAGTGGGGGATGCCGAATACAACCTGAACCCCGTGGGCTCCGGTCCCTACAAGTTGGACAAGTGGGTCAAGGGCCAGGAGATTCAACTGTCGGCGTATGACAAGTACTACGGCCCCAAACCGGCCTACAAGAAGCTGGTCTTCAAGGGCGTGCCCGAGGAGGCCTCCCGCATCGCGTCGCTGCTGACCGGCGAGGCGGACGTGATCAGCGGCATCCCCGTGCAGCAGCGCCAGAAGATCGTCGATTCGGGCAAGGCCTACCTCACCGACCAGATGGGGTCGATGAACTACCTCGGCCTGAACACCTACGAGAAGCCTTTCAGCGACGTGAAGGTGCGGCAGGCGGTCAACTACGCCGTCAACCGCCCGCTGATCAACAAGGCCCTCTTCAACAACAAGGCCATTCTCTGCGCCGGCCCCATCAGCCCGCGCACCTTCGGCGCCGACCCCGGCCTGAAGCCCTACCCGTACGACCCGGTCAAGGCCAAGCAACTGCTGGCCGAGGCCGGCTACCCGAACGGCTTCGAGACGCGGCTGGCCTTCGGCACCTACATGCCCCAGATCCAGGAGCAGGCCGAGGTCATCGCGGCCGACCTGGCCAAGGTGGGCATAAAAGTCACGCTCGAACCTTACGAACGGGCCGTCATGTGGGACAAGTACAAAAACAAACTGCACCAGATGTACATCTATTTCTGGGACGATGCGCCGGAGCCCGACCGCTACATGTACTCGCTGTTCCACTCCAAGAGCCGCGACTACTACTACAAAAACGAGCAGGTCGATGCCCTGCTCGACAAGGGGCGGACCACCATGGACCCGGCCGCCCGGGCCAAGGTCTACAACGAGATCGACCGGGTCCTGTACCAGGACGCCCCGTGGGTCTACCTCTACGTGATCCCCGAGGTCTACGGTGTCGCAAACGCGGTGGACTACAAGGGCCTGCGGGACGG
>DATITS010000135.1:0-6245 GCA_035467535.1 Desulfobacterales bacterium
CTCCAACTCCGCGATAAACTTTTCGGTCGAAAAAGACAGCTTGCGGTTTTGGAGATCCAGGCAAATCCCCGGGAAGTGCTCGGAGGCTTGGACGTACATGTCCTCGTAGTAGCTGTAATTCGGCAGCTGCGGCCAGAAGGGAATGTCCAATGACAGGGCGGCATCCAGTGCCCGTTGAACATCGGTATGCGGCATGACGGCCATGGCCGTGGTCAATAGGTTTCCGGGAATCGGCACGTTCCACCTGCCTTGATATGTGTTTCAACAGCCCGATTGGAAAATTCGCCCCTTCTGACGGTCTTGGGGCAGTATGAATACCCCTGTCGAAATGGGTACCTTACTTCACCAAGTAGGCACTTTCCAGCTGATCGATCATTTTATGAAACTCCTCATCAAGCTCCTTTTTGAGGGACGTCGACCGGTGAGCCGGCGAGACGCCTGTTTGATTCGAAATGTGCCAGCGCCCTCGTCAGTTCAAGGTGCTGCCCGTTCACGCTTCTGGATCATGCCGTCCTCCATTTCGTAGACGGTGTCGAACACGTCCAGGGCGCGGTGGTCATGGGTGACCACGATCACTGCCCCTTTCTGCTCGCGCGCGACCTTGCGGAACAGCTCCATCACCTGCCGCCCTCGCTCGCTGTCCAAGGCAGCCGTGGGTTCATCGGCCAGAATCAGGCTGGGCCGATTGGCCAGGGCGCGGGCTACCGCCACCCGCTGCTGCTGGCCTCCGGAGAGCATGCTGGGGAGATTTGCCGCCCGATCGGCCATGTTCAGATAGTCGAGCAGACCAAGTGCCTGCCGCCGAGCCTTTCCAGCTGGCCATTGGTTGATTTCAAGCGCCACTTGGACGTTCTCCAAAGCGGACAGGAACGGGATTAAATTCGATTTCTGAAATACGAACCCGATGTGGTTGCGCCGAAATTCGGTCAGGTTCACTACCGCCCGCGAATCGTCCATCACCAGTTGACCGTTGATCAGGACCTTGCCCGAGGTAGGCGGGTTGATCAGCCCGATGGCGGTGAGCAGCGTGGACTTGCCGGCTCCGCTGGGCCCCAGCAAGGCGACCATTTCGCCATGCCGGACGGAAAAGGTGACATCCCGCATGGCGACCACTTCGGTGTTGCCGGAGCCGTAGATTTTGGTGAGCCCCTGGGTTTCGACGCCGGTGTCGTTTACGGCCATGACATCACCCGCTAAGAGCTTCGTTGGGGTCGACCCGCAGGGCTTTCCAGATGCCCAGCAGACTGGACAGCACGGAAATGACACCGACGACGAGGGCCAACAGCAGGAGGTCCTCGCGCAGGAGGATCACACGGCGTGGAAATTTCGAGAAAAACTGCTGTCCCAGAACATAGGCCAACCCGTACCCCATGGTACCCAAGAGCAGCGCCTGTTGCAGAATCATTACCAGAATCACCCGGTTTCGAGCCCCGATCAGCTTCAGCAGGGCGATCGAGTGCACTTTTTCCATGGTCAATGTGTAGAGGATCAACGCCATGATAATGGCGGAGATTACGGTCAGGAGCACGGTGAACAAGCCGATTTGTCTCTTGGCCATCTCCACTGCCCCTTCGAGCATCAGGTTCCTCTGATCGTCGCGGCTGAACACCGAAACATCACTCCAGCCGGACAAAATTTGCTTCACCGACTCCGGGTCGACCCCCGGCGATAGAGAGGCGATCACCGCACTCAACATGGGCGGCCCGAACGCGGGGATTGCCGCCAAGGCCCCCGAGGCCCTATCAAGAATGAGCGGCTGGGAAGCGCCGATGTCCGAAACGGATGTCCGCGCGCGGCGCGACGCTCGTTCCAGACGGGTCGCTTCGGGCGGCACGTCGAACTGAATGGCTTGCGCGTCCTTGACGCTGAAAGCGGCCAGTCCGTCCCCACCCGAAGTCACCATCCCGCGCGTGATGCCGACCACGGTGTAGGTCTCCTTGCCGAGTTTCAGCCGCTCTCCGACAGCCAGCCCCAGCTTCTGATCGGCGATCATCTCGAAATGCGCCTGCATGAGTGGCCGGCCGGCCACCAAGGGGAGCCACTGCCCCTTGTCGAGGGGCCAGCTCACTCCCAACACACCCATCCGCAAAGGCCGGCCTTCTTTCTCGCGTTGGATGGTGTGGTAAACAAACTCCCTTGCGTTCAGAACACCCGGCACGGCGGCAACCCGGTCGACCAAATTTCTCGGCACGCGGGAGACTTCGGCAAACGGCCCGCGTGTATGGTATTGAACGACCCATACGTCGGCGCCGATTCGATCGATCAGAAGGGTTGCATCCTGGATAAGCCCACGGTAGATCCCCAGCATGCCCATCACCATCATCAGCAGCATGCCGATCCCGATGCCGGTCAGCAGAAATCGCCCGATATTGTGGCGGATGTCTTTAACGGCTAAGTTCACGGGAAGTCATTTCAAGTCTTCGCCCTTCGGGGATCGGGTCGGAGTCTTGCGAAGTGACGACGATCTCGCCGGGTGACAGCCCCTCGACGATTTCCACATGCGTGCGCCCGCGCAGGCCGGTTTTTACAGGTTGCCGGACGGCACGTCCGTCTCGGTTCAAGACCACAGCGGTCTCCCCCTGGTTTCGCATGATCACTTGGGAAGGAACCATCGTGACACCGTCTTTACGCGCTATCTCTATGAAGACATCGGCGCGCTGCCCTACGGACCAGTTTCGAGGCAGTTCTTCGATCTCAACGTCCACCAAAAACTCACGCGTCTCGCGGTCGGTCTCCCGCCCGAGCCGGGCAACCTTACCCTTGTAACCGGTTTCTGGTTCGGCCCGAAACACGACTGTGGCCCGTTGCCCTTCGGCGACCCGTTGCATCTCGGTTTCATCGACCCAGGTCCGGACCCAAAGACTTCGGGTGGAGATCAACAGGAAAATGGTTGTCCCCGGCACGACGACGTCTCCCGGGTCCCGGTCGCGTCGAATGATCAGGCCGTCGAAGGGTGCCAAGATCAAGGTGTCGTCGAGACGTGCAAGATGGTAATTGACCGTATTCTGGGCAACCACCAGATTTTTTTGGGATTCGACGACCGTCGCCCTGGTTTTTTCGAGGTCCGCCTCCGCGACTTTCAACTCTTCCTTGCGTTTATCCATTTCATTGGCTGCAATCGATTTGCTGCTGAAAAGGGTCTCACGACGCCGATACTCGATGCGGGCCTGTTCCAGAACCGCCTGGGAACGGACCGAGTCCGCCTGCATTCTCTCGACCGTGGCCTTGGCCGCATCCAGCGTAGATCGGGCCATCTCCACTTGTTGGCGAAACTCGCTGTCGTCCAATCGCAGGAGAGTTTGTCCAGCACGCACTTGATCTCCTTGATCAACGCGCATATCGAAGATGCGGCCTGGAATCTTGGTGCTGACAATGGTCTGCACTTTAGCTTCGAGCGTTCCGGTTCCCATGACCTCGGCTACGATTTCGCCTTGTACGGTAGTGTAACCTGCCACGGACACAGTCCGGAATCGCAGCCAATAAATGGCAGACGCCGCTATGACCAGGACGAGTATCCATTTCCCCCACCGGGAGACGCCGCGACCTATTTTTTCTTTCCAACCGGTTTCTGTCATGGACGTCCAATCAATCCTTGTGATGTGCGTCTCGCCGCGCATCGCCAAGCTGAAACTATATCTGTTACGGACCGGCGCACTATTAGCCGCCGGTTCTGTTGCGGTTGGGGGTCATCTTTATGGAATCTTCTCGAACATGTCCTTGCCCGCGCTGCAATCCGGGCACACCCAGTCCTCGGACAGGTCCTCAAAAGCCGTTCCGGGTGCTATGCCGTTTTCAGGGTCGCCTTGCTCCGGATCATACACATAGTCGCATGGGACACAACGCCATTTCTGCATGGGCTTAACTCCTTGCGTTTGGATAATCATCTACTTGCCGGCCATCATGGCGGCAATGTCATCTTTGACCGTGCCGATGGGCTTGATGTCGAACTTATCGACCAGCACTTTGGCCACGTTAGGCGACAGGAACCCCGGCAGGGTCGGCCCGAGCCGCATCCCCTTGACCCCCAGGAACAGGAGCGCCAGAAGCACCGCCACCGCCTTTTGCTCGTACCAGGCGATGTCGTAGGAGACCGGCAACTCGTTAATGTCCTTGAGCCCGAACACCTCCTTCAGCTTCAGCGCGATGACCGCCAGGGAATACGAGTCGTTGCACTGGCCGGCGTCGAGCACCCGCGGAATGCCGCCGATGTCGCCCAGCGCCAGTTTGTTGTAGCGGTATTTTGCGCAGCCGGCGGTGAGAATCACCGTGTCCTTGGGCAGGTTCTCCGCCACCTCGGTGAAATAGGATCGGGACTTCTGGCGGCCGTCGCAGCCTGCCATGACCACAAAGCGTTTGATGGCGCCGGACTTCACGGCCGCTACCACCTTGTCGGCAAGCGCCAGGACCTGGTGGTGCGCGAACCCGCCGACGATCGTGCCGGTCTCGATCTCGGTCGGCGGAGGGCAGCTCTTGGCCTTGGCGATAAGGGCCGAAAAATCCTTGGCGCCACCCGCGGGCCGATCACCGATGTGCGTTGCGCCCTGGTAGCTCACCACGCCGGTGGTGAACAGCCGGTTGAGGTAGGTGTTCTCTTTTTTCAGGGGCACCAGGCAGTTGGTCGTCAGCAGGACTGGCCCGTTGAAGGACTCGAACTCCTTGTTCTGGTGCCACCAGGAGCCGCCGTAGTTGCCGACGAAGTGAGGGTATTTCTTGAAGGCCGGATAGCAGTTGGCCGGCAGCATCTCGCCGTGGGTGTACACATCGACCCCGGTGCCCTCGGTCTGCTGGAGCAGCTCCGCCATGTCCTTGAGGTCGTGGCCGCTGATCAAAATCCCCGGGTTCGACCGCACGCCGATGTTGACCTGGGAGATTTCCGGATGGCCGTAGGTGGTGGTGTTGGCCTCGTCGAGCAGCGCCATGGTCGCCACGGCCGTCTCGCCGGCTTTCATCACCAGCCCCACCATCTGCTCCGTCGACAGGTTTTGGGTGGTGGAGGCCAGGGCCTTCATCATGAAGTCGTTAATGGCCGTCTTGTGGAACCCCAGGACGGCCGCATGGTCAGCATAGGCGGCAATCCCCTTCAAACCGATGGTCAGCAGTTCGCGCAGCGAGCGGACATCCTCGTTTTCGGTCGCCAGCACCCCCACGCTTTTGGCTTTTGCCGCAAACGCGGCCGGGTCGCCTTCCCACGTGGCGGCCTCGGGCAGCGGCCCATCGTAGGGACGCCCGGTCTTTTCCTTGTAGGCCGATAGAAATTTGGCCTTGATCTGGGCCCGGCGGCGCAGACCCTCCTGGATCAGCCCGATGAAGCGCGCATCGTCCCAACTGGCGTTGGTGATGGTGGCGAACAGCCCCTGGGCGATGAAGTCGTCGTTGGACTGGTCCGCGGCGCCCAGTTCCTTGAGTTTGTCCCCGTAAACCGCAATCCCTTTCATGACAAAAATCAACAGGTCCTGAAGATTAGCGGTTTCCTCCGGTTTGCCGCAAACTCCCTTGACGGTGCAACCGGTGTTCTTGGCGGTCTCCTGGCATTGAAAACAGAACATGATGTGTCTCCTTTGGTTGGTGAATGGTCAAGTTATGCCTCGGTATGTCGTTACGAGGCTATAATGATGGTGAAAGAGAGAATGGCTAAGCCCGACTCGATCGGGTGTGACGCATCGGAAGTGAGTTCCGGCTGCACTGAGTTCTCCAAGTCCAGCAAGCCTTCAGTCGGGAATATGATGCCTTGAGTGCCTTGGACGATTATACGTTTACGCATTTCATTGTCTCCCGGGACCCTTGGCTTTACAGAAGATAATAGCCTGACAGCCATGACCCCCTGTGCTGAAAACCGTTGTAAAAAACGAGAGGGAACAGACCTATGCTGAGTTGAATTCGATAAGTCACTGTTGGCCTCTTCATGAAGAGAAACTCTGGCTTTCTGATTCATTCAGGCTGCATACCACAGCACCGCAAAGAAGTGACAGGTGGTGGTATACCCAGAACGACAAGCAGATTGATGCCACACGAAATGGCTGTAGCGTACCCGCTCAGGGTATACGGCTTTGAAATCACCTCATCCACCGCGGCGCTCTTTCTGGAAAAAACGGATTCCCCCGGAACCCGTCATGTGGTTTAGGTTCGCAACGTATTCAGATGGTTGGTTCATAAAATTTGAACTGTCGCCCTTATATATGATACCGGGCTGGGGTTTTCCGGGGATAACTGGGAGGCGCTATTGCCGGTGAACACAATTTTGGCGG
>DATITS010000136.1:0-24219 GCA_035467535.1 Desulfobacterales bacterium
CTTGAGGCTCGAGGCACAAAACAAATTCAGATCCAATCCGCCAGGCTTCCAGCTTCGAGCCTCCAGCTTCCAGCCGATTGCATGTGAGCATTTGCAATAGCCGCACAACGCCGGATCATGGACTCAGGCGCGGTTTTTCAACCCCCTGTTAGGTTCTGGTGGCGATCATGTAGATCAGCACGATCTCCCAGACGACCACGATCGTAAAAGAGGCGATGGCAAAAGTGAAGAGGCTGCTCATGCGAAACCGGGTGCGGGGAAGAACGTTGTGATCGAGCAGCAGGAAAATGACGACCGCCAGGCTCGTCAGCAGATACTTCACAATGGTGAAGATGAGGGTGCCTTTGTTCAGAAAATAGTCCATGAGCGGGTTGACCTCGGTAGCTCCGTGGTCAATCAGGCAGAGGGTCAATACCGCATCGAGAAGGCTCAGGCAGAGAGTGCCGACAATGGCCGCAAGGATGCGGGGGCTGTAACGGTCCAGGATGACGATCCGCTGCTTGTCTCCGGCCCGGCGCACGCCTCTCCGCCGGCCGCCGGCCACCAGATACCGCAGGGTCGGAATCGTTTTGCGACGGCGGTCGACGCCGACACGCTGCGTGCGGTGGTCTCCGGCCGCTTCCGGGTTTCCGCCCGCTTCATTTTCTGGTTTCGAGGTCATTTGCGTTCTCGGCCGTCTGGCGCGCTCCGGGACCGGGGCTCCCGTCGGTAGGCCGTGCTTTCGATATCACAAGCTAATCCCGGAAGGTCACTTCATGTCTATCGGCCGGCGCAGCCAAAACTTGAGAAAATGCTTCGCGCCCCTGCACCCAACCGGGTATTGAAAAACCGCGCCTGAGTCCATGATCCGGCGTTGTGCGGCTATTGCAAATGCTCACATGCAATCGGCTGGAAGCTGAAGGCTCGAAGCTGGAAGCCTGGCGGATTGGATCTGAATTTGTTTTGTGCCTCGAGCCTCAAGCCTCTTGCCTCGAGCGAATATCCGCTTGGCGGACGGCCTGATGCTTGTTTTTCAACACCCTGCTGAAACAACAGCAGTCGCGGTTGTCGGGTTTAAATAGTTTAGTTGACATGTAAGCCTAATAGGCTTATTGTAAAAATGTTCGGCCTCGGAAAATCCCCTGCGGGAATCGATCGCCGTCAAGGTTGGATTAAAAACATTTTGCGGTGTAGGGATTAACCACCACACTCTTCAAAGTGCGGTGGTTTTTTTATTCCGTCGTCATAATCCGCCCTTAAAAAATATTGGAAAGGAGGATAAAAACGACAATGCAAGGAAAAGTCAAGTGGTTCAATGACGGCAAAGGCTTCGGCTTTATCGAAGCCGAAACCGGAGGCGACGTGTTCGTGCATTTTAGTGCTATCCAGGATAGCGGATTCAAAAGCCTGCAAGAAGGTCAAGCAGTTACCTTCGATGTTCAAGACGGGCCTAAGGGCAAGTCTGCAGCCAACGTAAAGACGGTCTAAATTTCCACCCTGAAGTCGGCATCCCCTCCATATAACCGAGGGGGTGCCCCCGTCCCTCTCCACCTTGTCCATTGGATTCTGGTTCTCCTCGACAGTTCGATACAGTCACTCGAGAAGTTTAATCGAAATCCGGTTCCAAAATTTTTTAAGGATCATACTTGAAAACAAAATTGTACATCAGTAATTTATCGAACGACACGAATGAGGCTGAGCTGAGTCACCATTTTTCCACGGTTGGAAAGGTCGCCTCGGTCGCGATCGTCAGAGGTAGGTATTCCAAGCAGAGCAGGGGAATCGCGCTGATCGAGATGGAAACTGAAGATGGTATTCGAGAAGCTGTAAAGCGGTTTAACGGCAATCACCTTCAAGGCAACATCATCGCGGTAAGCAAGAACAAAAGCAACGGGGCCTGGAAGAGTTAGAAGTGGTTTCACAACCTCGGATCACCCCTGAGGGCAAGGCGCAGGCCGATTCGAAAGCGCAGCAACCACTCCAGTATGAGAGCATTTCGAGAGGACTGCAACGCCGCCATCGGGGGGCAGACGGGGGTTATGAAACCACTTCTATCCATAAGTCAGTTCAGGCAACAGGGCACCCATCTTGCTATTTCGCCAGCGGAAAATTCGACAGACGGATATGGCGGGTTGTTCATCCTTTGAGGCGATGGAGAAAGGAACCGGCAACCGCAAATGGAACCATTGAATGGAAAACAGACGCACCATGCGAGTCAAGCAAGGCTCCCCCGTCACCATCAAAGACGATCGAACGGGGTACCAGTACTCCGCGTCCATATTCAAATGCGGCACGGGCGGAATGTACCTTGAAGCGGATTATGCGCCTCGGCCTGGCTCGACATTCCAGATACTTTTTGATAGCCGAAGCCTTGGTGCCGGTCCTTGCGCTTGCCCGGCTGTGATCCAATGGCGCAAGTTGCTGCCCTGGTCGGGCTCATCCTGGTCATATGGCCTGGGGATCGCATATGTTTAGATGAGGGTTCATTCCTTCGTCGTTGACGTTGTGCCCCGCTCTCTGTCGGCGGGGTTGTTTATTCCGCAAACGGCTCCGACACCGCTTGTAAAAGCGGTAGACCGAGTTGCCTATTCCATCCATTCCGCTCGCGGCCGCTTACCGTAGCACAAGTGCTTCTAATCCAAAAAACCGTCCGCAAGCTCGTAGAAGTGGTTTCATAACCCCGTCTGACCCCCGATGGTCCGCCGCAGGCGGATTGCAGGCCTCTCGAAATGCTCACATACGGCCGTGGTTGCTGCGCTTTCGAATCGGTCTGCGCCTTGCCCTCGGGTGTGATCCGAGGCTATGAACCACTTCTACTCCTTTCGCAGCAGGTGCCCGAGAAGACATTCACTCACATCATGCTTATTGTACATGAATGCTTGAGCGATAGAGGCGATCGAAGAATTTGAGAAGGATAGCATCATCTATTCAAGAGGATAGGGCTCTGCACGCAAACCCCAAACCGGCATGGGCAAGCCGATGAAACGTGACCTTCCTGGCAAAAGGAGGCAGCAATCATGGAGGTGAGCGGCAAGACCGTCCGCGGGGCCCTTTCCCGCATGTGGGCGCGCCTCGGCGGAAGCGATCCGGGCCAGAAGTATGCCTGTGATGAGCTGCCCCTTCGGGCGGAACTGTCCAGCGCCGATCAGATGGAGCAGCATGGCAAAAGCCTTGCGGGTGTGCACCGGGTGAAGTTCGGACGCCCGCGGGACCGCCTTCTGGCGCGGTTGGCCGAGAATGAACGTCTGCTGCTTGAAGTCCATAACCTGCTGACAGAGGTCGTCAAAGCGGACCGCCTGATCACACCGGCCGGGGAATGGCTGCTCGACAACTTCTATGTGATCGAAGAGCAGATTCGCACGGCCAGGCGACACTTGCCGAAGGATTATAGCCGGGAGTTGCCGCGGTTGTCTGGCTGCCCATCCGCCGGGCTTCCCCGGGTGTACGACATCGCTCTGGAGACCATTTCGCACGGCGATGGCCGCCTGGACCCGGAGACTCTCAGCCGTTTCGTAGCCGCCTACCAGTCGGTGACCCCCCTGAAATTGGGCGAACTTTGGGCCATCCCCATCATGCTGCGCCTGGCCCTGATAGAGAATCTTCGGCGGGTTGCCGCCCGGATCGCCGCCGACAGAATCGATCGAAACCGTGCCGACTATTGGGCCGACCAGATGACGGAGATCGCCGCGAGGGACCCCAAGAGCCTGATTCTATTGATCGCCGACATGGCACGGTCGGATCCCCCGATGGTGAGCTCTTTTGTTGCGGAACTCGCGCGCCGTTTGCTTGGCCAGGGCCCCACTCTGGCCCTGCCGCTTACCTGGATTGAACAACGACTGTCCGAGTCCGGCCTGACCACCGAACAGTTGGTGCGCTCGGAGAACCAACAACAGGCTGCGGACCAGGTCTCTGTGAGCAACAGCATCGCAAGCCTCCGTTTCCTGGGCGCGATGGACTGGCGCGAGTTTGTCCAGGCGATGAGCATTGTCGAGCAGACCCTGGGTGAGGATCCTGCCGACGTTTACGGCAAGATGGATTTTGCCACCCGTGACCGTTACCGGCATGTGGTGGAGAAGATTGCGAAGAGCAGTCCGCACTCCGAGAGCGAGGTCGCGCGCAAGGCGATCGAACTCGCGCATGAGGGCGCTGCCCGGCAAGGCAGGGACGACCGCGCGGCACACGTCGGGTTTTACCTGATCGACGAGGGGTTGACACAGCTTGAACGAACAGCGGCGGTGCGCTTGTCGGCTGCTGAGGTTCTGCGCAAGGTCGGCCGCCGGTTTCCGTTGCTGCTATACAGCGGCACCATTCTGCTCATGACGACGATTTTCGCCGGGTGCTTCGTGGCGAAGGCGTATGCCGACGGGGTGCAGGGGTGGGCACTCGGATTGGTCGGACTGCTCTCGCTCCTGTGCGCCGGTCATCTGGCGGTAGCCCTGGTGAACTGGCTGGCCACATTGCTGGCCGCGCCGCGTCCGCTGCCGCGTATGGACTTTTCCAAGGGGATCCCTGAGGGATTGCGAACTCTGGTGGTGATCCCGACGATGCTCACGAGCACTCACATCATCGAGGACCTGATCGAGGCACTGGAAGTCCGTTTCCTGGCCAATCGGGATGACCACCTCCACTTCGGTCTGCTCACTGATTTTGTAGACGCCATCGCAGAAACGTTGCCGGAGGACGAACCGCTGTTGCGGCTGGCCCGGCAGAGAATCGAGGAGTTGAACGAAAAGTACCCCAGCACAACCGGCGATACTTTCTTCCTCTTTCATCGCCCGCGCCGCTGGAATCCCAGCGAGCGGAGTTGGATGGGGTACGAGCGCAAGCGCGGCAAGCTTTCGGACTTGAACGGGTTTCTGCGCGGCGGCTCACGTGATCACTTCGCACTCATTGTCGGTGACACCGTGGTGTTATCGGACGTAAAGTACGTGATCACCCTGGATACCGATACGCAACTGCCACGCGATTCGGCGTGGCAGTTTGTGGGCGCCATGGCGCACCCGCTCAATCGTGCGCGCTATGACGAAGGGGAGCAGCGTGTCGTTGGGGGCTACGGCATTCTTCAGCCGCGGGTGGCGGTGAGCTTGCCCGGCACGAACCGGTCGCGGTATGCGCGCATGTGCGCCAGTGAGCCCGGCATCGATCCCTATACACGCACCGTTTCCGATGTTTACCAGGACATGTTCGGGGAAGGCTCGTTCATCGGCAAGGGCATCTATGAGGTGGATGTTTTCGAACGCTCGTTGGGAGGGCGCTTTCCCGACAACCGGATCCTCAGCCACGATCTTCTGGAAGGATGCTACGCCCGGGCCGGGCTGCTGAGCGACGTGCAGTTGTACGAGGAATACCCCTCGCGCTACAGCGCGGATGTGAGCCGCCGGCATCGTTGGATTCGCGGCGATTGGCAGATTGCGCGTTGGCTGTTGCCGGGCATTCCCGGCCCCGATGCGCGCCTGCAGAAGAATCCGCTCTCGATGCTGTCCCGTTGGAAGATCTTCGACAACCTGCGGCGTAGCCTGACAGCCGCGGCCTCGACATCCCTGCTGCTGTTGGGCTGGACCGTTTTGCCGTCGGCCTGGTTCTGGACCTTGGCGGTGATCGGCATCGTCCTGATTCCATCTTTGATCGCTTCGGTCCTGAGTGTGTTTCAGAAGCCGGTCGATGTGACCCTGGCCCAACACCTCGCTACCGCCATGGGCTCGGCCCGCCGGCACTTCGTCCAGGCTGCGTTTACGCTCGTATGCCTGCCATACGAGGCGTTTTACAGTGTGGATGCAATCGTGCGCACCACCTGGCGGATGCTGATCACGCAGAAGGGGCTGCTTAAATGGGAAATATCAGGCGTCTCGGATCACAACGACCGCATGGACCTCCTCGGTTCGTTCCGGACCATGTGGATCGGTCCACTTGCCGCTGCTGCCGCAGCGGTCACGCTCGCTGCATCCAAACCGGCCGTGTTGATTGTGGCTGGGCCCATACTGGTTCTCTGGTTTGCCTCCCCCGCGATCGCCTGGTGGATCAGTCGGCCGCTGGCCCGCCGCAGAGAAAGGCTGACAGCGGGTCAGATCCTCTTTCTGCGGACGCTTTCCCGGAAGACCTGGGCGTTTTTCGAAACTTTTGTCGGCCCCGACGATCACTGGCTGCCGCCTGACAACTATCAGGAGCATCCCGCTCCCGTGATCGCACACCGCACGTCGCCCACCAACATGGGCCTTGCGCTGCTGGCGAATTTGTCCGCGTACGACTTTGGCTATATTTCGGCTGGAAAACTCATCGAGCGAACGGCAAAATCGCTCCATACGATGGAAGGTTTGGAACGTCACAAAGGCCACTTCTTTAACTGGTACGACACACAATCCCTGAAACCACTGCCGCCCCTATACGTTTCGTCGGTGGATAGCGGGAACCTCGCGGGCCATCTGCTGACATTGCGACCGGGCCTGCTCGGACTTGCCGATCACAAGATCCTGGGAACACGATTGTTCGAGGGCCTAAGCGACACCCTCAGGATCGCTATGGACGCTGCGGTCGCCGCTCCGGCAGACGCCCTTCCGGAAGGTTACGCCCCGGCCCGGTTCTCTCAACTTTTGCAGGACCTGGAGTCCGCGATCCGTTCCCAACCCGCCACACTCATGGCTTTGCGGCAGTGCCTGGATCAGCTGGCAGCCTCCGCTGCGCTGGTTGTCGTCGACGTGGAAGTTCTCGATGCCAACCCCGGCAGCCAATTTGGGTGGTGGGCTCACGCCTTCGCCATGCAATGTCGAGATGCCCTCGAAGAGCTGGCGTTTCTTGCTCCGTGGACAGAACTCCTGCCGACTCAAAATCGCCTCGAAGACTTTCCGGGTCTCGACGAAATCCCAACACTGCGCGAACTGGCAGCGCTGGACGTAAAGCTCGTGCCGACCATCGAGCAGCAACTGAGCTTTGCCCCGCCGTCCGAGGAGCGCGTGCGGCTTGGTGAACTTCAGCGCCTCATCACAGAGGCTAGTCAGCGTGCAAGAACAAGGATTGCGGCTCTCAAGGGGCTTGCCCTGCTTAGCGACGCACTCTCCCGAATGGAATATGACTTCCTGTTTGATAAGAGGCGTCATCTGCTGGCTATCGGCTACAATGTCGGTGAAAATCGGCGGGACTCCAGTTACTACGATCTTCTGGCTTCGGAAGCGAGGTTTTCCTGTTTCGTAGCGATTGCGCAGGGGCAACTGCCGCAGGAGAGCTGGTTCGCCCTGGGACGTCTGCTCACCACCGCCGGTGGAGAACCGATCCTCCTTTCGTGGAGTGGCTCGATGTTCGAATACCTGATGCCGCTCCTGGTTATGCCGATGTACGAACACACGCTGCTCGACCAAACCTGTAAGGCGGCTGTGACCAGGCAGATCGAGTATGGGAAAAAGCGCGACTTGCCGTGGGGCATTTCGGAATGTGGTTACAATGCCATCGATGTGCACCTTACCTATCAGTACCGAGCGTTCGGCGTACCCGGCCTGGGGCTCAAACGCGGGCTCGCCGAGGACCTCGTGATTGCGCCCTATGCTTCGGCGCTGGCGCTCATGGTGGCGCCTGAGGAGGCGTGTCTGAACCTCGAGCGACTCGCCGCCGAAGGCCTTGACGCCCGTTATGGGTTCTACGAAGCGATCGACTACACCCCGTCGCGTCTGCCGCGCGGACAATCGAGCGCCGTGGTCCGGTCCTTCATGGCCCATCACCAGGGCATGAGTCTCCTGTCCTTGGCCCATCTGCTCCTTAACCGCCCGATGCAGAGGCGCTTCGAGTCGGAGCCCTTGTTTCAGGCGACCCTGCTGTTGCTCCAGGAGCGAGTCCCCAAAGCGACGGCGTTCTATGCGCACACCTCCGAACTCTCCGAGATCCACACGGCTTCCAGCGCACAGGAATCTCCGATACGCGTTTTCACAAGCCCCGACACGCCGAACCCAGAAGTGCAGTTTCTGTCGAACGGCAAGTATCACGTGATGGTCACCAGTGCCGGCGGCGGCTACAGCCGCTGGAAGGACCTCGCGGTCACCCGTTGGCGCGAAGACAGCACCTGCGACAACTGGGGCACGTTTTGTTACATCCGTGACGTGGCAAGCCGCGAGTTCTGGTCAACCACATTTCAGCCGACGCTCAAACGACCAAAGCGTTTTGAGGCGATCTTCTCGGAAGGGCGAGCCGAGTTTCGCGGCCGCGACCACGACTATGACACCCATACCGAGATCGCTGTTTCGCCCGAGGATGACATTGAACTGCGCCGCGTCCGCATCACCAACCGCGCGCGGACGCGCCGATCGATAGACGTTACCAGTTACGCGGAAGTGGTTCTGGCTCCGCCGGCCGCGGACGCGCTGCACCCGGCGTTCAGCAATCTTTTTGTGCAGACCGAGATCATCCGCCGGCAGCGGGCGATCCTCTGCACTCGGCGACCCCGCTCCCAGGACGAGCCGGCGCTCTGGATGTTGCACATGATGGCCGTGCATGGGGGGAAGACGGGAGACGTCTCCTATGAGACCGACCGCATGCAGTTTATCGGCCGCGGCAACACCGTCGCCGATCCACAAGCGATGAGCTGGGGTGCCGGTTTTTATTCAGGGGCGCTCTCGGGCAGCGAGGGCTCCGTGCTCGATCCGATTGTCGCCATCCGCTACCGGATAACGCTCGATCCGGAGGAGTCGGCAACAATAAACATGGTCTCCGGCATTGGGGAGACTCGTGATGCAGCCTTGAGCCTGGTTGAAAAATACCAGGATCGACGGCTTGCGGATCGCGTCTTTGATCTTGCATGGACGCATGGCCAAGTGCTGCTGCGCCAGTTCAATGCCTCAGCGGCCGATGCGCAACTCTATGGGCACCTTGCCAGCTCGATCACCTACGCCAATGCAGCGCTGCGAGCCGACCCGAGTGTGCTCATCAAGAACCACCGGGGGCAATCCGGTCTCTGGGGGTACGCCATCTCCGGCGACTTGCCGATTGTGCTGCTGCAGATTGAAGATCCGGCCAATATCGACCTGGTGCGCCAACTCGTGCAGGCCCACGCATACTGGCGTTTGAAAGGACTCGCGGTGGACTTGGTAATCTGGAACGAAGATCACGCCGGCTACCGGCAGCTCCTCCACGACCAGATCATGGACCTCATCGCCGCAGGCACCGGAATCAGCCTAACCGATCGGCCGGGCGGCATTTTTGTAAGACCTTCCGACCAGATATCGGAGGAGGACCGCATTCTGATCCAAACGGTCGCTCGCGCCATCATCACCGACAGCCGGGGGTCGCTGGCGGACCAGCTCAAGGGTCGCAGTCTGGTGGAAGTAAGCGTGCCCCTCCTTACCCCGACCCGAACCCACCGCCCCGAACCCCAGGCGGTGACCGCATTGCCGCGCCACGATCTGACGTTCTACAACGGACTGGGTGGATTCACCCCGGATGGGCGCGAGTATGTCATTACCACCGCGCACGGGCAGCGGACGCCGGCGCCTTGGGTGAATGTGCTGGCCAACCCCCACTTCGGGACCGTGATCTCGGAAAGTGGCGCCGCCTACACCTGGAGTGAGAATGCCCACGAATTCCGCCTCACTCCCTGGGGGAACGATCCCGTGAGCGATTCGGGGGGAGAGGCTTTTTACCTCCGTGACGAAGAGCGCGGCCACTTCTGGTCGCCCACGCCGCTGCCCTGCCGCGGGGCAACGCCTTACGTCGCGCGGCACGGTTTCGGCTACAGTGTCTTCGAACACACCGAGCGCGGCATCCGCTCCGAGCTATGGGTTTACGTGGCCCTGGACGCAGCGGTCAAGTTTGCGGTGCTCAAAGTGCGCAACGACTCGGGCCGGGCCCGCAGGCTCTCCGCCACCGGGTATGCGGAATGGGTGCTGGGGGACCTGCGGCCGAAGTCGGCCATGCACGTGGTCACCGAAATCGACCCGAATAGCGGCGCGCTCTTCGCGCGCAATCCTTACAACACCGAGTTCCGCGATCGGACGGCGTTCTTCGACGTGGACGAAACGCACCGCACCGTGAGCGGCAGTCGGACGGAATTCCTGGGGCGCAACGGCACCCAAAGCGCTCCTGTCTCTATGACTCGCACACGCCTTTCCGGCAAGGTGGGGGCCGCCCTGGACCCCTGTGCTGCGATTCAGGTAAGCTTTGACCTGGCCACCGGGCAGGAGCGTGAAATCGTTTTCAGGCTCGGGGTCGGACGCAATACCGACGATGCCAGGAACCTGGTCAATCGCTTCCGAGGATCAGCCGCTGCGCGCGGCGCCCTCGATGGCGTGTGGCAGCACTGGAAGCACACCCTCGGTGCGGTAAATGTGGAGACACCCGACCCCTCCCTCAACGTGCTGGCCAACGGTTGGTTGCTTTACCAGACGCTATCCTGCCGCCTGTGGGCGCGCAGCGCAACCTATCAGTCGGGGGGCGCCTTCGGTTTCCGCGATCAGTTGCAGGACGTGATGGCACTCATCCACGCCAAGCCGAAGCTTGTGCGCGAGCACCTGCTCCGGTGCGCGGGCCGCCAATTTCCGGAGGGGGATGTTCAGCACTGGTGGCATCCTCCCACGGGTCGGGGTGTGCGTACCCACTGTTCGGACGATTTTCTCTGGCTGCCGCTTGCGACCGCCCGCTACGTCCTGACCACCGGGGACACCGGCGTATTGGATGAGCCGGTTTCCTTCCTCCAGGGTCGCCCGGTAGGCGCTGACGAAGACTCTTATTACGATCTGCCGGGGCGCTCTGAAGAGGCGGCGAGTCTTTACGAGCACTGTGTCCGAGCCATCCTGAACAGCCTCAAGTTCGGAGAACACGGCCTGCCGCTCATCGGCTCCGGTGACTGGAACGACGGCATGAACCTGGTGGGCGAACACGGCAAAGGCGAAAGCGTGTGGTTGGGGTTTTTCCTACATGAAGTGCTCACGCGCTTCACTGAGGTGGCAAACACACGTGGTGATATAGCCTGGGTCGAACGCTGCCAGGAGGAAGCGGCTCGCTTGCGCCGGAATCTCGAGGAACACGGCTGGGACGGCGCGTGGTACCGCCGCGCCTATTTCGACGACGGTTCGCCGCTGGGATCGGCAGTCAACCCCGAATGCCAAATTGATTCACTTGCGCAGAGCTGGTCCGTTCTTTCGGGTGCGGGTGATCATGAGCGCTCGCGCATGGCCATGGAAGCGGTGGACGAGCGCCTCGTTCGCCGCGCGCATGGGCTGATCCAACTTTTGGACCCGCCGTTTGACACGTCGGCGCTGAATCCCGGCTACATCAAAGGATACGTCCCCGGCGTGAGAGAAAATGGCGGGCAGTACACGCATGCGGCCATCTGGGCGGCAATGGCCTTCGCTCGCCTGGGGGACAACCGACGCGCGTGGGAGCTCTTTACCATGATCAACCCGGTGAACCATGCACGATCGACCGAGGAGACCACCACCTACAAGGTGGAGCCGTATGTCGTGGCGGCCGACGTCTATGCGGTACCGCCGCACACCGGCCGCGGCGGCTGGACATGGTACACGGGTTCGGCCGCCTGGATGTACCGGCTGATCGTGGAGTCCCTCCTGGGGCTCAGACTCGAAGTCGACAAACTTCGTTTTACGCCGTGCCTCCCTGCGGATTGGCAGGGGTTCAAGATGCACTACCGCTATCGGGAGACGGTCTACCACATCGCGGTCCTGCAAACACCTGCCGGGATTGGCGAGATGCGCGTCACCGTAGATGGCATCGAGCAACACGATAAGGCCATCCCGCTTGTTGACGACCACAAGGAGCACCGCGCTGAGGTGCAGATACCCGTTACCGGGGGTTGAGAACTCGTCTGAAGGAGTTGCCTGAGATCTGTCCGGCGATACAACAATTCGGCAAATTGGAGTTGAACCCGGATTCGAATAAAAGGGGCAGAAAATATCATTTCAGTCCAGCACTGCTATATGCCTTCATCATGCGCTCTTTAAAAGGGCCATCTTTGGCCGGTGACAACCTGGACTCGTTTTCTAAAAAGAAGTTCGGGTTCATTCGAGACGTGGGTAGATAAGGACGGGGATAAATTGATCTGGGAGCTTGTGGAGAAACCAGCCAAGGATTTGCCCCCTGGCACTGTGCTCGGCACCGCAAAAATATTTGCGGGGACCGGTAAGTTTATGGGCATGCAAGGTACGATGGATTGGGCCATACAGTATCCGAAGCCTTTTCCGGAAGGTACGGGTCGTGGAATCTGCCAGGAAGTCGTGAAAATAGTCACCCCGGCAAAATAGGCGGTTCTCAAGCCGCGCTCACCGGCCATGTTTTACGGATTCGAGGGCAGAGGAAAAGACGAGGGCAAAGCCCAGACAACTTGTATAGCCTGGGCTTTGTTTCAAGGTGGCGACTGTAGAAGTTTCGCCACGCTCCGAATTAATCCGAATTGTGGATCAACTTGTCTGGTTAAATCCTGGTCGTTGCAATTACTCGATGTTCCGTTCCGTCCATGGCACCTGGACCTCGCTGTTGACCAGGATCGTATGGACCACCTGCAAAACCGCAGGGCTGGAGAGAATGCCGCCGTGGTCCTCATTGAACCCGAAGGTCCGTCGGGCGGCCACCTGCGCGCGCGGGTCGAGCTCGCTTGCCAGGCTGACGGCGCCGTCATTGTTGCGATTGATCATCAGGCTGAAATCCCCCCGGTAGCCGAAGATAAGGTAGTAGGCGGTCTTTTCCGGCAAGGGGATTTCCCAGATTTTCTTTAAGAACGGGCTGCTGGGTGCCATGTCCCGCCAGGCGGGCACGACGGCGGGGGACTGGGCCACGCCCTTTTCGGCGCCGGCATGGCCCTGCCAGGGCGTTGACAGCGTGATGAATGTCGGAAACTCGATGGGGATCGAGCGCTTGACCGCCTCGGCGATAGCCCCCCGGGCGACGAGTCCGCCCATGCTGTGTGCCAGCACGCACAATTGCCGGAATCCGAGCTGGTTCTGCAAAGCGGTCACCATGTGGCCCAGCAGTTCACTCTGACGTTCCAGGCGCGTGCCGGTCGGGTAGAAATAGACCCATGGCTGGTAGCGGGACCGGTCGAGGCCTTCGATCAGGAGGCGGAAGTCGGTCGGGTTGCCCCCGGACCCGTGCACGAACAGAATGGGAGTCTTGTCACTGGCGTAGTCCTGGAGAAAATAGAGGCCCGCCCCCGTGTCCGGGAGGAACTCCTGAGGGACCCAAAGGCCCCAGCGGACGTTGGCCGCCGAAAAGCGGGGATCCTCCAGGCTGACGACTTGACCCACCTGGTAGTGGCGAAGCTCCGTGGCAATATCGGACGTCGGGTTGATGATCTCCAGGTACTTGCGCCAGTCGGGCAACCCGCTCCAGGCCGGCGTGCTCGCCGCAGCCATCCAAAGTGCCAGCCCCGCCAGCCCCAACACGACCCTATGCAATAAAAACCCCCTCATTCCTGAATCCCCTAAGGTCCACGCTTTACGTTTCCGCCTGGCGGTCGAAACGACCGAAGCGAGTCCAGGCGATGGCCATGGTCGCCGCAAAAAAGGCGGCCAGGTAGAGCAGTTCGTGCCGGACCGACCCCAAGGTGCCCTCACGCACCGCAATCTCCACCAGCGCATTGAGCCCCCAGGCCAAAGGCGAGAAGAGGCTGATCGTCTGCATGACCGGCGGCATGACATAGACCGGGACCATGATGCCGCCCAGGGCGGCTGCGCAGACCACCGAGACCGCCCCGAACATGGTCGCCTGCTCCAGGGTGCGGGCGAGGGTGCCGAGCATGAGACCATAGCCGCAGGCAGCCAGGGCGACCATCGTCACCGTGACGATCAGGGCGGTGGTCTCGGAGCCGAGGCTGAGAACGGGGGCTCCCAGCAGCGGCAGCCCGGCTTTTCCCATCAGCACGATGAACAGGAATTGCACCCAGCAGACGGCGACGTAGGCGCCCAGTTTCCCCACGAGAAGGGTGAGGTAGGGAACCGGCAGCGTTCTCAGCCGTGCGAGGGTGCCGTCCTTGCGTTCGCCGATGATGGCTCCTCCCAGGGGGAGCACGATGAAAAAGATGCCGAACACCGACCAGGCCGCAACGTTTTGCTGGACCGAGGTCGGCAGTTTCTTCAAACGGCTTTGCTCGGCGACGACATCCATCAATCGTCGACGTCCCCAGCCCGGGTCCAATTGAAGTTTGGGGATGGCCGCCGAGTCGATCGGCATCCGTTCTGTTAGTGAACTCAGCGTCTGCCGGAAATGGGCCGGTAACGACTCCGCCAGGACTCGCGCTTTTATCTCCATTTCCATGGCCAGAAGCATCTGCTTCAGGGCATTCAGGAGCGAGGAGCGAAAGGCCCCCTGAACCAGGGGATCGAAATAGACCGACACGTGGGGCAGGGGCAGGGCACTCTCCCTCGATTCGCCGGAAAATGCATCCGCGATCTGTGCAACCGCCCTGGCGCGCACCGCTTCCGTAATCCCTGCCGGGACGAAGATGCCTGCTTGGAACCTTCCCTTGTCGACCAGAGCCTGGGCCTGGTCGGTCTCGATCGCCTGTCCGTCCAGGGACGTGACCAGCGTCACGCTGTCGAGGGTCTCCAGCTGTTCGCCGATGAGCTTGCCGAACGTCTGTCGATCCTGATCGATGAAGAGGATCTCCATGTGGGCCGCACCCGTTGCTTTCAGGACGTTTTCCTGGACCAGCGAAACCACCACGACCAGCACGGCGGGCATGACAAAAAGCACGAGCAGCCCGAACCGGTCGCGGTAGAGCAGGCGCAATTCCTTGAAAAGGGTGGCAAGGAGAGGCTGCATTCTCAATCCCGCAGGTCTTTCCCGGTCAACCGGAGAAAAAGCTGGCCGAGATCGTTGCAGCCCGGATGCGCTTGCGTCAGTTCCCCGGGGCTGCCGTGTGCAATGGTGCGCCCTTCGTCGATAACGGCGATGCGGGAGCAGATTTTCTCGGCTTCTTCGATATAGTGCGTGGTGTAGAGCATGCCGACTCCGGAGCGGCTCAGCTCCGAAAGCCGGTCCAGAATCATATTGCGTGACTGCGGGTCGACTCCCGCCGTGGGTTCGTCCAGGAAAAGCAGCCGGGGTTGATGCAGCAGGGAGACGGCCAAGTTGGCCCGGCGTTTCATTCCTCCGGAAAACGTCTCGATTCGGCCATGCGCGCTGTTCGAGAGGCCCACGATGTCCAGGCAGGCATCGATGCGCTCTTTCAATTCGCGGCCGTCGATTCGATACATTCTGCCGAAATACGACAGATTTTCAGCCGCCGTCAGGCTTGGATACAAGGCGATGTGCTGCGGAACCAACCCGATGCATTGCCGCGCTTTCCGGGGAAATTTGAAAAGATCGGCACCGCAAATGTGCACGCTGCCGGAATCCGGAGACAATAGCCCGGTCAACAGGGAGATGGCCGTTGTTTTTCCCGCACCGTTGGGTCCCAGCAGGCCCACTATTTCGCCGGGCTCCATGGAGAGGCTGAAGGATGCGAGCGCGGGAGCTCGCATATGCGGATACGTCTTGGTAAGCCCTTCAGCCCAAAGGAGCGTCGTGAGGGGGAAAGACTGCGGCTGCGTCATGCCCGCTGCCCCGAATGATGGTCTGTCCGCTGAAAGCACCTGCGGGTTTTTCTTTTGTCGCCCGAGGCGGGTCGGTTGGGCGAGGTTTTTTTAATTAAATTCACTTTGCAAAATACCGGCACTACCAATATACTCATTTGATTGATCGATGACGGGCTGGCAGTCGATATGGATATTTAACCTCAAAGCCTTTGCGAGTCAACCTTGAGGTTGGCCGATGGGGGTGATCTGAGGTAACTCTTCAGGAAGTCAGGGTTCGGGGTTCAGGAGAGAAGCAGTTGCCGGGGTCCGATCGCCACTGGTCTCAATCCTTCATGCGGGAGGATGGCGAGAACCATGGCGTCCTCCCTTGTTGGATTCCTGAGCCCTGAGTCCTTGAGCAGTTACAATTTTCGGAGCAATCGCAGGCGAACATGGGAAGCGGTATGAAAATTCTCCTCGTGAACCCGCCCAACTGCGGGAGGAGCATCCCCGAAGAGGAGTACGGGATCGATACGATCAAGATGATTTTCAGGGGCGAACCCCTGGCACTCGAGGTCATCGCCGGGAACTTGGACGGGCATGATGTCGCCATTGCCGACTTGAAAGTGACCCCCGACGTTCTGGAAAAGACCCTCGAGCAGTTTGAACCCGACCTGGTCGGGTTCACCGGCGTGACCTGCGAAGCCAACACCGTGGTGCGATTGGCAGGGGAGGTCAAGCGCAACAGCGATGCCCTGGTCGTGGTGGGCGGCCACCATGCCTCGTGCGACCCCGCGTTTTTCAACCACGCCGCCATCGACTACATTGTCATGGGCCTGGGCAAGCTCAGCTTCCGGGAGCTGGTCGATGCCATTGCCGACCGGACGGCCGGCGCCGGGGTCGCGGGTGTCGCGAAAACCAATCCGGGCGGGAGCCTGAAGTATGCCCGGCGGGTCTATTCCCATGCGGACCTTGTCGACGACCGCCCCCCTCGCTACGACCTGGTTGCTGCCCACAGGGACCAGTATGTGATGAGCGGCGTCGGCGGCAAGGTCGGTTTCGTCGCTTCGGCCTATGGTTGCACGCACCGGTGCATTTTCTGCTCCATCCCGACCATGACCGATGGGCGCTACCTCACCCATCGGCCGGCAGCGGTGCTGCGCGACGTGCAGCTGCTGGGAGAGGTCCCGGTCGTTCGCCTGGTGGATGCCAACACGTTCGGCGACCTGGAGCAGGCCTTCGACCTGGGCCGGTGCATTGTCGAATCAGGGGTGAAAAAGGCGATCGTCGCGGACGTGCGGGCGGAGACGGTGACCCGGCATCCGGACCTTTTTAAGTTATGGAAGCAGGCCGGGCTGGCGGCGGCGGTCATCGGGTTCGAGGAGATCAGCGACGCCGGGCTTACGCGATTGAACAAGCGAAGCTCGCTTGCCGTCAACATCGCGGCCATGGGCATTCTCAAGGATCTGGGCATCCGGGTCATCGGAGACTTCATCGTGGACCCGGAATACACCGCAGCGGATTTCGATGCCCTGGAGCGTTTCGTAGCGGCGCATTCCATCGACCTGCCGTTGCCGTCGATTCTGACGCCCCTGCCCGGCACCCCCTTGCACCGGGAGATGCGACACAAGATCACCATCCAGGACCTGGACTACTACACGTTTACGAATGCCGTCTGCTCTACGCGCATGGAGCCCAAGATTTTCTACCAGGCCTATGCCGCGATGCTGAAGCGCTTCCTGAAGCACATATCCCACGGGTGAAAGAGGAGCTCATGGACGTATTTATCAACGATGTGGCGGCCATTCTGCCCAACCGCCCGGTGACAAACGACGTCATCGAGGATGTTCTCGGAAAAGTGCGGGGGGTGTCCTCCAAGGCCAAACGACTGGTGCTCAAAAGCAATCAAATCACCCAGCGCTATTACGCCCTGGAGCCTGAATCGGGGCAACTGACCCACACCAATGCCCAGCTCACGGCGGAGGCCGTTCGACGGCTGCAACCGTATGCAGGGTATGCCCCGGGTGACATTCAATGCCTGTGTTGCGGCACCACGAGTCCGGACCTGTTGTTCCCCGGCCACGCCCTCATGGTGCAGGGAGAGTTGGGAATCCCGGCCTGCGAGGCGGTGACGACCTCCGGCATCTGTCTCTCGGGCATTACGGCGTTCAAATATGCGTGCATGAATGTCGCCGCCGGCCTGGCGTCGAATGCGGTGGCCACCGGCTCCGAACTGGCCTCTTCTTACATGCGGGCGCAATTCCTGACCCCGTTTTACGATGGGGCGACCGACTTGGAGACCCGGCCGGTGCGCGCTTTTGACGCCGATTTCTTGAGGTGGATGCTTTCGGACGGCGCCGGCGCGGTGTTTTTATCCCCCCACAAAAGGAAAGACGGGCTTTCCCTGAAAGTGGCATGGGTGGATGTGATCTCATACGCCGGCGCTCTGGAGACATGCATGTACGGCGGCGGAATGAAGCGGGCGGACGGCAGCGTTGTCGGCTGGCGGCAGACCGAAGCGTTCGAACCGGATGCGATGCCGCATCGGTTTTCGGTCCGGCAGGACATCAAGCTTCTCGATATCGAAATTGTACGAACCATGGGCGAGGCGCTTGCGCAGGTCGTTCAGAAGCACCGCCTGCATCCCGATCGCGTGGACTGGTTCCTGCCCCACTATTCATCGGCCTATTTCCGCCCGAAATTTTACGACGAGATGAAACGGATCGGGTTTGAAGTGCCTGACCGCAAGTGGGTCTCGAATCTTGCGGAAAAGGGCAATACCGGGAGTGCTGCGATCTTCATTATCCTGGAGGAGTTGTTTCACTCCGGCAAGCTTGAGCCCGGCCAGAACCTGCTCTGCTTCATCCCCGAAAGCGGGCGGTTCTCCCACGGGTTCGCGTGGCTCACGGTCGAGGCGTAGCGGTACACAGTCAGATCGAAGGGAGATTTTCCAAAACCGATTGGGAACAGCGATAGGTTGTAGAAAGATGGAAACAAGGCGGATACTTGGTGATTCAATCATGAATATGGATAGAGGACGCGAATCCTCTATCCTTGTCGCTGCGCGCGCGCCCGTCGGCTCCAGCGTTCGATCTCGCCGAGGAAGTCGAGGGTCTCGGCGTAGTCGGTGCCATAGGTGTGGCATCGGCGCTTGGCGATCGCCGGGAACAGCGATTGCTCGGTGCCTCTCTCCCCGATGAGCACCGTGGGCCGGCCCAGGGTGTCGGCCATCCCCAGCTCCAGGCACACGTTGAGGTTGAAGCCGGTTAAATCGACGATCACCTGGTCGGCGTGGGCGGTTTCCTCCCAGATCGATTTGATGATGTCCTGACCCTCGGCCACGTCGCCCCGCACCACCTCGAGTCCGGTCTTCGACAGGCGGGCGTCCAGGTCGCGATAGACCTCCTGCGTCGTGGCCAGCCGCGGGTCGAAGGGCATGACCACGAAGCAGCAAGGCCGATCGGGATCAGGGTAACGCGGTGGCCAGCGGGGCTGCAGGAGGTGCACGGACGAATCGCCATACTGGCTCAGGAACTGGTCCAGGGCCGCGCGGAACGCCACGGGATCGTCCAGGGCGTCCTGCATCTGCGCCAGCACAACACCGATCAGGCCGTGCGCTGGTGCGCCGCCGGCGCCGGCAGCGATGCGCCGGCAAGTTTCGATCGTCCCAGGTGCCGAATCGGGCCCGCTTGAAGTCTGGCTGCCGTAGAGCACGGTGTCGAGTGCGGCTGGCAGAGCTTCCTCGAGATCGGCCTCGTCTCTGTAGGCCACGGTGCTCTGGGCCACGTCGAACGGTATCGTCACGCCCTCGCGGCAGAGGAGAAGCACGTCCGTGCCGAGGGCGTAGGCTTGCCCGAGTTGGTAGAACACCTGCGGGTTGCGCTCGGACAGGTCGAAGACGGCGATGCCCGCCCGCTGGGCGTCCTTCCAGCAGGTCTGGGCTGGATCCACGCCGGGCTGGACGAAGGCCGATACTTCCATGCCGATCGCATCGGCCGCATGTTCGAGCACGCGGCGGCTGGTGGGAGGGCCGGCATGGAGAACGAAGTTCACATCGACCCGGATAGACGGGCCTGACCAGAACGGCCGCGCAACCATGGCGTGGCCGCGTCGGTCAAACTCGCGCAACTCGTGCATCAGACTGCGCAGGCTGTCTCGCTCCAAGTTGATGAGCCACGTCTCGTCGCCCTCGGGTTGCCGGACGCGGTTGGCGAAGCCTGTGAGTCGGCCCCAGAGCTGCGCCAGAACGTCGCGTGTGGATTCTGGTCCCGAAGCTGCGACCGTTAGCGCCCCCATAAGCCGCTCCTGCGCCTCGGAGAGCAGGCGCGCCACCCTCGAGGGGCGCGTGTCCTCCGGCAGTGGCGAGTCGGTTCGCTTCTCGCGCACCATAGGGCGGATCTCATCGATCAGGCGCAAGAGGTCGGACTTCTGTTTCGTCCTGTCGGCCAGGCGCGCCTTGTGCATCGAAAGGTCCGTGGCCTGTGTGTCCGCATCCAGATCGAGCGCCGCATCGCGCCGGATCACGTCGCCCAGGCGCTTCATCAGGCTGCCCAGTGCCTGCTCGCGCGCGCTGTCGAAACGGCCCTTGCGCTGCTCATCTTCGAATATCTTCTGCGCCCAAGCGAACATGGCCTCCCGGCTGCCGCCATCTGGAGAGCCCGAGAGATCGATGCCGCCCTCCTGCGCGGCCACGACATCTCTGTCGTGTCCAGCGATAGTGGCACGTGCGACGACCGAGCCCCCTTTCGCCACGATCACGCCACAGCGAACGCAGCGACGCACGGCGCCAGCCTGCGCCTCGCTGTAGTACCACTCGCCCCACGCGTGCGACTCGCTGGAGAGACACGGCTGGACGGTCGGGATCGCCACTATCGCACCCGTTCCCAGAGCCGCTGCGAGCTCGACTGCGGGAAGAACAGCTGATCCGTATGCAGCACGAAGGCCCGCTCGCTCTCGTTGCCATCGTCGTAGTTTAGGAAGAGCGTTGCGCCGCGTGTCTCCCACGTGCCGCTCTCCGACGCGGATCGGGTTTCGCCCATGCCGCTTGCCGAGTGCGACCAACTGACGAACCGGCCTTCGTCGTCGAGCACGAGATGTAAGTCGGTCACGAGGCTGAAGCCGCCGCTCGACATGGCGTCGGTGTATCGCCAGTGGCCCACGAGCCGGCTGTCACGCTGTGGCGACCGGCTGCCGCCCTGGGCGACTTCGCCCCGTGCGAGCAGGTCGGCCACCTCTTCCTTGTTAAATGTAGGTGGGGCCGGGCGCGACTTCGCCTGTCCGCTTTCGGAGCTTCGAGAGGGCTGGGCCTGGGCGTTGTCGCCAACGGCGCCGAGGATCCGCCCGAGCGCCGCGGTTGACTCGGTCAGCTGCTGCATCCTAGGCTTCCTGGCGTCGAAGATCTCCTGCCGCGGCTTCCCGCCCACGCCGGCCGGCGCAGCCGACTGTGCGGCGGGAGCCGGCGTCGCGCGCGCCTGCAGCTCCCCGCAGCGGCGACAGACGCGCACGGGACCGTTGTGCGCGTTGCTATGCTGCCAGTCGCCCCAGGTGTGCTCGACGCGTCGCTGCGTCCCCAGCGCCTGGCAGCGGCTACAGTGGTCCAGCTGCGTGCACACGTCTTCGGCCGTGTATCGCCACTCGTCCATCACATGGGCCAGCGGCGCAGGCTGCTCCGCTCGACAGCGCTCGCACACCTGGTGGCGCTCGCAGCTGCCCTCAGCCGCGTACCTCGGCTCCGCCCAAGCATGGCTAACGCGTTGCTCTTGGCTCCGGCACCGGCCACAGCTGCGCACTTGGTCGCACGCGCCGTCAGCCACGAAGTCCCACTCGCCCCACGGGTGCTCGACCTTCTGGTTTTCGGTGCCGCAGCGCTCGCAGACGCGGGTGAAGGTGCAGCCGTTCTGCGAGCTGGCACTCCACTCGCCCTGGTGCAACCCGACGAGGCACTTGCCCTTGTTTAACAGGTCCTTGAATCCCACGCTGCGTGTCTCTCCGTTGTGGATACAAGGGTCGCGGGTCGCCGCGCGGAGCGCAAACGATGGCGCCCGCCGACAACGGACCCGCTATTGGGGAGCAACGGTTGGCCGATGGCATGATTGCGGGTCGGCCGCCCGTCTGCCCCAAAATATGGGGATGCTAATTTGCTCCCAGCCACGGTCAGACAATAAACACCACCTTCAGTGGGTGTCAACAACGGAGGTCCATCCGGCCAGATATAGGGGGGCATGGGCTGCTATCTGGGGCCGGGCCCTGCTCTGCCACAGCCCAAGATGGGTGAGGATCTTACGGATCACGTCCTGGTCTTCGATGACGGCAATCACACGCGTAGCCCCGTGGCACGACGGACGGGGCAATAGGGTCGCCGTTGTGAATCTGGCATTAGGCCTGCGTAAATGCTGCGCAGGCCTAATTTCGACAAACTAATATCAATAGAAAAAACGTCGTTTGTTACGTATAGAGGCACGCTAACCGACAAATCCAGTCCTTTAAAAAAGTTGAAGACTTGCAATGTATTATACAATTGGGAATTCCGCGCAATAGAGCATGCAGTGGGCACAATCAGGGAGGGAGCAGTGTGGACGGCGTCGAAAAGCGAGTTCCTGTCACAGATGGGCCGGGAGTCAAGACTTTCATGGCAGTCCTCGCGAACGTCCATGCCCGTCCGGCCGGGGCCGGCCTTCGGCCCCGGCCGGCCCCGGCCTGTTTTGGATTATTCCCGCTGTCTATTTAAAAGTCACACTTCCCTTCATGGTAGATGGGCTTTCATAAAATTCGAGATATTTTGCGTCCCCCTCGGGCGTCATGGAGTGATCGGCGTCTCGCCACCATTTGTTGGCAAGAAAATTCGTTTTGACGAGATTGTGGTATTCAACCGGCGCAGGAACAGCGTGAGCCTCCCAGCTCAGCCCTTTCGGTGTTATGTCATACAACGTATACCGCATGGGGTAGCTGACCAGAGAAGGGTTTGTGAAATGGTAAACCCCATCGACTTTCTGATAGCGCGTGGAAATGTGATGATGCCCTGAAAATACTGCTTTTACGCCATATTTTTTATAAAGAGCCTGCACGGTTTCTCCGTTATCTAGTTTAAACCATCCCCAGTAGTTGTGATTTGTTTTGTCACCTTCCGCAAAAGCGAAAGTCCCATGATGCTGCATCACGATGATAGTTTTCCCCTTATTCGCAGCAAGCGTTTTTTCGAGCCACACCATCTGCCCGGGGTCAATGCTGCCGCTGAAATCAGCCATATTTGCAACCGGGTCCCAAATCTGCAAATGGGTGGAATCAAGTGCGACAAGGAGCAAGTCTTTGGCAATTTCCCTTGCGTAGTATGTCCTGCCGGGCTCCATGCCACCCGTTGTTTTTCCGGTAAAAGCCCCTGCGACGGCATATTTAGAAAGACCCACAGGCTGATCCTTTGTGTTGTGGGAGATGAGGCTGGAATCGTGGTTGCCGAGAATTACATAATAAGGTACCTTCAGCTTCGATAGAATCAACTTGACGGTGTCGATATTCCACGGCTCCGCATCCAGTGTAAGATCACCCGTCACGAGAACGAAGTTGAGCGTTTTAATTTTATTTAACTCATCGACGGTATTGGATAGCACCTCTTTTGATTTTAATCCAAGGCGATACCCATCGGAATTACCTTTCTGTTCCGGCAACACGAGATGAAGGTCTGAAATTATCGCAAATTTGAGATTGCCAAATGCAGGCAGGGGGGCTTCCGAGCCACCCTTGACTCCCGTGGCAAAAGTTGAGGGAACGATGAGCATTAAACAGAAAACGGAAATGACTAGCTTTTTTAACATATGCCCCCCCTTTTTTTGGAATTATTGCCTGCACGATCGTTGCGAACTGGCCGATATCACATTGTTTTTAATAAATAAAATGAGGCCTTGGCGACACTCGGCTGACCAGTCGAAACCGTGAATTGATTTTTTTGCCGTCATCTTCTGCCCGAGATGCGGGGACATGCAGTTTTTCTGGCAGGTAGATGCGTGACTATATGAACAGGTATGTGCTGTCAATATAAATCTCACAGGAGCACCTTACCGTGAAAACGGGGTTCATAGGCCTCGTGGAGGGATGGGGGCGTTTACGGTTATGATTCGTATTCCACTCATTTTGAAGCGGGTTAAAAGTTTAGCTAACGCAATCTATACAATTGAGATAGATTTGACCTCGGCGATGAAACCAATATTGGTGGTTTGCCCAAACCGTGTTGGTTTAACTGACCATATCCAACCCATGCGTCCAGGGCAGCTATCTGCCGATGACGATCATGCCCCAGTCGCCGGTTTCCCCTTGTTTCCAGCAGCCGATCCGGGGATTTTCATGGAACGGGGGTCCGTCGTCGAACTGCGGCAATGATAGTCTCAGGAGTTGCTCCGTTCTCAGCAGGAGCAGCGCTGCGGCGACATCCATGCCCATGCTGGTAGGGAAGGTCCCATAGAGGTGTGCGAAATTCGCATGGGCGGGAATCTGACCCATGAAGTCGGTGAGCTTGCCATTGCCGTTATGCAGGATCGGCATGTTCGAAATGGGCGCCCCAACTTGCCGGCTCGCCCCTCCTATAATGACATGCCGGACAAAGGGATGCCGATTGTCTTGCACCCCCGGCCGGGTGAGAATGAAAAACGCGCTTCCTTCGCCGACCGGGATCGCTCTTTGACCGCCGGCCCCATTATTAAAATCCCGGCAGTTCAGGGAGGCCGCGTGGAGGGCTTTTGAAAAACAGTCGATGCTGCCGACCAGAACC